>JANRLG010000126.1:0-14768 GCA_033762835.1 Thermoanaerobaculia bacterium
CGTTCATTGCCGCCTTCGGCGAGCGCTCCGAGGGCTTGGTCGGGCGCAAGATCCATGCCGACCGCGGCATCGCGGGCCTCGTCTACCGCACCGGCAACGCCTACTCGACCGTCGACGCGCGCTCCGATCGTCATTTCTACGGCGCCGTGGACGACGAGATCGCCTACAACTCGCGCTCCATCGTGGCGATCCCGATCCGCATCGAGCAGCAGGTGTGCGGTGTGCTCGAGCTGCTCAACCGCCGCGGCCGCATCGGCTACACCGACCAGGACAAGAACCTGCTCGAGATCTTCGCCGGGTACATCTCGATCTCGATCCAGAACGTGCTCGACGGTCGCCAGGCCCAAGAGATCGCCAAGCGCGACAACCTGACGGGGTTGTACAACGACCGTTTCCTGCACATCGAGCTGACGTCGGTGATCGAGAAGGCGCGTGCCGCGGGAACGGATCTCGCCGTGTTGTTTCTCGACCTCGATCTGTTCAAACGGGTCAACGACACCCACGGCCACCTCGCCGGTAGCCAAGTCCTGCGGGAGGTCGGCGAAATTCTCCACGGCACCGTCGAGCCGCTGGGCGCCTTCGCGGCGCGCTACGGCGGCGACGAGTTCGTGCTGGTGCTGGCCGGCTCGGACCTCGAATCCGCGGTCGAGTTGGCCGAAGACGTGCGGGAGTCGATCCTCGAGAACGTCTTCTCCCGCGCTCCCGGCGACATCCAATCCGAACCCCTGAACCTGACCGGCCTGACCTGCTCGATCGGCGTCGCCACCCTCGCCCGTCACGTCGCCGCCGACGCCAGTCCCGAGGCGACCAAGAGCGCGCTCCTGCGCCTCGCCGACGCCGCCATGTACGTGGCCAAGGAAACCGGCCGCAACCGCACCGCCGTTGCCGGTGAGCCGGTCAAACGGCGGCGGTGACGGCCGGCGAGGTCCCGATCATGCCGCCCGAGCCTTGCCACTGGCTGTACTTCGCCGCGGGTTTGTTGACGGTCGTCGTCGCCGCCGTGCACTCGATCTTGGGAGAGCGCTGGATCTTCCGGCGCCTGCGGCGCGGAGGCGTCGTGCCTACCGACGGCGGTACCGTGCTCCGCGAGCCTCACGTTCGGATTCTCTGGGCGTCCTGGCACATTCTGTCGGTGTTCGGCTTGGCTCTGGCCGCCTTGCTCTTCGATCAGGCGGCCCATCCCGGCCCGAAGTGGATTCCCTTCGCCGTCGCCCTTGCCATGACCGTCGCCTCGGACTTGGTCTACTTCGGGACTCGCGGCAAACATCTCGGCTGGGTCGGTTTGCTGGGCGTCGCCGTGCTCACGGTCTTGGGGATCACGCTGGGTCCCTAGCGGACCTGGGGCGCTACTTCTCCCCTGCTTGCGGAGCAGCCTGCTCCGCCGCCACCCAGCGGGCCAGATGGCGCTTGAGCACCGTCAGCGGCACGGAACCCGTGCCGAGCACGGCATCGTGGAAGCGGCGGATGTCGAAGCGTTCACCGAGGGCTTTCTGCGCCTCGTCGCGTAGCCGGCGGATTTCGTAGGCGCCCATCTTGTAGGCCAGGGCTTGGGCCGGCAGGTCGGTGGCGTAGCGCAGGGTTTCGGTCTGGAGCTGGATCTCGGACTCGAGCAGGTTCGCCGCCATGAACTCGAGGGCCTGGGCGCGGGTCCAGCCGAGCGCGTTCATGCCGGTGTCGACGACCAGCCGCGTCGTCAAGAAGATGTCCGCCGTCAAACGACCGTATTCGTCCCACGGATCGTCGTAAAGCCCAAGCTCGCGCGGCAACTCGGCCGCGTACTCGGCCCACCCCTCGGCGAAGGCGTTGTAGGAGAGTTCCCGGCGGATGGGCGAAAGCGCCTCGTTTTCGTTCTGCAGGGCGATCTGGAAGTGGTGGCCCGGCACCAACTCGTGGTAGATCAAGCTGGCCGCACCCACCAAGGAGCGCTCTTCGAGCTTCGAGCCGTTGAAGCGGTAGTTGCCCACGGGTTTGCCGGGTTTCGGGGCGTCGTAGTAACCGAAGGTCATCACCGGTTCGAGCTCCAGATCCAGCCGCAGCACGCCGTAGGGGGCCTTCGGCTGGCGTTGGAACAGGCGATCGACCAAGGGTTCGAGCCGGCGGATCGGTTTCATCAGGCGCTCGCCGACTTCCTCCGGCGTCTTGGCCTGGAAACGCGGGTCCCACCGCAGCCGAGCATGAAACTCCCGGGCGTCCTCGGGACCACCGAGCGCTCGGCGCAGCTCGGCCATGCGCGCTTGCAGGCGAGCGACGCCCGCGAGTCCGATCTGGTGGATCTCCTCGGGGGTCTGCTCGAGGGTGGTTTGGCTGCCCACCGCCCAGCGGTACGCTGCCGCACACCCGGGACGGAAGGCCAGGCCGATCTCGGCTGGCGCTGCCGCCGCGTAGTCCGGCCCGAGGTAGGCGGCGAGGGCGCGGAAGGCGGGGGCAGCCTCGGTGTCGATGATCCGGGACAGGCGCGAGCGGAACTCCGCCACGGCTGGAGCGGGCAGTGCGCTCAGGCGGTCGTCGCTCACCGCGAACGGGCTGGCGTCGCCCGGCTGGCCGAGGGCCGTGAGTCGGGCCACCACCGCGGGCAAGGCGGGCTGGGGAATCAGGATGCCGCGCTCGCGCTGGAGTGCCAGCCGGGTCCACAACTGGCCGGCCACCCGCGGCACCTCGCGCACGAGGCGCAGGTAACCGTCGAGGTCCGCCGCGGTGACGAACCGATGATCCGCCAGGACCGGCTCGATGCCGCGGAACGACCAGGTGTAGGGCGTGACCAGGAAAAAGCACAAGGAGTGTTCGACCCCGCGCTCGGTGTCGGCCAGCTGCCAGAGCAGAACGTCCCTGCTCAGGCGTTCTTCGGCGCCGAGGTCGGCCTCGCTGACGGCCTCGAGGCGGACGCGCCAGGCGGCGGCGAGCTCGGCGTCGCGGCGCTCGGCCTCGAGGGAGTAATCGGGCAGGTGGAGGGCGACCTGGCCCAGCTTCTGGCGCAGTGCCGGATGGCGTTCGAGCCCGTGGGCCAGGTATTCCTCCCCGATCTTCGCCACCTCGCGAGCAGCGGGGGAGTCGGCACGGGCGGGGAGGAGGGCGGCGAGGCCCAGCAGGACGGGTATGAACCACCGGTGCGGCGTCGGAAGCATTACGGGCTCCTTTGGATCGGGGTCGAGAATACCAGCCGCCCTGTGAAAAACTCCCCACCCGTGCCGCCCACCGTCGCCGTCGATCTCCGCGCCCTCGTCCCCGCGCCCACCGGGATCGGGGTCTCCACCCGCGAGCTGCTGGCCAGTCTCGGGCCTTCCGGGGCTTTCCAGTACCGCGGTTTCGCCCACCGGCCCGTGCACGACGAAGCGATCCTGGCGGCGGCCGGGGTGCCCGTGGAGGTGGTCCC
Organism: Thermoanaerobaculia bacterium; assembly: GCA_033762835.1. Classification (GTDB taxonomy): domain Bacteria; phylum Acidobacteriota; class Thermoanaerobaculia; order Multivoradales; family DATKCC01; genus JANRLG01. Next base: position 3,371 of record JANRLG010000126.1, read on the forward strand.
GGCCGCCTTGGGTGTCACCTGGCAGCAGTGGCAGCTGCCGCGGCGCCTCCAGCGGGGCGATAACGATCTGCACTGGTCGCCGCTCCAGACCTTGCCGCTGCTGGGGGACGTGCCGGGCGTCGTCACCGTGCACGACCTCACCGTTCTGCTGTTCCCCGACTTCCACACCCTCAAGGTCCGCTATAGCCAAGTGCCGTTCCTGGCGCGCAGCTTCGAGCGGGCGCGGCGGGTCATCGCGGTGTCGAACGCCACGGCGGACGACTTGCGCCGGCACTTCCCCGCGGCCTTCGTGGGGCAGCCCGAGAAACTGCGGGTCATCCACGGTGGCGTGCGGCCGGAGTTCACGCCGGGGGAGCCCGCGGCCATCGCGGCCGTGCGGGCCGAGTTGGGTTGCCCCGAGGGTTACCTCCTCTACGCCGGCACTCTCGAGCCGCGCAAGAACATCGGCACCCTCGTGACGGCCTGGGCGGCGCTCCGGCGGGAGTTCCCCGCGACTCTGCCGCTGGTCCTCGCGGGCGGTTACGGTTGGCGCTCGCGCTCGCTCGAGCGGCAGCTCGCGGAACTCGCGCCCGCCGGTCTGCGGCACCTCGGCCGAGTGACCGATGCGCGGCTGCTGGAACTGCTCCAGGCGGCCTCGGTCTTCGTCTACCCGTCGTTCTACGAGGGCTTCGGCCTGCCGGTGGTCGAGGCCATGGCGTGCGGCGTACCGGTCGTGACGTCCGATCGTTCGAGTCTGCCCGAGGTCGCGGGCGGAGCGGCCCTGCTGGTCGATCCCCAGGACGCCGGGCAGTTGGCCGGGGCCGTGGCCCATCTCCTGGCGGAACCGGGCCTCTCGGCCGAGCTGGCCGGCCGCGGCCTCGAACGCGCCCGCACCTTCCGCTGGGACACCGCCGCCCGCGCCCACGAGGAGGTTTTCACCGAAGCCCTGGCGGCGGAGCCCCCCGGGTGAGTCCGACGATCGGCATCGATTGCCGCAAGGCCCAGGATTTCGGGATCGGCACCTACATTCGCGGCCTGGTGGGGGGGCTGGCGAATCTCGACGGAGAGACTCACTACCGCTTGCTGGTCTCGCCCGAGGGTCGGGAGGCCCTCGGGGAGCTGCCGCCGAATTTCGAGCTCGTAGTCGAGGGCAGTCGGGTGTATTCGCTGCGCGAGCAGGTGATGCTGCCGTGGCGCCTGTCTCGACTGCATCTCGATCTCTTTCACGCCACCCATTACGTCTTGCCGCTGTACGTGCCGTCCCGTGTGGTGGTCACCATCCACGACATCATCCACCTACTGTTTCCGGAGTTTCTGCCCAACCGCTTGGCCTTCCACTACGCGCGGCGCATGATCCGCCGGAGCCTCGAGCGCGGCGACCGCATCATCGCGGTGTCGGAGCGCACGAAGACGGATCTCGTCGAGTATTTCGATGTGGACGGCGAGAAGATCGAGGTGGTCTACAACGGCGTTGAGGAGCGCTTCCGCGAGCACCTCGCGGAGGCGGATCGGGCCGCCCTGCTGCGCCGTCTCGGGGTCCCCGACGAGTACCTGCTGTTCGTCGGCAACCCCAAGCCTCACAAGAATTTAGATCGGGTCTTGGCAGCCTGTGCTCGGGCTCGGGAGCTGGCCGCGGGGGAGCTGCCCCCGCTCGTCTGTGTGGGCGCGCGGGAGACCGAGCTGGTGAAGGTGCGCCGCTGGGCCGAGCGGCTGGGGCTCGCGGATCGGGTCCACTTCCTCGGTTTCGTCGCCGAGGGCGACCTGCCGGCGCTCTACCAGGGGGCGACGCTGCTGCTGTATCCGACCCTCTACGAAGGCTTTGGCCTACCGGTGGTCGAGGCCATGGCTGCCGGCACGGCGGTCATCACCTCGTCCACCTCGGCCCTCGAGGAGATCGGCCGCGGCGCCGCGGAGCTGGTCGACCCGCTCGACGTCGAAGCTCTGGCGGCGGCCATCACGCGCCTGGTGGCGGACCCGGCAGCACGCCGCGACCTCGCCGCCCGCGGACTCAAACGCGCCCAGAAGTTCCAGTGGAGCCTCGCCGCCTTACGCACGCGGGCGATCTACCAAGAAGTGTTGGGTGGTGAAGAAAGCTGGTAACCGCCGTCAGGCCTTCTTGACGAACTCGGACTTGAGCGACATGGAGCCGAAACCCTCGATGCGGCAATCGATGTCGTGATCCCCTTCGATCAACCGAATGCTCTTGACCTTGGTGCCGACCTTGACGACCCCGGACGAGCCCTTGACCTTGAGGTCCTTAATCACGGTCACGGCATCGCCGTCCTGGAGGACCGTACCGAAAGCGTCCCGCCAAACCCGCTCCGGCTCGCCGGCGACGACCGCGACCCGGCTCCACTCATGACCACATTCCGGGCACACCCACAACTCGCCGAGTTCGTAGGTGTAGGTCGAAGCACATTGGGGGCAGGCGGGTAGGTCGGTCATTCGGGGTCCAGTTCTTGGATGACAGCCAGTGCCGAGGTGGCGGAAGCGCTTGCGTTCACGACAGATAGGCTAACACGCGGAGGCGTGGCGGGGCACCCGCTGCGGCTGCGTCGGCCGGTTCGACGTAAAATCCCGCTACCGTGCTTGCCCGCGCCCCCGAGCCTACTGCCAAGGACCTCGCTTGAGAGTCGCCCTCGTCCATGACTGGCTGACCGGATTGCGCGGCGGCGAAAAGGTGCTCGAGGCGATCGCCGAGCTGTTTCCGGGGGCGCCGATCTACACCCTATTCCACTTTCCCGGCTCGATCGGCGGCGAGATCGAGCGCCGGAAGATCGTCACCAGCTCGCTCCAGCGCTGGCCGTTGCTGCGCTCGAAATACCGCTGGTACCTGCCGTTTTTTCCGGCGGCCATCGAGGAGTTCGATTTCTCGGGCTTCGACCTCGTGATCTCGACCAGCCACTGTGTTGCCAAGGGCGTCTTGCCCGCTCCCGGGGCGCGCCACGTCTGCTACTGCCACACCCCGATGCGGTACGCCTGGGACCAGGAGCACGCCTACTTCCCGAAGCGCACGGGCCCGGTGGCTTGGTTGCGCGGGCGGGCGCTGTCGCGGCTGCGCACGTGGGACGTGGCGAGCGTGCCGCGGGTGGACGAGTTCCTCGCTAACTCGAGCTTCGTGGCCGAACGCATTAGGCGTTACTACGGCCGGGTGGCCACCGTCCTGGCGCCGCCGGTGGACGTCTCGTTCTTCTCGCCGCCTCCCGATCCCGCGCCGCGCGAGTACGCCCTCGTGGTCGCCGCGCTGGCGCCCTACAAGCGGGTGGACTTGGCCATCCGCGCCTGCGCCAAGCGCCACCTGCCGCTGGTGATCGTGGGCGATGGGCCGGAGCGCGGTGCCCTGCGGCGCCTGGCAGGCCCCACGGTACGGTTCGCCGGGCGCGTCGACGGTCCGGAGCTGCTGGCGCTTTACCGCGGCGCCCGGTGTTTCGTGCAGCCGGGTGTCGAGGACTTCGGCATCGCGGCCGTCGAGGCCTTGGCCTGCGGCACGCCGGTCGTCGCCCTCGGTCGCGGTGGTGTCACGGACATGGTCGAGGACGGTGTCCACGGCGTGCTCTACGGCCCGCGGCCGGGCACCGACGACGAGCACCTGGACCAGCTTTCATGGGCGATTGACAAAGCCGCCCGGATCGGCTTCAATGCCACGGAACTGCGACATCGGGCCGAGGGATTCTCGCGCGACAGGTTCCAGCGAGGCTTCCGCGCCCGGATCGAAACCGAGAACCCACCGGCCGGGCCCACCGCCGGACCCAGCGAGCGCGATTCTTGATTCGTCAACGGCACCAAACCATCGCGAGTTTCTACCTGCTGGGCGACGTCCTCGCCACGGCGGCGGCGTTCCTCGCTGCCTGGGCGTTGCGCTTCGAGTTCCAGATCGTCCCCGTCACCAAAGACGTCCCGGCTTTCGGCCGCTATCTCGAGTTGCTGCCCTTCGTGGTGGTGCTCTGGCCCGTAGTCTTCTACTTCCACGGCCTCTACCAAAACCGCCGCGATCGCAGCCGCATCGACGAGGCCATGACCGCCGGCATGGCGGTGGCTTTGGGCTCGGTGCTGCTGTCGGTGGTGATCGCCTGGTACCGCCCGCCCGCGGCCCCCGGGAGCCCCGAGTACTTCACCTACAGCCGTTGGTTCCTGGTGCTCTTCGCCGGAGTCGATCTCGTCTTCGTGGTGATCACCAGAAACGCCCTGCGCTTCCTGCTGCGCCGGTTCCGTCCGAGCACGCAGAAGATTCTGGTCGTCGGTGCCGGTCGCCTGGGGCGCGAGGTCACCCACAAGATCAACGCCCATCGCGACCTCGGTTTCGAAGTGGTGGGCTTCATCGACGACGACGAGGCGCTGGTTGGGACCGAAGTGGAAGGCGTGCCGGTTCTCGGCCCCTCGGACCAGGTGGTCGAACTGATCACCCAGCACGAGGTTGCCCAGCTCTATATCGCTCTGCCCCTCGAGGCGCACAAGAAGATGATGCAGATCCTCGAAGCGGTCTCGAAGGAGATCGTCGAGGTCAAGCTGGTGCCGGACATCCTCCAGTTCGCGGCCCTCTCGGCCTCGGTCGAGGACGTCGACGGCACCCCGGTCATCAACCTCTCTCAAGTACCTCTCCAGGGCTGGAACAGCCTGATCAAGCGCGTCATGGACATCGCCATCGCGGGCACGGTCATTCTCCTGCTCGTACCCTGGTTCCTGCCCCTCGTGGCCCTGATCATTTGGCTCGAAGACAAAGGTCCCATCTTCTACCGCCAGGAGCGCATGGGTCTCGACGGCAAGTCGTTCCACATGCTCAAGTTCCGGAGCATGCGGGTGAATGCCGAGGCCTCGACCGGACCCGTGTGGGCCATTCGCGACGATCCACGGCGGACCCGCTTCGGCAGCTTCCTTCGCCGCACGTCCTTGGACGAGCTACCGCAGGCTTGGAACGTGCTGATGGGGGAGATGTCGATCGTCGGCCCGCGCCCCGAGCGCCCGGCCTTCGTCCACGAGTTCAAGCACAAGATCCCGCAGTACATGCACCGCCACCGGGTCAAGGCCGGCATCACCGGCTGGGCGCAGGTCAACGGCTGGCGCGGCAACACCTCGATCGGCAAGCGCATCCAGTACGACCTCTACTACATCGAGAACTGGTCCCTGCGCCTCGACCTCAAGATCCTCTGGATGACGTTGCGCCAGGGGCTCGTTTACAACGCTTACTGAGCCGGGCATGGAGCCGGACATCCAGGCCCTCTTGGACGAACTCGACCGCGCCGAGCGCGAGGTCGAGCAGCTCGTCGGTGGCCTGACCGAGAGCGAGCTCAACCGCCAGCCGGAAGGTCGAAAGGGCTGGAGCGTGGCCCAGATCTTCGAACACGTCTCGACGACCAACGACGAGTACATCACCGCCGTCGTCGGCGCCCTCGCTGCTGCCCAGGCGCGTGGCGGGGCCGAGCGGCGCGGGCCGATCCGGCTGCCCTGGTTCGGCTGTTGGTTCGTCGGGCAACTCGAGCCACCACCGAGGCGCCGTTTCCGGGCCGTGGCAAAGACCCAGCCACCGAGCGCGGCGAGCAAACTCGAGGTGCTGCTGCACTTCCGCGCCGCTCAAGCCAACGTGCGCGGCTTCCTGCGCCAATATGCCGGCCTCGACCTGAACCGGATTCGCTTCCCGAACCCTTTCCTTCCGGGCATTCGATTCACCTGCGGCACGGCGTTTCACATCCTGAACGCTCACACCCGCCGGCACCTCTGGCAGGCACGTCGAGTGCTCGCTGGGTTCAGTCCGGCAGAGTCGTGAAGCCCACGCGGCGGAAGTCGTCGTCGAGCGCTAGCACGTGTTGGACACGAAGCCGGCGAAGAAGGACGAACGAGGTGCAGTCGGTAAAACTGTAGTGCTTGTCGTCTCGGTCGAGAAAGAGGCGCCAAGCTTCGGCTTCGTCTTCAACGGTTACCCGCACGACATCGGCGACTTCCGCGTCACGCAGGGCTTCTCCCACCAAACAGGCGGCGCCATAACCCAGCTTTCTGCGGCAGAGTGTCACCGTCTCATCGAAGACGAAGTTCGAGGTTACCAGGCGACCTTCGTAGTCGAGCAGCACCAAGCGGACCCGGTCATGTTCAGGGTCCTCGGAATTGGCATACGCGAACCAGGCACTCGTGTCGACGAAGAGCCGCTCCATGTTCACTGACCGCCGTAGAGTAGCTCGTCGTGGTCTCGGCCGGAGGCCTTGGCGTTGGCGCCGACTCCCTCGATCTGAGCAAGGCGTGTGGATCTCTTGCCTTGGTCTCGGATCAAGTACTCGGCGACGGCTTCGCGGACGAAATGGCCGAGACTCTCGCCCTCTCGCTCCGCGAGCGACTTGAGGGACTCGTACTGCCAGTCGTCGAATAGAACTTGGGTCCGATGCTTCGACATGCTTACATCATACATCTCTTCCTCTACCCGTCGTAGACTCGCCCCATGCCGACGGCCGAGTTCATCGTCACCTTGACCCGTTTACCGAGCACGGAGGAGCTGCGGGCTCTGCCCGCGGGCGTCCGTTGGCTCGAGGTGCGTGCGGACTTGCTGGGGGACCCGGCACCGGACGAGCTTGCGCGTCTGCGGGCGGCCACCGGAGCGGAATTGCTCTACACCCTTCGCAGTGGTGCCGAGGGGGGGCAGGGGGACGACGATCCGGCTGCCCGCGCCGAGCGGCTGATCGCCGCGGCGGGCCACTACGATCGACTCGATCTCGAGGGCGAGCGGGACGACGGAGACGACCTGCTTGCCGCCATCCCGGCGGAGCGACGGATCGTCTCCTGGCACGGCCCCGCCCTGGCGGTCGAGGAGCTCGCCGCTCGGCTGCGCCAGCTGCGGCGGATTCCGGCGGGGCTCTACAAACTCGTGCCCGCTGCGGGTAAACCCGGAGAGGAACGGGCGCCCCTCGAGCTCCTACACGCCGAGCGCTCAAAGGACGTCACCGCCTTCGCCTCCGGCCCCTCCGGCACCTGGACGCGCCCGCTGGCGCCACGGCTGGGCGCTCCGGTCGTCTACGGGGCTCTGCCGGGGGCAGCTCCCGGCGCCCCGGGTCAGCTCGGCGTCGATCGCTTGGCCGCCGACTTTGGATTGCCGGACTTGCTGCCGCTCGAAGCCGTCTTCGGAGTGGTCGGCAACCCCGTGGCGTCGTCGTTGTCCCCCCGGCTCCACAACCGGGCCTACCGAGCGCTCGGCTTGCCTTTCCTGTTCCTGCCTTTCCACACCGAGCACTTCGGCGACTTCTGGCTCGAGCTGATCGAGTCCGAGGCGCTCGCGGCGCTCGGTTGGCCGCTGCGCGGCCTCGCGGTCACGGCGCCTTACAAAGATGTCGCCCTCGCCGTCTCCGGCGCGGCGAGCCCGCGCGCCAGTGGCATCGGCGCTGCCAACACTCTGATCTGGAATCAGGGGGTCTGGGAGGCCGAGTCGACCGATCCGGAGGGTGTGGTCGAGCCCTTGCGCCGCCGGGGCGTCGGGCTGGAAGGCGCCCACGTGGCGGTCGTCGGGAGCGGGGGAGCGGGGCGCTCCGCGGTCGTCGGCCTCCAGGCTGCCGGCGCCCACGTCAGTTTGGTCAATCGGGACGCAGAGCGTGGGCGCCATGCCGCGCACGAGTTGCGGGTGCCCTTCGTGCCACTCGCGAACTTCGATCCGGCGCCTTATTCCGTTGTCGTTCAAGCGACGTCGCTGGGTCGCGGGCCGGCCGATCCGTTGCCCTTCGATCCGACCGGGCTGGCCTCGAACGCCGTCGTCGTCGACCTCGTGTATGGCGAGGAGCCGACACCGCTGCTGCGGGCCGCGGCGGCTCGCGGAGTCGCCACGATCGATGGCCGGGAAGTGCTGCTCGAACAGGCCGCCGAGCAGTTCCGCCGAATGACCGGCCAGCGGCTGCCCCGAGCCGCGGCCCGCGAAGCCCTCGGACTCGCCGCCGAATCGTCCGGGAACTGAAACGGCCGCCGGGGCATTGCTCCGGTAGACTGTTTCAGAAAGGACGGCACCGCCCCTCATGGAAAATCCCCGTTTCGTGCTCGAGCACCTCGAGCCCGCCGAGCACCGCTCGAGCTTCGCCGAAGACGTCAAAGAGGGGTTGACGGCCGAGCCCAAGGCCCTCCAGCCGAAGTACTTCTACGACGAGCTCGGCTCGCTCCTGTTCGAGGCCATCTGCCTGCTGCCCGAGTACTACGTGACCCGTGCCGAGGCGGAAATCCTGGAGCGCCACGCCGACGAAATGGCGGCCACCCTAGGGCCTGTCACCCGCGTCCTCGAGCTCGGCAGCGGCACCGCCAAGAAGACCCGCCATCTGCTGGCGGCCCTGCTCGACGGCCAAGCCACCCTCGAGTACGTGCCGGTCGACATCTCGGCGACCGCCATCGAGTCGAGCGCGGCGGACTTGCTGACGGACTTCCCAGGCCTCACCATCCACGCGCTCGTGTCCGACTATCCCGGTGCTCTCGCGGCCTTCGGCCGGCACGCCGCTGCCGGTCCCGGTCCGACCTTGGCTCTGTTCCTCGGCTCGACTCTGGGCAACCTCGACCCTGCGGCCCAACTCGCTCTGCTGACGGCCATTCGAGCCGTGCTCGTGCCTGGTGATCACCTGCTGCTCGGGGTCGATCTCGACAAGTCCGAAGCGATCCTGCTGCCGGCTTACGACGATCCCCTCGGTGTCACCGCGGCCTTCAACAAAAACCTCCTCCTGCGGATCAACCGCGAGCTCGGCGCCGACTTCGACCTCGATGCCTTCGCGCACCGTGTCCGCTACCTGAGCCAACCGGCGCGGATCGAGATGCACCTCGAAAGCCGGCAGGACCAGACCGTCACGCTCGCGGCCTTGGGCAGGCTCGAAGTGACCTTCCGGCGCGGCGAAACGCTCTTCACCGAGGCCTCTCACAAATTCGACACCGCCTCCGTCGGCCACCTCGCCGCCGCCGCCGGCTTCCGCCTGGAGCGGACCTGGACAGACCGCAAGGGGTGCTTCGCGTCCATTCTTCTGGGGTGCGAGAAGGACCCCTGAACCGGCCATCCACCGCGAGTGAGGCCACGAAATCGAACTCGCCCCCACTCTTTTTTGACAAGCGACGACCTCAACCGCTACCATCCCCCGGTTCCGAGCTGCCGGCGTAGCTCAGCGGTGGAGCGCCTGACTGTGGATCAGGAGGTCATGGGTTCAAATCCCGTCGCCGGTACCAAGCCCTAAATTCCTCGAAACAAAGCAGTTCTTCCTTCAGTCCGGGGGACCCCTCGGGGGCCTTCCCATGCCTCCGGGTTCCATACAGGGTGCCACGAAAGTTTTTTTCGTGCGGATGGCCCGAAATGGGACCGGCGGGGTGCGGAGACGGTCTCGAAGGGTGCGGGAAAGACCCCGCCGACCCCCTCGAGCTGCTGCTGGGCGACCTCCAGACTCTGGCTTTCCCAGGCCCCGGACTGGCCGGCGCGTCGGGTTGGCGTAGGGCAGGGGAGCGGCGCCTTCAGTGCCACTCCGAGCGCGTCGATTCTCCGCTTGGTCGTGCTACCTCGAAGCGGTCTTCTCAAGACGACTGTGTTCGTCCTAAGTTGCTGATCAAGAATGACTTAGCCAGGGAATTCGACCCCGAGGCGAACGCCGTTCGCCGAATTCTGACAAGTAGCTTTGTTTCTAGAGGTTTAGGCCGCTTTCTGGCGAATCGAGTCTGCCGGAGGAGCTTCGTTTCGTCGAACTTGGGGCCGATCCGGGCCATGTCGCCGCGGGTTTCGCCTCGAGTTCGTGGTCAGCCTTTCCTCGGTACCCTCTCGCGCCACCACGGCAGCGCGACACTCGGCGGCCCTTGGCCCCGAGGGCGATCGGTGTCCACCTGCTTTCCCTCGGCTCCTCCGACTCCCCGGCACGAAGATGTAGGGGCGCTCGGACCCTCCAGCCTGCCCTCCGCTTCCCTCCTACGAAGATTTGGGGGCGCCCTCGGCGTGGCCCCCGAGGTGACTCCCATGCCCGAATCCAGCTCGAGCCGAGTGGCTCTGGCGAAGCTGTTGCTCCATGTCGGCCTTCCCGACCTCGGCCGCTTCCTGTCGACGCAGGGAAAGGAGCGGTCATGACGCTTGGCAAGTCCGCCGTCGTGTCGTTCCCGGCCAGGTCGAGATCTGGTTCGAAAGCCGGTGCCCGCCGTCGTTCTCGCCCGTCTCCCGGCCCCGTGGAGACTCCGACGAGCCCGACGCCTGGGACAGAACGGGAGGAACTGTGCAGAGTCCCCTTGTCCGCGATCACACCGAGCCCCGGCAATCCCCGCCGGCAGTTCGGCACGGAGGGCTTGGAAGAGCTTGCCGAGTCGATTGCCGCCCAGGGCCTCCAGCAGCCGCTCCAGCTCCGAACCTTTGCCGAGGACCCGAGCCGCTTCGAGATCGTGGCTGGCGAGCGCCGCTGGCGAGCGCTCCGGCTCCTCGCGGAGCGTCGGAAGCTGCCGGCGGACTTTCCGGTGCCGGCGTTGATTGCCAGGGACCTCGATGACCGGGCCACGCTGATCCGCGCGTTGGTCGAGAACCTTCAACGGCAAGACCTCCATCCGCTCGACGAGGCCGCGGCGTTCGAACGCTTGCGCACGAGGTTTGGGCTTTCCACCGAAGAGATCGGGGACCAAGTCGGCAAGTCACAGCGCTGGGTTCAGGTCCGCCTGTCGCTGCTCGAACTCGACGCCGAGGTCCGGGCCGCGTTCCTGGCCGGCGACATACAGCTCGCCCACGCCCGGATGCTCGCCTCCGAACCCCGCAAGAAGCAGCGCGCAGGCTTGTCCGAGCTGCTGACTCGGCCGGTGGCCGAGCGCACCGTCGAGGTTCTCAAGGCGACCCTCCAGCCGATGCCGCGAGCTCGTGCCGCCGTCTCGGGGCCACCCTCACCAACGCTGACCACCTCTTCGCGCTCGGTCGCTCACGAAAGGCGACTGGGGCCAAGAACCCGGGCTCCAGAGAGCCGGCCCCGTCTGTCGGACGCTGAAGTTGTCTCGGCCCTCGCCCAGCAACCGCTGCCGGCCATTCGACTGGCTTTGGCACGGCTCCTGGCGGAACCGGACTGCCGACTCGTAGACCTGCCGTCGGTGGTCACCCTGGTGGATCGTCTACGCCTCCAGCTGGGCCCGCGCCGGCCTTCCGTGGCCGCTTATCACGGCCTACTCGCGGGCTACTCCCCGGCGGATGTGCTCGCCCTTTTCGCCGCGGTGATGCTTGCCGAAGCCAGTGTTCTCGGCCAGCGCACGGCCCTCGTCGAGGAAGTTGTGGAGGTGTCGCCGTGAGGGTCGATGGCACTCCCATGACCGCCCTCCGGAGGGTCACCGGACCCCAACTCCGGTTCCTCGACGAAGTCGAAGTCATCCGCGAAACCCCGGCCTCGGAGGCGGGAAGTCTCGCGTTTCTGAGTCGAGTCCTGGTCCAGGCGAACCTGCCTTATCGGCAGCTGCCGGGGGAGACGTTCCAGCGTTTCAACGG
>JANRLG010000127.1:0-4275 GCA_033762835.1 Thermoanaerobaculia bacterium
TGGGGGGCGGGGGCGGCAATGGTGGGGGTCCAACACAACAGAGACTCTCAGGGAAAGCTGAAATTCAATTCGCTCATGACTAGGGAGATCCGGTTCGCCACGAATTCGTTGTTCAACTCCGAGCCGGACATCAGGAGGCCACGCGGTAGTAGATGTTGGTCGTCGGAAACCACAAGCGCACCTGAGTCTCCAGAGGAGCCAAAAGGAATCGTCGGATCCACGCCGCTGATCGAGAACTGATCCTTGAACCAAACCTTGGAAAGGCTGCCGTTGACGAAGATCGGAAACGTGACTTCGTAGGCCCCACCAACTACCATGACTTTCCCGTGAGTCAGAAACGGCGGGACGGCGCCACATTTGGCAACCTTCTCGTTGGCCGGCGGATCGGCCGGAGCGCCGAAGGGACTCGCGAAACACAACACCTCCGCGATCGAGCAGGAAGGCGCGAGCTCGACCAGCGCGGCATCGACGTAACTAACCAACCCCCCGGTGAAGTCGATGTCCGAGAACTTACCCAGCTCGCCCACCAGGGTGTCCGCCGGACCCGTCGGACTGGGGCGACTGAGATGGACCTCGTCTATCCCCGTCTGGCCTTGCCCATAAGCCGCGAGAGCGTGTGCCGAGCCGAGAATGAAGTTCGTGTTTCCCCCGAACTTCACTTGAGCCGCGGCGGTGCTCGCCGGACCCGCCGGCAGATTGCCCACTCGGCGCTGGAGGCACGAACCAGGTCGGACGACGGTCGCGAGAGCCAGTTGGAGCCCCGTCGTGACGGACACGATCTCCCAGTCCTTGGGTTCACGATCGATCGCGTCCTCCACCTCGTCTTTGACAAGGTCTGCCCAGGACGCTTGATCGTCCTCTCGAGAGAGACGGAGCGCCCAGGTGTTGTCGGCTGTGTTTTCGAGAAGGATCGGGCCGAAGCCGACCAACCCACGGAAAGGGTAGTGTGCGCTTCTCCGAGTTTCGTCCACACGCCGCCAGATTCTCTCCGTCGCGGCCACGGCTTCGTTGGGTGTCATGTTTCCTCCCTTCAGCCAAACCCACTGAAGGTTGCCGGTGCGCACGGTTTGCGGACATCTCCGAGCGAGGTGGAACCTCGTTTTAAGTTCGGCACGACTGGATCCGCCGCAGGCCCGTTCTTGCTGATCCTGCGACAAAACTCTTCGAAATCGGGGTCCGGCGAGCCCTCGATTTGGAGGCCGCTGTCGGCGAAGATCAGCTCTGGCTCGAGATTGGAGAATTCGATCTCGACGACCTTCTCGCCAGGTCGCGGAAGGAAAGCGAGCGTCGTCTCCATGGGGTCGTTCGTCCGTAATTCCAACTTCAGCACGACGGGGTCCGCCAAATCGTAGATCTCGAGCGCAAAGCGGTTACCCACGGCCCGGTTCCAGACTCCGGGGTCCACGTTGTTCTTGGCAAAGCGCCAGATCCGAGGGTCGCCGCTTTCGTCTCGATTAAGACCGAAGCACCGAAAGTAGCCCCGTTTGATCGCCAAGGTACCAACGAGTTCGAGGGGCATCAGCCGGAACTTCTGCGGATTCAAAGTTTCCTTCGCGACCTCGAACCCAGCTTGAACCTCCGCGATCCTGGGCAACCAAAAGACGGAGGCGAACTCGGCGGTTTTTACTGGAAAATCACCCGGCGGCACCATCGAGGCGAATTGGAAGCCTTCGGGCCGGCCGTCGGTCGCTTCAATCGAGACGGCCTCCTGCCGGAGCAAGCAGACCCCGTGTTCCAAGGGACAACCATCTTCCCGAACCACCAGGTCGACGAAGCGACTGGTCTTGGCGCGAACCAGGGTCTCCAAGTCGAAGACAACGGCGGAAAAGTGCGGATCTCTCATCCTCTTCGTGGCACCGACATCGGCTTTCCGCAGGTCGGGGAAGAGTACTGTGACCTCGGTAGGGTTCCCGGCGACCCACTGACCTGCGGACTCGGTGAAGAACGGAGCGTCCGGCACAAAGGCACAGACTCCCTCGAAGATCAATCTCAGCATGTAAAGCATCGGTTTTCCCTCATCCCCCCACCACCACCCACTTCGCCCACTCGGGGGGACCCGTTTCCGTGGTTCGTTCGACTCCCGGGTCGGCGCCGGGCGTTTCGGTCGTCGGCCACTGTTCCCGCGCCGCCGTTCGTTGGGCGGCGGCGAGGGCGGCGGTGGCGTCGCCGGTTTTTTGGTATTCCTCGTGGAAACTTCTCATGAATCGCGGTGCGTAGACGTCGGCGACCCGCCCGAGGGTGGCGACGACGGCGGGAACCCCTGCCTCCAGGAAGGCGCGGGAGACCCCCACGAGGCCCTCGGCACCCGAAGTCGTGCCCCCGGTGTCACAGGCGGAGAGGACCACGAGGCGGGTGACTCCTGGGTTTGCCGACCGGACTGGGAGATCGCCAGCTGCGAGCCGGCCAGCGGTGAGGGCGAGGTAAGAGCCGCCTGGAGTCTTGAGGTCGATGACGCCATGGGTCGCGAAGTGGACGAGGTCGAACCGCCCGAAGCGCTCGAGGATCGTCTCTTTCGTCGCGGACTCATCCAGGAGAAGCCGGGTAGCTGGATCGGTGTACAGGCCGGCGAGCGTCTCGGCTTCCCCCCGCGCCCGTGCGAGCGGCGTCTGCTCGAAGCCCTTCGCCGTTTCGACCCCGACCGCGAGGAGGCTGCGCGCCGGTCCCCGCGCGGCCAGCTCGTCCGCCCGTGCCCGGGCGTCCAGCCAGAACGTCGCACTCGGGGCGAGACTCGTGACGTGGCGTTCCACGAGCAACTCCTCGCCCTCCCCCGGGCAGCGGATCGGCAACGCGGCGAAGGTCACGGCGGCGAGACCTCCGGGGACGATCACGAGCCGCTCGCCCCGCGGCCGTCCACAGAGCCAGGGCTCCACGGCTGTCCGCGCAAAGCCGCGGGCCGCGGTCGCCCAGGGCTCGACCGCCGGCTTCGGAAGCAGCCAGGTGGCGATGGCCGCGGCCGAGACCGTCACCACGACCACGGAGCCCTCGAAGACGACGAACTCCACGAGCGTCGTACCGGCGGGCAGCCTCGTGGCGAGCTCTGCCGCGGGAACCACCTCGGTCCACGCGACCGGCGCCGAAAGATGATGCCCCCGCTCGGCCCACAAATAGGTCTCCGGGGGAGAGTCCGCCTGCGCCAGCCCCGCCCACACCCGGGCCTTGGTGACGGGCACCACTTTACCGGCGAAGCCGATGCGATCCGCGGTCGCGGCCGCCCGCTCGGCGAGCTGCTCGAACGCCTTTTCCGCGGCCTCCACCGCCTGCGGGAAACGACCGAGCCGGTTGGCATGCGCAGCGAGCTCGGAGCGCAGCCCCACCTCCTGAAGCACCAGCTGCTCGTTGATGCCCGCGGCGGCGTAGAAGTTGATCGCCTGCTCGATGAGGTCGAACCGGCTGGGTCGTCCGGCAACGTAGGGAAGGAGCGACTCCCTGCGCAGCAGGTCACCGCGGCTCCGAGCCCGGTCCGCGGTGTCAGAGAGGCCCGCGATGGCCGCCAGCACGGCTTCGCGGGTGAGGTCTGCCTCCCGGTTGCGACCCAGGCGGCTCAACGCCTCGAACTCGGAGGTCCGAATCTCGGCGATCCACGAAGGCTTCGGCGACGGCGAACGCTCCTCGATGGCGAGCGACTCACGGGCGGCGGCGAGACTCACGTGGTCGGCGGCCGCTCCTTTGCTCGCCTCGTCCACCGAGCTGGCGACGAAAAGCCGGTAGTAGGGTGCCACCAACCGGCGGGCGGCGGCGATCCAACGCCGATCCTCCTCTTCGGCCCGTGCCAAATCATGGGCGCGCTTGCGGTTGCTGGCGAGGACGGACCGGTACGCCGTCCCGGGATCGACCTCGCCCAACTCGCCGAGCTCGGTGACCGCGGCCTCGAGATCCGCGAGCGAACGTTCTGGAAACCCGCCTCGAGCTTGAACCAGTCCGCGAAGATAGAACCCTTGGCCCACCAGCACGCGGTGGGAGCGAGGTAACCCGGCCAAGAAGTCATCCACCTGGTTCAAGCGTTCGCCGAGTCCCAACGAATCAGCCGTTAGCACGGCAAGGTACCGAGCTCGCCAGGCGAGCGGATGGTCGAGCGTGGCGAGATCTCCGGCAGCCGTCGACAACCTGGTGTGAGCCTCGAGGTAGGCGTACTCCTGATACGCCCTCAACCCCCCATAAAACCCCCGCACCGCCGCCGCAAGCTCCCCCGTCTTCATCACATCCCCTTTGACCCCATCGATTCCCGCCACGACATCGGCCAGAAACCGATCCGTCGGCGCCAGGGCCGCGCCGATG
>JANRLG010000128.1:0-4409 GCA_033762835.1 Thermoanaerobaculia bacterium
TAACGGTCAAGTGTGCGCCGGCATGCCGGCGCATGCCGGCGCAAATAAAATCTTCTTTCCGGCCCTTCCTAAAAAAACAGGAGCGAAGCGACTTTTGGGGGCGGAGAGGAAGCCCGTCAAGGCTCGCGAAGCGACCCCGCAGGGGCGCCCCCGGAGTCTTCGGAGGGGCGGCCTTGACGGGGCTTCCGCGCCCCCAAACCATGGGT
The DNA here is from genome assembly GCA_033762835.1 of Thermoanaerobaculia bacterium. Lineage (GTDB taxonomy): Bacteria > Acidobacteriota > Thermoanaerobaculia > Multivoradales > DATKCC01 > JANRLG01. Next base: position 207 of record JANRLG010000128.1, read on the forward strand.
CTGGAAGGGCCGGAAAGGTTCTTGGGGCGGGGGTGAAGTGCCGGCCCTGCCGGCGGCCACCCAAACTCCACGGCCCTGGGCGGGGCGCCGAAGGCTGGGGGAGAAGAGGGCACCAGCGCTGCCGGGCGGCGGTGAGGGTCCGGCGGCGTGGGAGCGCGGTGTCATGCCGGGTTCGCCGCGCTTGACATCGGCGCTGGATGCATTGGACCTCGATCCAACACATCGAGACACCTCGAAGTCACCTCCCCGCCTGCACCTCGTCATCCGATGGTTCTAGGTTGTTTCGTTATGAAACTCGTCGCCCAGCTCACCCTCGCCCTTCTCGGATTGGTGCCGGCAGCTTCCAGCCAGGCACAGGAGCCCGCCAAGCTGGTGGTGATCGTCTCCATCGACGGTCTTTCTTGGCCGGCTCTCGAGCGGTATGCCCCGTGGTTCAGCCAGGGTTTCCGCCGCCTGCTGACCGAGGGCCGGGTCGAGACCGCCTGCCACTACCAGCACCTGAACACCGAGACAGGCCCCGGCCACGCCTCGCTCGCGACTGGCGCACCGCCGCGAGTCCACGGCATCGTGGCGAATCGCTGGTCCGAAATGGACCCGGCGGGTAGCGGAACGCTCCGGCGGTTCTACTGCACCGACCAGCCGGACAGCTCTCGGGTTCCCGGTCAGCCGCCGCTATTTCTCCGCGAGATCGAAAGGGACGGTCGGCGTTACGTGTTCGGCCGCCAACGCACGCTCGAGACCTGGCTCGAGTCCGGGGAGCTCGGGAACCAGGTGACGACCGAGATCGGCGGCGGCCCGGCGGGTGAAACGCTGGTCTTCGACAGCGACGATGCTCGGGTTCTCTATGCTCTGCGCCACGGCCTCGAGCCCGTGGCCCTGCCTCCTGGGGGAATGATCCCCGGCCCGGCCAACCTGCGGATCGAGACCCTCGGCGACCGGCTGATGGCGACGAGCCCGGGGTCGCGGGTCGTCTCCCTTTCCGGCAAGGACCGCGGGGCGATCTTTCTGGCGGGTCGGGACCGCCGTCACGTCGTTTACTGGTACGACCGTGACACCGGGCGCTACACGAGCTCCGCTGCTTATGACAACGACGGGGCCGTCGGGAGCCTGGCGCGAGACCTCGTGCGGCCGTTCAATACGACCCGGGCCGGCGGCCGCCTCGTCCAGCGCTTCGGGACCCTGTGGCGCCCACTGCCGGCGCCACCGAGCTCCGAGGACTGGCCGCGCCCGGAGCCGAATTTGGCGCTCTTCCAGATGCCTACGATCGGATTGGGTTTCGATCACGACCTCGCTCTCGATCCCAAGGGGTACTTCAACGCCTTTTACGGCACCCCGTTCCAGGACCAGTTGCTGACGGACTTGGCGCTCGAGTTCCTGCGCAGCCCGGCTCTCCGGCTCGGCCGCCGGGGGGTTCCGGATCTCCTCGCCTTGTCCTTTTCGGCAAACGACTTGGCGTCTCACGCCTACGGTGCCGAGTCGGAGGAGACGCTCGACACCCTGCGCCGGCTCGACCGCGAGCTCGGCCGGCTCCTGGCTGCGCTCGACGAGATCGCCGCGGGCGAGCCCAGAGGAGGGGTGGTGGTGGCCCTGTCCTCGGATCACGGCTTCTCCCCCCTTCCCGAGGTCGTTCGCCAATCCACGGGCCAACGCGTGGGAGGCCGAGTCGCGAGCATTGAACGGGACGCCGAGGCACCCTTCCCGAACGTCCAGGAGCAGCTGAACCGCGCCCTGGCCGACGAACTTTGCCTGTCCGTGGGCACTTCCGTGGTTTTCGGTGTGGAAGGCTGGAGCCTCGCTTACGATCCGGCCGTCTTCGCGGCTCGCACCGTCGCCGGGCGCTGCGGCCCGGAAGGTGCGCCGGTGACCCGCCAGCAGGTCGATGAGGCCCTCGTCCGTGTCGTCCGGGCGTTGTTCTCCGCGGAAATCGAACGTGTTCTGTTGATCTCCCAGCGAGAGCTTTGGGCCACCGACGACGAAGCCACGAGCTTCGCACGAGAAGACTTCGACGCCGCCCGCTCGGGGGACGCGTTCCTCATCCCCCGTCCCTACGTGCTCAGCCACTGGGACGGTGCACGTGGCTCCGGCCACGGCTCGCACCACGACTACGACACCCACGTGCCGCTGATCTTCTGGGGCCAACCCTTCCGGCCCGTCCGCGGCACAGACCCGTGTACACCCTACGACCTTGCACCGACCCTCGCGGACCTGCTCGGCCTCGAGCTACCGGCTGCGACCGGAATTTCCCGGCGACGCTGAGAGCGTCTGTCGCGATCATGGCGCCCGTCCGTCCCTTGCCTCGCCGCCGGCGCCTCCGCCTGCGTGCGCTCCTGGATTTCCTGGCAGAGGGTGCAGCGAGCGCCGAGGACGGCCAGATGAACGCCTACCGCCTGTTCATCCGGCTCGACCCTGATGTCCTGCGGCGCTCGGGAATCAAAACGCTGCGCTTCGAAGAGGATCGCCACATCGACGAACCCGAGCTCGTGGCGCAGATCGTCGCCGCAGTCGAAGCGGTCTTCGGCCGGCCCTGCCCGGATCGTGTCTTCGACTGACACACGCCACATCACGCCGATTGGCGAACGGCGTTCGCCTCCGGCTCGCCAAGAAGCACCCGAGCCAGCTCGCGGTAGTCCTCGGCACCCGTCGAGCTCGGCGCAAACCGATGAATGGGCGTCTTGGCCGCCGCGGCTTCGGAGAGCCGGACGTTCTCGCGGACCGTCACCACCGGCACTCCGGGCAAGGAGGCCGCGGCGAACTGCCGAATCCTCTCTGCCACCTCGGTGGCGTGGCGTGTACGGCGGTCGAGCCGACAGACCACGATCGCCGCCGTTCGGAGGCCCGGATTCAGCCGCTTCTGGACCTTGGCGATCGTTGTGGTCATGCGCGCCAGGGCCTCGGCGGCGAGGAACCGCGCTTCGACTGGGATGACCAGCTCCGTCGCCGCGGCGAAGGCGTTCTGGGTCAGGAAGCCCGGCGACGGCGGGCAATCGAGGACAACGACATCGAAGCGCCCGGGCGGCAGCTCCTCGAGCGCCGTCGCGAGCAGCCGCTCGGCGCCGGGCTCGCCAGCCAGGGACCGGGCAGCCACCGCAAGGTAGGGCGACGCGGGGAACACCTCGATGCCCGGTTCGTTGCCCGGTTGCAGGGCATCGACGAGCGGCACCGAGCCCTCAAGCACGTGGAACGGCGCCTGGTTGGCCTCGGAAGCAAGCACCCCGAGCCAGCGCGTGGCGTTGGCCTGTGGGTCGAAATCGACGAGCAGGACCTTCAGGCCCCGATCGGTCAGCAGAGCGGCGAGGTTGACGGCGGTCGTCGTCTTGCCCGTCCCGCCCTTGTCGTTGGCGATAGCGATGACGCGCATCACGCCACCTCCTCGAGCCCGAGCTCGGCGGCGAGTGCGGTAAGCAGCGAGGGCTCGAACGAGCGAACGGTGGCGGCCACCGCCTCGGCGAACTGGACCTCGAGCTCTTCGAGCGGCAGGTCCGCGAGCTGGCCAAAGAGCTCTCCCGCGGGTTCGTCGACGATGGCGGCATGGCGCTCAGCGAGCGCGAAGCGCAGGGCGAGAGGGTAGGAGTCGGCGAGGGCTCCGGTGAGGGCCTCGGGGAGGCGCGCACCCCGGTGATCGGCGGACACTGAGGTTTGCCCCGACTCGGGGGGTGGGGTCTGGTCAGGACCAGCGTCCCGCGGCTCGTCAACGGGGTTCGTCGAGGGAGCAGGAACCGCGTTCCGAGCCTCAGACCGTGTCGCGGCCGACCTCCGAGTTGGCCGACCCTCCCCCTGCGAAAACGCCTCGTCGGCGTCGTCCCGCCCACCCAGCAACCCCACCAACCCCCGCCGTTGCTCCGACTCCCCGAGCCCAGCCAAGCGCCGGGCCTCCGCCAGCCCGATCCGCCCATCGGCGAACGCCGCTCGAGCCTCGGGCACCAGCTCGGTCAAGGCGATGCGCAGCTGCACCCAGCGCTGGCTCTTGCCCGCCTTCGTCGCGATCTGCTCCGTAGACAGCCCGTGCTCGTCCCGCAGCCGCGCAAAGGCTTCGGCCTCCTCGAGCGGGTGGAGGTCCTGCCGCTGGAGGTTCTCGACGATCGCCCGCAGCAGCATGGTCGCGTCGTCGAGCTTGGGGACCACCTGCGCCGGCACCCCGAAGTCCGCCGGCAGCCGGCCATCCGCCACGAGCTTCGACAGCGCCCGGAAGCGCCGCTCGCCCGC
>JANRLG010000129.1:0-31910 GCA_033762835.1 Thermoanaerobaculia bacterium
CGTAGGCAAGACCGAGCTGGCCAAGACGCTGGCTCAGGCGCTTTTCGACAGCGAGGACAACCTCGTCCGGATCGACATGAGCGAGTACATGGAGCGCCACAACGTCTCCCGGCTGATCGGCGCTCCGCCGGGTTACATCGGCTACGAGGAAGGTGGCCAACTGACCGAGGCGGTGCGCCGCAAGCCCTACTCGGTGATCCTCTTCGACGAGATCGAAAAGGCCCACCCGGATGTCTTCCACGTCCTGCTCCAGATCCTCGACGACGGCCGAGTGACGGATGCCCAAGGCCACACCGTGGACTTCAAGAACACCGTCCTGATCTTGACCTCGAACATCGGCTCACCGCACCTGCTCGAGGGCGTGGGGTCCGACGGCGAGATCTCCGACATGGCGCGCACCGCCGTGATGGGCGAGCTGCGTCGGCACTTCCGGCCCGAGTTCCTGAATCGGGTGGACGACATCGTGATGTTCAAGCCGCTGATCCTGGCGGAGATCCAGAAGATCGTCGGCCTGCTCACGGTCGACCTCGCCAAACGCTTGGCGGATCGCAAGATCGGTCTCGAGCTGACGCGGGAGGCCACCGCCCTCGTAGCCCACGAAGGCTTCGACCCCGTCTACGGCGCTCGGCCGCTGAAGCGCTTCCTGCAGCACGAGCTCGAGACCAAGATCGCCCGCGCGCTGCTCGGCGGCCAGGTGAGCGAGGGTTCGACCGTAGTCGTCGACGCGCGCGACGGCCGGCTGGTAGTGGACTTGGTGGCCGAGGCCGACCAGAAGGTGGCTTGATCAGCGCAAACCGCTGATTCCACGAGGTAGGGGCGACGCATGCGTCGCCCCTACGGACGGTGGTCAGGGCGGCTTCGGCGGTCCGTCCCGACCCGCAGCGCCAGGGTCAAGTGGCTGGTTTCCGTGCCGCGATCGTTGTACGAGTAGCGCAGCGTTACATCCCGCCACGCCACGCCCAGTTCCCAGGCAGGGTCCAGGCTGTCGATGCGGTCGCCGAGTAACCGGCTCTCCGCATGGCCAGTGCGCGCGCCGAGGCCCGCCCGCAGGGAGAATTCGCGGCCGAGATCGAGATCCGTGTAGATCCCGGCGGCGAGCGACCGCTGAAAGCCGGGTGCCAGGGCCGCCTCGGCTTCGACCGCGATCACACCGGCTTTGCCGATCCACAGCGGGCGGTGGGCACGGGCGCTGAACGTTCCGTACCAACGCGAGCGGTCGATGTACGGCAGATCGACGCGTTCGCTGCCCACCCAACGATGGACCTCGTTCTGAACGCGCTCGCCGAGCAAGCCGTGGCCGACGTGGAGCAGGCCGGCGCCGACTTCCGCCCGCCACCCCTGCCACTCGGGCAGGTCGCGTTGGATCTCGAGGAACGTCTCATCGAAGCGGAGGTTCCGCTCGCGATCGGTGAACATACGCTCGCCCAGACTCCAGCGGTGGAAGCCGAAGGCGACATCGACGCCGAAGGCCGCGGTGTAGAGATCGTCCGGCCGCTCGTTGTTCGAGATCGGGTCGTTGGCCGTCTGAATGGTGAGCTCGAAGGCCGCGGCGGGCGTCGCCGCGACGACGAGGAGGAGGAGGATCGTGAGGCCCCACGCAGAGGCGAACTTGCTAGAATCCATGAACTTCATGTCGTTTTCCGTCGATTTCAAGCTGACCAGTCATCTTAGAGACGTGCCGAACTCCGGGCGAGCCCGTCGTCTCGCTACTACCCTTACGAAGCCAAAGGCGCCAAGAGACGAGAGAAGACCACTTTGCGGACCGCGACCAGCGGCTCCACCGAGCCGGCGGCTTTGGCCCGCAGCATGGCTCCCTGCCACGCATTGACGAGGAAGGAAGCGAGCAGCTCCAGGTCCTCGTCGGCGGCCAACTCTCCGGCCTGCTGCGCCGCTCGCAGGCAGGCTGCAAGCCGGTCCTGCATGGCCGAAAAGACCTCACAAAGCGGTTCCCGCAGAGCCGGGTTTTCCCCCGCGAGCTCCTGAGCCAGGCGTCCCGCGAGGCAGCCGCCGGCGAAATCCGAAGCTGCCAATTGCTCTTCCATGCCGACCAGGAGGCTCTCCAACCGCGCCAAGGGCGAGGCGATGTCCAGTGAAGCAAGGCTGGCGAAGTGTTCGACGGCGCCCTGGCGGTAGCGATCGAGCACGGCCACTGCGAAGTCTTCCTTCGAGTCGAAGTAGTTGTAGAAGGATCCCTTCGGAACCCCTGCGGCGTCCGCGATGTCCTGTACGCCGGTCGCGGCGTACCCCTGCTGCCCGAACAACTCCAGGCCAGCCTCCACCAGCTTGTCGCGGCTTTTTCCTCGGCTCATGGCGACCCCAACATGACCAGTCGTCTTCCGTATTCCCGACCGAGGGAAAAGAACTCGACCTCGCGAACTTCAGTCCCTCAAGATGGCGTTCGCGAGGAAGCCGAAGGAGAACGCGGAAGCCAGCAGAAAACCGGCCGAAGCGATCGGGTTCAGGAAGAGAGTGAAGACGGCTGCGATGATCCCCAGAAGCCCCGTGACCGCGGCGCCAAAGCTGGCGGCGGCGACGAGGAAGTCGATGCGAGGGTTCTTCACTGGAATTCTCCTTGTCCGCTGCAGCGGCCCATTGCTTGAATCTTCCCACAAGTGCAAAATTCTCAACCATGAGAATTGTCGCGACCTTCGTGCTGGCCTTCGGTGCCTTGCTCGGCCCGGCTTCGGCGAGCCCTCCCCCGCTGCTCCTGACCGCGGCCACCCTCGACGAAACCACTCGGCCTCTTCCTGAAGTTCGGGCGGAGCTGCGGGGCGTCGTCGACCTCTACCGGCGGGGCCGCATCGAGCTCGGCCTCGAGGCCGAGCCGCCGGCCGTCGCCGAGGCACGCTCCGACGCCGCGGGCGAATTGCGCCTCGAAGTTCCGGAACCGGGGGTCTACGAGCTGCACCTGTCGGCCCCGGGGCGGGTGCCGATCCGAATCGCTCTGACACCCTTGACCGCTCCGACGGACCTCGGCCTTCTGATGTTGCCGCCGGCGGAAGAACTCACCGTGCGAGTCCTCGGCCCAGCCGGCCAACCCGTGGCCGGCGCCCGAGTTGCGCTCGTCAGCGAAGCTCCGACGCCGCGTCAAGACCGCCTCGACGTGAGGCTCGCCGAGCGGCGGGCACGGACCGATGCCCGCGGTCAAGCCACCCTCCCCCGGATGCCCGGCGAGGACGTCGCCGTGTGGGTGGCAGGTCCGGATGGGATGGGGGTTCGCAAGCCCGCCTCCGAAGGCACGCCCGTCGTGGTGTCGTTGCCCACCGGCAGCCGGTGGACCGCCACGCTCAAGGATCACGAGGGCAAACCGGCCGCCGGAGTGATCGCCTGGCGCCAGAGCACCCCACTCGGCATCAGCAATGCCGCGGGCGTCTTGGCTTTGTCGTTGCCGACCGCGAAGCAGAGCGAATCGCTGCTTTTCGTCGCTCCCGAGGGACGCCGGATCGAGCCGCCAGCGCCTGTCCGTCCCGGGGTCGTGCAACTCGGCGTGTCTACCTCACCCGCCGCCCCCCACACCTTGCCGCCCGTTCTGCGCCTCGCCGGCCGGGTGAGCACGCCCGACGGGAAGCCGCTCCCCAAAGCGCTGGTCTGGGATCTCTACGACCCGGGCCATCTCACCCACACGGGCCCCGATGGCCGTTGGGAACTCGTGGTCCGGCGCGGCTTCGGCGGCCGGCTCGGCGTTGCAGCGGGAGCACTGGGGTGGTCCACGGCCGAGGTCCGCCACGACTCGGAACATGCTGGATTCGACGTCGTCCTGTCGGCCCCCGCCGCCCTTGCGGGCCGGGTGGTGGACCGGTCTGGGAGCCCCGTGGCCCAAGCCGAAGTCGCCTGCGAACCGACCGCGGGGGCGCTGGGAGTCACCACGCGTTTCGGCCGCACGGCCGCCGACGGAAGTTTCCAGCTCGCGGCGATCTTCCCGGCGACCGCCGGGCGCGTCACTGCGCGATTGCCGCAGAGAGCGAGCGCCCAGGTCGAACTCGCCCCCGTGGCTCCCGGAGCCACCCGCAGTGGCGTGGAGCTCACGCTCGAACTCCACCGCCGCGCCATCGGGCGCGTCGTCGATCGCGACGGCAAATCCGTCGCCGGTGCGCGCGTGCGGCTCGGATCGAGCACCGAGTCCGACCTCCGTTTGGTCAGCTTCGACGCCGGCATCGAGGCCTTGGCGCGCCAGGCCGACTCCGACCAGAGCGGTCGCTTCACCGTGGTGGACGTCGCGCCGGGGCAATACGACCTCACCGTCCGCGCCAGCGGGAAAGTCGAGGCCGCCGTCCGAGGCCTCGAGATCTCCCCCGGCACGGGCGACGTCGATCTCGGCACCGTGCGTTTGGACGACACCGTCGAGCTCAAGGGCCGGGTCGAGACGGCCGGTGGCGAAGCCGTGGCCGGAGCCGAAATCCAAACCCGCCGCCAACGGCCCGGGCGTTTGGTCTCCGACCGCCCAGGCCGGGATGCCGAGCCGCTGATTTCGGGGCCGAATGGACAGTTCGTGATCTCCGATCTCGAGTCCTCCGGAACCTACACTTTGGAGGTTTCGGCCACGGGGTACGCCCCGGCGACGGTCGAGGCTCTGACGGTGCCGAGAGCGGAGCCGGTCGTGGTGACGCTGACACCGGGCGCCCGGGTCCGCGGTTCCGTTCGCAACGAAGAGGGCCAGCCGGTCGCCGATGCCGAGGTCGCGATCGAGAGCAGCGAGCGTGGCATTTCGGCGATGCTGTTGCGCCGAGAGCGACCGCCCAGCGCCCGCACGGACGCCGAAGGTGCCTTCGATCTCGAAGATCTGAAGGCGGGTTCTTTGACCCTCAAGGCGCGCGCCCAAGGGTATGCCGAGTCCGATCCAAAGGGCCTCGAACTGACGGCCGGGCAAGTGGTCACCGATGTCGTGATCGTCCTTCCCCCGGGCGCCACGGTGGCCGGCCGGGTGCTCGGACCCGACGGCGAGCCGCGAGCCGCGGCCGCGATCAGTCTGCGCTCGTCCGGTCTCGCCTTCGGATCGCCCAGTGGCCCTCGTGCACAGAGCGACCGCGACGGCCGCTTCGAGCTCGTCGGGGTGCCCCTCGGTGATCAGACCTTCCTGGCCGAGGCCGAGGATCTTCTCCCCGCAACCCGCAGCGTGACCGTCCAAGCGGGTCGCAACTCTTTGGATTTCGAGCTCGAGGCGGGCCTGGAAATCAGCGGACGGGTCCTCGGTCCCCAGGGCGAGGCCTTGGGAACCGGCGAGCTCGAAGTCTCGCGGCAGCAACCCGGACTTTCTCGGACCGAGTTCCGCCCGCTCGAGGCCGATGGCAGTTTTCACCTGCGGGGTCTGGTCGCCGGCGACTATGAAGTCCGCGTCTTGACCGAGCTCGGCGTCGCCACGGCCCAGGTCACCGTGGGCCCGGCTTCGGTGGTCGGCCTGGTGCTCCAGGTGGTGCGCGGAGTGACCGTGCGGGGCAGGATCACCGGCCTCGACTTCGACACCCTGGGCAAGACTCAGGTGCTCGCGTTCCTCGGGACCGGCGGCTTCCTCCAAGGCAAGGTCGACTTCAAGGGTCATTATCGGATCGAAAGCCTGACTCCCGGGAGTTGGAACCTCATGGTCTCCGCGGAGGGTCGACGCCAGACGAAGGTGGTGGACATCTCCGCGGAGTTAACCGAGGTCGTCCTCGATATCGCGTTCGAGGACGGCTTGACGTTGTCGGTGCAAGTGCAACGCGGCGGCAAGCCGGTTCCGGGTCTGCGGATGTTCGCCAGTGGCGCCAAGGCGGGAGGCAGTCAGGCCACGACCGACGCCGAGGGCTGGGCTCGGGCGACGGGCTTGGAGGCCGGACGGGTCAGCCTCACCTTCCTCGATCCAACGGGCGGCTTCACCCACCGCGAGGAGGTGGAACTCGAGGAGTCTCGAGAGCACATCATCGATCTCGGCAGCCGCACCGTCGAGGGACGAGTGACGACCAGCGACGGTGACCCGTTGCCCGGGGCCGCGGTGCGCCTGGAAGCCGTCGGCGAAGGCCCGAGCGGGACCGTGCTGCCGGGTATGGAAGCGTTTTCGACCCACACCACCGACGCGGGTGGGTTCCGTCTCACGGCCGTTCCCGCCCGGCGGTTCCGCGTCGTCGCCACCAAGTCCGGCTACGCCCAGGCGGAAGCCCCCTGCGATCTCACGGAAGCCTCGGCCGAGGGCCTCGAGCTACAGCTTGCGGCCTCTCGCGGCTTGACGCTGCTGTTGCAGTTCGGCGCGGACCCGGTGCCCCCGGAATGGTACGTGGCCGTGAGCGCCGTCGGTCCCGGGGGAGACACGGCCTATCGCCACGTCGCCCAACCGGACGACCGGGGTCGTCTCCGCCTCGAGACCCTCCCCACGGGCTCCTGGACGCTCCTCGTCTCCCACACGTCCACGCTCATCGCCCGCGTCCCGGTGGTTTCACCCGGCCCGAGTGTCACGGTGCGACTCGAGCCCGGGGCGAGCCTCGAGGTTCAAGTCCCGAGTAGAAAAGAGGAAAGAAGCGTCAAAGTCACCCTGCTCGACGCTTCGGGCCAGCCAGTCGAGGGTCTAGCGGCCGCCTGGAGCGGTGAGCTGACCAAGACCTGGCCTCTGCAGTGGGGAAGCACCGAGATCTTCGGATTGCCGGGTGGCCGCTACACCGTCCGGGTTGAAACCGCCGAGGGTGAGGTGCTTTCGGGAACCGCCGAGGTGGCGCCCGGCAGCCGAGCCGTCGTGGTCATTCCGTGACGCGGCCCAGCTGCCCTTGGGCAGACGTAGAAACGGCCGGGACGAGCCCGGCCGCAGGTAAGGGGCGCACGCTCGTGCGCCCCTTGGCAGGAAGGCTCAGAAGTTGAACGACACGCCCGCCACCAAGGCCAGCGGATCGATGTCGAGCTCCTGGCTGGTGCCGTCGACTTCACCCGAGAGCTTCATGTACCGACCGGCGAAGAAGCCGGCCCAGGGCGATTGCTGACCGAAGGGAATCCCCAGGCCCAGCTGGGCACCGAAGCCCACCTCGGAATCGAAGCTGCGGTCGAGCTTGCGGTTGAGGCCGTTGAACTCGTAGTCGCCGAGATCGAAGAGCCCGACGAAGGGGCCGGCGAAGACATCCACCCGCTTGCCCGGGGTCAAGTGGAACGTGGGACCGATCGCCAGGCCGAGGATCGAGCCCGAATCGTCTCCCATGTCCCACGCCGGACCGACGTCGTGGACGAAATTGCCATCGGTCTGACCGAACATCAGTTCGGTGTCGAGGCTGACCCGCTCCGTGAGGAAGTAGGACAACCCGAGACCCACTCCCTGGGCGGAGCCGAGAGAGAACTTGGTCCGCTCCTCCGGCCGACCGGCCGCCGCGGGCGTCACCGTGCGCACGCTCTCATCGATCGGGCTCGCGGCCCACAGGTAGGGGCGCACGGCCCAGCGGGTCAGAACCTCGAACGTGAAGGTGTCGGTCGCCGTGTCACCGGCTTCGTTGGTGACCGTCACCTTGACGGTGTAGGTACCCGGCTTGTCGAACGGTCCCAAGGTCATCGGGAAGGTCTTGCCGGCCTCGACGGGAACGGGGTTGCCATCCGGCCCGGTGACTTCGACCATCACCTGGTCGTCGGTCCAATGACCGGTGCCGTCGATCGTGATCGACTCGCCGCGCCAGATCTTCTGGTCCTCGTTGGTGGAGCTGAGCTCGATCGAGGGCGGAATCGCCTTGCACAGCGGGCCCGCCTTCTTCTCTTCGCCATCGATTACCGGAGCCACGGTCTTCGAGCAGGACGGGGCGGGGATCTTCTCCTCGGCCATCGTCGATCCCTGGTAAGCGAAGTTGACGCAGACCTTGGGAATGACGAACTTGTGCGTGGTGGTCTTGCGTGCGCCCGGGGTCCCCTCGGCCTTGGCCGTGAAGGAGTAGGTGCTCGCCGGCTTGTAGGGCTGCTCCATGGCGCCCGACCAGTCGGCCGGAATCGTCTGGGTGCCCGAGGGGCCGGTCATCGAGACCATCAGCCCGGCGCTGCCGCTGGCGGCCACCTTGAGCATCTTGGTCTCGCAGCTGCCGGTCGCGGAACCGTTGCAGGTCCCGGCGACGGGCTCCTGCGTTTTGACCACCGGCACCTCGACGACGAAGGTGTCGTAAGCCCGGCGGCTCGCCAGGCAGGCGTCGTCGATCGTCGCGACGTCCTTGCCCTTCTTCCGGTAGGCCATCCAGTCGAGCTGATCCCCGGGCTGGAGGCTGCCCTCGGAGACCCGGCCCTCGCGGATGGCGGCCAACAGGCCATCGGCAACGTCGCCCAAGCCCTGACTGGCGAGCAACGCGCGGAGGTCCGCTTCCTGGGCGGCGGTGACCTTCTGCAGGTCGGCCACCGTTTTGACGCCCTTGCGGGCGAAAGCATTGCGCCCACCCATGCGGGCGATTTTCTGTTTCTTGTCGAAGCCCTCACAGACGGCTGGTGCCTTGTCTTTCGCCGCTGGCGTCGCCAGAGCCGGCTGGGCCACGGCGAACAATACCAAGGCCATCTGGGAAAGTACGAAAGTAGCCCTGACCCGCCCCAACCACGCTTTGAACATGATGCCTCCTCGAGCGACGAAATCGCGGTACCTGCAAATTGTAGCCGCTTCCCAACGCTCGCCGCCAGAGGGAGAACTACTCACCGACGAATCGGTCAGGAAGCGCGGAGGATTTCGATCCGGGGCGGCCCGGCCAGGACTTCGCCGATGTCCCGGGCGTGGTGTCCCGTCGCGACGAGGGCCGCGACGAGTGCCGGGGCCGCTTCCGGCGACACGGCGATCAGCAATCCACCCGAGGTCTGAGGGTCGAACAGAACTTCGCGCTCGCCGGCCGACAAGCCCGCGCGATCGACGAACCACGGGCGCGCCGCGAGCTCGTTGGCGTCGGTACAACCGGTGGTCACCCCTTTCTTGACCAGCGGGTAGAAGCCCTCGTGGACGGGCAGTCGCGTGAAGTCGATGGCGAGCCCCACTCCCGAGGCTTTGGCCATGCCGAGGCCATGACCGACGAGGGCGAAGCCGGTGACGTCGGTGGCGCCGCGGGCGCCGTGGGCGAGGGCGAGCTCGGAGGCACGGGCGTTGATGCGCTCCATCTCGACCAGGGCCGGCTCGAGCTCGGCCTCGCCGATCTTGCCCAGCTTGAAGGCGTTGATGAGGACGCCGGTGCCGAGGGGTTTGGTGAGCACCAGACGGTCCCCGGGCCGCGCGCCGGCGTTGGTCAGGAGCCGCTCGGGATCGGCCTCACCGACGACGGCGAGGCCGAATTTCAAGTCGGCATCGCGGACGGTGTGCCCCCCCAGCAGGGCACCACCACATTCCCGCAGGACCTCGGCGGCACCGACGAGGATCTCGGAGAACACCGCGCGGTGCTCCTCTGCCTCGGGGAAGCAGCACAGATTGAGGGCGAAGAGCACCCGGCCGCCCATGGCGAAGACATCGGAGACCGAGTTGGCCGCGGCCACCCGGCCGTAGCGCCGTGGGTCGTCACACACCGGGGTGATGAAGTCCGCCGTTGCCACGAGCGCGCCACCGCGGTGCCGGAACACACCGGCATCGTCCCCCGTCGCGGTGCCCACGAGCACACGGGGATCGGGGCCGAGAATCCCGGCCAAAGGTGCCACCAACTCGGAGAGGTCCCCCGGACCTACTTTAGCGGCTCAACCGCCCGAGGTGGCGAGGCTGGTGAGGCGGAATTTCCGCTGAAACAGTGCCATCGCGGCCGGGAGTCTACGGCAAGAGGCCCGCGCCTCGTACCACCCACACCGCACCGACGATGCGGAAGATCCAAACCAGGCTGCGCACCCCAAGCAGAAAGAAGTTGTGCACCGGGAAAGCCACGGGCCCCAGATCAGCCGTGGGCGACTGCCAGCGGTAGCCCCACGCCGCGAGGCTCACCGTGAGCCCAATCGTGAGCTGAAACAACGCCACGAAGCGCTCGAGGGGTGCGCTCCAGCCGAGGGCACTGGCGCCGAGAGCACCGACGAGAACCAGCAGCGGGACGAAGATCCCAAGCGCCAACGGCGCCCGGAAGCGCACGAGGAAGCCGAAGAAGCGGCGCAGGGAAGCCTCGTGGCGCGCACAGGCACGGGCCTCGACCACGTCCCCAGCGCGGGTCGTCAGAAGCACCGGAACGTCGTTCACGGGCAATGGCATCCGATTGCACCACAGACACTTGCGAGCCTTGACCCGGTCGCGGTAGGGAATCGCCAAGAAGCGGTGGCCGATCATCAGGCCGATGGCGAGCCCGAGCGATCCGCCGATCGGCTCCGGGTGGGCGACCAAAAGCCACAGGACGAGCGGAATGAAGGCGAACAGACCGTAGCCGGCCCAACGGAGGAGGTGGGGGGACACGGGGTGAGCCTACCAAGCCCAGCCACCCCGTGTCCGTTCTCGAGACTCAGTTCGTGGGTGGTGGCGGCGGCCAGAGCGGATGGCCCTTTTCGTCTCGCAATTCGAGGGTCTCCTCGCCGCGCACGATCTGCCGGGCCAGCAGGATCGGTTTGCCGCGCCAAGTCACTTTCGACCCCACGACGACGACGGCGTCCCCGTTGCGAAAGGCGAACTGCTTGGCCTCCAGAAAGCTGCTCGGTCCGGCGTGGATCTCCATCGACCCCTCGTCGTTGGTCCCCTGGAGATGGACGCCGAGGAATCCCGGCGGACTTTCGTGGAATTCGACCTCGGTCACCGTGCCGCGCCACTCGATCTCGGTGGACCGCTCGTACTGCGGGCCGCCGCGGCCCGGCGGTTGAGCGGCCAGTGGCAAAGCGAGGAGGAAGAACGCCAGGAGCAGCAAGAAGAAGAAGGTCACTTCGACAGGAAGAGATGTTTTGGAAAGCCGCAGGATTCGCATGACCAGCCTCCTGTTCCGAAGGAAATCGGGCGAGACTAGTCTGCATGAGCCGCGGCAAACTCAGCCACACCCGAAGAAGCGGCGGACGCAACCCGAAAGGATGGCTCGTGGGATCGTGAAGAGGAGGAGATGGAGCGGGAGACGGGATTCGAACCCGCGACCAACAGCTTGGAAGGCTGTGACTCTACCCCTGAGTTACTCCCGCCCGGGAGCGGAAAGATCGATCGAGAATGGTGGAGGCGCGAGGATTCGAACCTCGGTAGGGCGAAGCCCGGCAGATTTACAGTCTGC
Source organism: Thermoanaerobaculia bacterium (assembly GCA_033762835.1). Classification (GTDB taxonomy): domain Bacteria; phylum Acidobacteriota; class Thermoanaerobaculia; order Multivoradales; family DATKCC01; genus JANRLG01. The sequence continues at coordinate 11,103 of JANRLG010000129.1, forward strand.
TGCCATTGTCCACTCGGCCACACCTCCGAATTTCTCGATTGTCAAAGGCCGACTGTCACCAGACGGCAGCGGATCGGTTGGAGCCGACACTCGGATTTGAACCGAGGACCTACTGCTTACAAGGCAGTTGCTCTACCCCTGAGCTATGCCGGCGTGACCTCGAGAGGCCCCCGGAGTCACGGCTCGAGTGGGGCCGACCCGCCCCCCTGCCAGGGAAAACGCATTGTAGTTGGCGGGACAGTGGATGGCAAGCCCAGAGGAGACGGTAAAGGCCGAGCGCGCAGGCTCGGCCGACCCGCCCCCCAGGACCCAAAGCGAGGCTAGCAGTTCGCGAAGAAGCTGCCCTTGTAGACGCCGTCCCAATTGCAGACGCCACACCTCCGGTCACCGAAAGCACCGCAGTCTTCGATCGTCTTCCACCAGTCGGAGTGGGTCTGACCGTTGCTCCAGCAAGTCACGACGCAGTTCGGTGGGTTCAGTGCGGCGACCGTGATCGGCTCGATCTCAAGCTCCGGCCCGACGACGGGAGTAGCGGGCGGCGTGACGGGGGTAGCAGCCAAGATTAGGGCAGCAGCAAAGGCGATGACAGTGTTCATCTCCGTCCTCCTTGAACAGCTCCAGTGCCGATCACCTTCGAAGTCGAGACAGAAAAGTAGGTAAAAGATTCCGCGGATGCCGAGTGGCGTGCGGGTCGGTTCAGCTGCAAGAGGCTTGTACGGCCGCGAACTGCCCGAACCGAGGCAGGAGAGGCTCACACGCGCTGCCGAAGGGCCTCGTAGAGGATCGCCGCGGCCGCCGTGGACAAATTGAGGGAACCCACTTGGCCGCGCATGGGCAGGGCCACGAGGCCGTCGCAGTGCTCCGTGGTCAGCCGGCGCATGCCTTTTTCTTCGCCGCCGAAGACCAGACAGACGGGGCCTTTCAAATCGAGCTTCCAGGGCGGCTGGCCGCCAGGGCCGGCGGCGGTGCCGTAGACCCAGAAGCCGGCTTCCTTCAGGCGGCGCAACTCCTGGGCCGTGTTGGTGACGCGCTCGACGGGCAGGTATTCCGAGGCGCCGGCCGAGGCCTTGGCGACGGCGGGCGACAGCGGCGCCGAGCCGCGATCCCGCACCAGCACGCGCCCCACCCCGGCGCCCTCGCAGACTCGTAACAGGGCGCCGAGATTTCGTGGGTCCTGGATGTCTTCGACCAGGACCACGAAGTTCGGATCGCCGCTCCCCCGCTCTTCCGACTTGCCGGCCAGCTCCACGGCGAACCCGTTGTGCACGGACTCGTCGACCAGCGCGTCGAGCTGCGCCCGTGGCACCGCGGAAACACTGACCCGGTGGCGGCGCGCAAGCTCTTCGATCTCCTGGCGCCGCCCCCCTGGCCGCGCCGCCACGAGGACCCGCTGGATCTCGTGGGGGCGATGGCGCAGAGCCTCGCGGACGGGGTGGAAGCCGTAGAGGAGCACGTCAGATCGTCAAGATCTGCTTTTCCTTGTTTTCCAAGGCGTGGTTGATCTCGTAGATGTACCGGTCGTGGAGCTTCTGGATCTCGTCGTGGCCGCGACGCTCGTCGTCCTGGCTGATCGCCTTGTCCTTCTCGAGCTTCTTGACCTGATCGTTACCCTCGCGGCGCGCCTGGCGCACGGCGTTCCTGGCGTGCTCGGCCATGTCGTGGGCGCGCTTGACGATTTCCTTGCGGCGATCCTCGGTCAGCGGCGGCACCGGAATCCGGATGACCTTACCGTCGTTCGAAGGATTCAACCCGAGATCCGCCGCCCGGATCGCCTTCTCGATGGCATTGATCTGGGAGTGATCATAGGGCTGGGCCACGATCAAGTTGCCCTCGGGCACCGAGAGATTGGCCACCTGGTTGATCGGTACCGGAGAGCCGTAATAGTCGACCATCACGCTCTCGAGGAGCGCGGTCGACGCCCGGCCCGTACGCAGCGTCTTGAGTTCGTGGTGGACGTGGTCCACCGCGTGCTTCAGCTTGATTTCCGTCTGACGGTAAATGTCTTGCAGCATGGGTCATTATCCCCCACGGACGATCGAGCCGATCGGCTCCCCGCAGACGACCCGGCGGATGTTGCCCTTCTTGCCGAGGTCGAACACGGCGATCGGCAGGTTGTTGTCGCGACACAGACTGATGGCCGCCGCGTCCATCACCCGCAGGTCCTTCTCGAGCACTTCCTGATAGGTGACGTGCGGAAGTAGGCGCGCCGTCGGGTCCTTCTTGGGGTCGGCGGTGTAGATGCCGTCGACCTGGGTGGCCTTGAGCAGAATGTCGGCGTGAATTTCGTTGGCGCGTAGGGCAGCGGCGGAATCCGTGGTGAAAAACGGATTGCCGGTCCCGGCGGCGAAGATCACCGCGCGGTTCTTCTCCAGATGACGGATGGCCCGGCGCCGGATGAACGGCTCGGCCACTTCCCGGATGTCGATGGCGGTCTGGGTCCGGGTGGCGACACCGCGTTTTTCGAGCGCGTCCTGGAGGGCCAGGGCATTGATCACGGTGGCCAACATTCCCATGTAGTCGCCGGTGACCCGCTCGAGCCCGCGGTGCGAAGCCGCGAGCCCACGGATGATGTTGCCGCCCCCGACCACGATCGCCAACTGCACGCCGAGAGCGTGCACCTCGGCCAGTTCATCGGCGATGCCAGCGACCACCGCTTCGTCGATCCCGTACGGCTGGGAGCCCATCAGGGCTTCCCCCGAGATCTTGAGCAGAATCCGCTGGTAGGCGGGAGCGGCAGGCATGGAGCTCAACCGGCCTGCCCGACCTGCGCCGCGACCTCGGCGGCGAAGTCGCTGGAGCGCTTCTCGAGGCCTTCACCCATCTTGAAGCGGGCGAAGCGGCGAATCTGGATGTTCTCGCCGATCTTGGCGATCTTCTCCGAGATGAGCTGCTGGATCGTCAGGTCGGGGTTCTTGACGAAGGCCTGCTCGAGCAAGCACGCCTCACCGTAGAACTTTCCGATCTTGCCTTCGACGATCTTCTCCACCACCGCCTCGGGCTTGCCGGAAGCCAGGGCCTGCTCGCGGTAGACGCGGCGCTCGGTTTCGATGTCGCCGGCGGTGACCTCGTCGCGGGTCAGGAAGCGCGGCTCGGCCGCGGCGATGTGCATGGCGATGTCGCGGACGAGCTCCTGGAACTCGTCGGTGCGGGCCACGAAGTCGGTTTCGCAGTTGACCTCGAGTAACACACCGATCTTGCCGCCGGCGTGAATGTAGGAACCGACGACACCTTCGGCGGCGATGCGCCCGGCCTTCTTGGCCGCCGCGGCGAGGCCCTTGGTGCGCAGGTATTCGATCGCCTTGTCCATGTTGCCGCCGGTTTCCCCGAGGGCGTTCTTGCAATCCATCATGCCCGCGCCGGTCCGTTCGCGCAGGTCTTTGACCATCTGGGCCGTGATGCTCATGGGAGAGGACTCCTCTAGTTTTCGATGATCGGGGGTTCGCCAAGGAACCCGAGACGAGAGAATGGCCAGCGAACTCACCAAGAGCAGCTCGACTGACCCTGGATAGGCAACGGCCGGGCGACGATCCGCCCGGCCGATCCCAGCCGATGAAGGAACGGCGAAGGGCCGTTCAGCTCGCGGGAGCGGCTTCCTCGGCGACGAACTCGGCCGCGGCCACGACGGGCACTACCGGCACCGGAGCATCCACTGCCTTGTCCCGGCCCGCCATACGAACCTCGGACAGCTTGCTGGATCCGGCGATGTAGGCGTCGGCGATCTTGCCCGCGAACAGGCGGATCGACCGAATGGCGTCGTCGTTGCCGGGAATCACGTAGTCGACCAGCTCGGGATCACAGTTGGTGTCGACGATGGCGATCACCGGGATTCCCAGTTTGTTCGCCTCGGCGACGGCAATGTCTTCCTTCTTCGGGTCAACGACGAACAGCGCGTCGGGCAGATCGCCCAGGTCACGCACACCTTCGAGGTTCTTGACCATCTTCTCACGCTCGCGGTCGAGGCGCAGGATTTCCTTCTTGGTCAAGGGCGAACCCTCGTCGCCGAGACGCTGCTCGAGCTCCTTCAGGCGCTGGATCGACGCGCGGATGGTGACGAAGTTGGTGAGCGTGCCGCCGAGCCAACGATGAGTGACGAAGAACTGCCCGCACCGCTTGGCCTCTTCCGCGATGGCATCCTGCGCTTGGCGCTTGGTGCCCACGAACAGAAGGGTCTTGCCGTGGGAGGCCAGACGCTCGACGAAGTCCGCGGCCTGCTGGAACAGGCTGACCGTCTTCTGCAAGTCGATGATGTAGATCCCGTTGCGCTTGCCGAAGATGTACGGCTTCATCTTCGGGTTCCACCGCCGGGTTTGATGCCCGAAGTGGACGCCCGCCTCGAGCAGATCCTTCAAGGTAACCTCGACCACTGCGCTCCTCCTTACCGCTTGCTGAACTGGAAGCGGGCACGAGCGCCGCGCTGGCCGTACTTCTTGCGCTCCTTCTTCCGCGGATCGCGGGTCAGGAGCCCTTCACCCTTGAGGCGGTCCCGCAGCTCGAGGTTGTACTCGAGGAGCGCACGGGAGATGCCGTGACGGATCGCACCGGCCTGGCCGGCGCTGCCGCCGCCCTCGACCGTGGCGTAGATGTCGAACTTCTCGCCCGTCTCGGTCAAAGCCAAGGGCTGCTTGATGACCATCTTCAACACTTCGTTCGGGAAGTAGTCGTCGAGAGTGCGCCCATTGATCTCGAAGGAACCGGAACCCGGGCGCAGGAACACGCGGGCGGCGGCGGTCTTGCGCCGACCGGTGCCGTAGAACTGTACGTCGCTCAATCTAGTCTCCTCGTCGAGTCGGGCGGGGTTCAACCCGCCACGGCGAGCGCGTAGGGCTCGGGTTTCTGGGCGGCGTGCGGGTGCTCGGCTCCGGCGTAGACCTTGAGCTTCTTGAGCTGGTGGCGACCCAGGGTGTTCTTCGGCAACATGCCCCACACCGCGGCCTCGATCAGTTTGATCGGGCGCTTGCTGCGGCGCTGGGCCGCGGTCTCGGCCTTCAAACCGCCGGGTTGACCGCTGTGCCGGTAGTAGATCTTCTGCTCTTCCTTGCGACCGGAGAGCGCCGCTTGGTCCGCGTTGATCACGATGACGAAGTCGCCCGTGTCGAGATGAGGCGCGTAGGTCGTTTTGTGTTTGCCCGTCAACAGGCGGGCCACTTCGGTCGAGAGGCGTCCGACCGTTTGGCCGGCCGCGTCAACCACGTGCCACCGGCGCTCGATTTCGTCGCGCTTCGGGCTGTAGGTGCGGTTCATCGATGCTGCTCCGTGCTGTTGTCGTGCGCTTTGCGGTCTTCGGCGTTCGGCACCCGTTTTCGCGGATGAACAAGCACGCCGACCCCAACCAGCAAAGGGCTTGCAATCTTAAGGGGGTGGGCAGAGAGTGTCAAGGCGAGCCCGGACCTCTCGGCGGCAACCGCGGGAGGCTAGCACGGTGTGCGGGGGAACGCCAAGCCCTTTTCGTTGCGGATACAATCCGCCCGCCATGACCGCCACTCCACTCGGCAAGGGCCTCGACCCACCGCTCGACAAGCGCGGCCAGACGATCCAGACCATGTTCGCGGGGGTGGCTCCGCGGTACGACTTCTTGAACCGCTTGTTGTCATTGCGGCTGGATACCCTTTGGCGGCGCCGAGCCTCGGTGGTGGCCGACCAAGCGCCCGCGGGCCGGGTGCTCGACTTGTGTTGCGGCACGGGGGATCAGTCTCTCGGTCTCGCGCGGCGGGGGCGTCGGGTGGCCGCGGCGGATTTCTGCGTGCCGATGTTGGTTCTGTCCCAGCCCAAATTCGCCAAGCAACGCCGCGGACCACGACCGGCACCGCTGGCCGCCGACGCGCTGGCCTTGCCGTTTCCCGACGCCGCCTTTGCCGCTCTCACCGTGTCCTTCGGAGTGCGCAACGTCGCCGACCTCGACCAGGCGTTGCGGGAAATGCATCGCGTCCTCGTGCCGGGCGGCCAGGCGGTGATTCTCGAAGCGTCGTTGCCCACGAACGCCGTCGTCCGCCCGCTCTACCTCTTCTATTTCCGTCACATTCTGCCGAGGCTCGGGCGGCTGTTTTCGCCCCGCGGCACGGCCTACCAGTACTTTTCGGACTCGGTGGTGGACTTCCCCAGTCGCGAGGCCTTTCTCGCGCGGATGACCACGGCCGGCTTCGTGGAACCCCATTTCGACGAGCTGACCGCGGGGACGGTCTGTCTCTACCGTGCACGGAGGCCCCGATGACGATGATCCTCGATGGCACCGCCACCGCCGCGAAGATTCGCGGCGAAGTCGCCGAAGAAGTGACCCGGATGACAGCGGCCGGTGCGCGACGCCCGGGTCTCGCGGCCGTCCTGGTGGGTGACGACCCCGCCTCGGCGGTCTACGTCGGCTCGAAGACCCGCGCCTGCGAGGAAGCGGGGCTCCTCGGTCGCAGCGTGATCCTGCCCGGGGACACCGACTACGCCACCCTCGCCCGGGTCGTGGACGAACTCAACGCCGACGACGAGATCGACGGCATCCTGGTCCAGCTACCGCTGCCCAAACACTTGCCGGAAAAGGACTTCGTGCACCGCATTCGACCGGACAAGGACGTCGACGGCTTCCACCCGGAGAACGTCGGCCGGCTGTGGCTGGACGAACCCGGTTTCGCCCCGGCGACCCCCTCGGGGGTGATCGAGATCCTGAAGCGCTACCAGATCGCCCTCGCGGGCGCCCGGGCCGTCGTCGTCGGCCGCAGCGCCATCGTCGGCAAACCCATGGCAGCGCTGCTGGTGCGGGAAAACGCCACGGTGACGATCTGCCACTCGCGCACGCGGGACCTGCCGGCCGTCTGCCGCGAGGCGGACATTCTGGTGGCGGCCATCGGCCGACCCGGGTTCGTGACGGCCGAGCACGTCAAATCGGGGGCGACGGTCATCGACGTCGGCATCAACCGGGTGACGGACGCGGAACTCGTTACCAAGCTCTACCCCGACCCGGCGTCGCCGCGCCACAAGACCTTCGCGGACAAGGGCTCGATCCTCGTCGGCGATGTCGACTACTCGGCCGTGGCACCCATCGCCGGAGCCATCACCCCAGTGCCCGGCGGCGTCGGCCCGTTGACCGTGGCCATGCTCCTGGTCAACACCCTGGCCGCGGCCAAGAGGCGCCAGGGTCTGGCCTGATGGCCACCTTCCGGCTCGGCCTGACCGGCGGCCTGGCGAGCGGCAAATCGACCGTCGCCCGTCGCCTGGCCGAACTCGGCGCCACCGTCGTCGATGCCGACCGGTTGGTGGCCGAGCTTTACGCCCCGGGCGGAAAAGGCGCCCAGGCTGTTGCCGAGCTGTTCGGCCCCGACTTTCTGACCGCGTCCGGAGCCGTCGACAAGCCGCGCCTAGCCGCGCGGATCTTCGACGACTCCGCCGCTCGCACCCGCCTCGAAGCCGCAATTCATCCGCTCGTGCGCCAACGGTTCGAGGAGACCGCCGTCGCGGCCTCCGGCATCGCCGTACTCGAGGCGACCCTGCTGATCGAAGCCGGCTACAAACCGGGCTTCGATCTCGTGGTGACCGTCGAGGCCCCCGAGGCGGTGCGGCTCGCCCGCGCCATCACCCGCGGCCTGCCCGAAGCCGAAGCCAAAGCCCGGCTGGCCGCCCAAGGGGACGGCACACGGCGCCGGGAAGGCGCAGACCGGGTGATCTGGAACGAAGGCGGGCGGGAGGAGTTGGAGCGGCAGGTGGCGGAGTTGTGGGAGGAGATCGCGCCGTAGGGACGACGCATGGGTCGCCCTGGTGCGGGCAGCCACGACGCTACATCTCCCCGGTGGTGGTCGCGGTCGCCGGAAAGGGCGACGTATGCGTCGCCCCTACAGCTGGTGGGCCAACGCCCGCCAGGCCCGCCCCCGGTGGCCCAACCGGTCCTTCTCCGCCGGGTCAAGCTCCGCGAAGGTCCGGGTTTCGCCCATGGGTTCGAACACCGGGTCGAAGCCGAAGCCCTGTTGCCCGCGCGGAGGGGCTACCAGGCGGCCCGAGACCACTCCCTCGGCGAAAACGCGGCGCTCGCCGTCGCGCAGCAACAGGCCCGAGCGCACCACCGTCGCCCCCCACTCGGCCTCCGGTCGACCCGCCTCCCGGTCCGCCGCGATGGCCGCCCGCGCCATGCCCTCGGCGCCCATCCGCTCGAGCTGGAACTTGATGAACGGACCCGGCAGACCCGCCCAAGCCGCCGTTTCGAGGCTTACGTCTTCCACTACCACCATCCGCCCCACCCGCCGCCACGCCTCGTCCGCCTTGGCCTCGAGCACCGCGCGTAAGTCCAACGACTGAATCTCCGGCAGCTCAAGAGCCACCGCCTCGACGCCAGGGCCCAAAACCCGCCGCGCTTCTTCGAGTTTGTTCGGGTTGCCAGTGACGAAGAGGAAGGGGGTCACCCCAGCCGCCCCAGCACCCGGTACGCTTCGATCCTCTTCTGCAGGCCCTTCAGTTGCGACTCACCGGCGCTTTCCAGTTGGAAGAGATCTTTCACCGCTTCGTAGGTGCCGGGGCCGATCACGATGTCACCGGGTTTGGCGACGGCGCTTTCGAGGCGGGAGGCGACGTTGACGGTGTTGCCGAGCACCGTGTAGTCGACGCGGCGGTCGGTGCCGATGTCGCCGACCACGACCGGGCCGCTGTTGACCGCGATGCGTACTTGCAGCCGCGGCAAGCTCTGGGCTTCGCGTTCGGCGGCCCAGCGCTCGACGCCCTCGCGCATGGCGATGGCCGCCTCCACCGCCCGGCGGGCGTGGTCGGGTTGGGACTTGGGGGCACCGAAGAAGGCCATCACGGCGTCGCCGATGAACTTGTCGAGGGTGCCGCCGTTGGCGAAGATGGCGTCCACCGTCTGGCTGAAGTACCCCTCGAGCAGGCGCGCCACGTCCTCCGGGGAGGCCCGCTCGGAAAAGGCCGTGAAGCCCACGATGTCGGCAAACAGCACGGTGACCTCGGTCGACCGCAGGGAGCGCACGCCGAAGCCGCCGCCAGTGGCGGCCAACATCTCGTCGATCACGGCCGGCGAGTGGTAACGCTCGAAGCGACTGCGGATGCGCTTTTCGGCCTCCACTCGCTCGGCGTAACGCAGGCGCTCCACGGCCACCGCGGCGTAGTTCGACAGGGCGGTCAGAAAGTCGAGATCGCGCTCGCCAAAGGCACCAGCCTGGATCGAGCTGTCGACCTGCATGACCCCGATGATCTTCTCCCCGCTCCACAGCGGCGCGCTCATGGCGGCACGGATGCCGTGGAGGCGAATCGAATCCCCGGTGTTCAGACGGCCATCGGCCAGGGCATCGTAGGAAAGTAGCGCCACGCGGTCCTGGATCACGGCCTCGAGAATCGTCATCGACACCGGCACTCCAGTCGTCGGCCGGTGTTCGACACGATCCCCCAGGCGGGCCAGCTCACAGGCGATCTGCCCGTATTCGTCGCGGAAGAGGATGAAGCCCCGCTCGACGGGCAGCGCTTCGAAAGCCAGCGCCATCACCCGTTCCAGCACCTGGGTCACGGACTCGGCGCTGATCAGCAGGCGCGCGAGCCGGGTGAGGTAGCCGAAAACGCGGTTGCCGTACGCCGCTTCACTCTCTCCCGTGCGCGCGGGCGGCTCCGGGAGCTTCTCCCCGGCGAGCCCGTAGTCGACCGAAAAGTCCTTGAGTGAGCGGACGATGGTGGCGTTCGGAACCTTCAGGGCGACCGATTTCGGATCGCCCGGCGGCAGGGGCGGCATCTTGACGATGGGCGTCGGCGCCGTGATCTGGGGACTGGGAGCGACGATGGCCTCGACCCGCAGGTCGAAGGTCCCGATCTTCACCGCGTCACCCGCCATCAGGGCCGACTCGGTTTTGGCCTCGCCGTTGATGCGCAGACCGTTGGTCGAGCCCAAGTCCTTGATCCACCAGGTTTCGCCCCGAGGTTCACAGACGGCATGGTGGCGCGAGACCGAGGGGTCGTCGAGACGGATCTCGTTTTCGACCGCTCGACCGATGCGGACCGTTTTACCAACCAGGGGAAAGACTTGAACTTGATCGCCGACCTGTCCGGTGAGCCGCAGCATTCCGAGAATCCTAGCAGCACCGGACCGCGCTGCTCTATGGGCCTGCGCAGTCAAGGTCGATGCGGACCTTCGCGGTCACCGGGCGAGCAGGTGGGTTTCGCCCTCGAACTGGCGGTTGGCTGCTCAGTGACCTGCACGGGTGGCGGGGCGCGATACCATCCCCCGATGAGCCTCGCCATCACCTTCGCCGACATCGAAGCCGCCGCCGAACGTTTGGCGGGACACGCCCATCACACCCCGGTGCTGACGTCGCGCACCTTCGACGAGCGCACTGGGGCCCGGGTGTTCTTCAAACCCGAGAACCTCCAGCGCATGGGCGCCTTCAAATTTCGCGGTGCCTTCAACGCCCTGGCCCAGTTCGACACGGAGCAGCAGCGGCGTGGGGTGCTGGCGTTCTCCTCGGGCAATCACGCCCAGGCGGTGGCCCTCGCGGCGCGGATTCTCGGAATGCCCTCGGTGATCGTGATGCCGCGAGACGCTCCGGCGGCGAAGCTCGCGGCCACTCGCGAGTACCAAGAAGGGATGGCCGGCAGCGAAGTGGTGCTCTACGACCGCTACACGGAAGATCGCGAGGCGATCGGCCGGCGTCTGGCGGACGAGCGGGGGATGACGCTGATCCCACCCTTCGACCACCCGCACGTGATGGCCGGCCAGGGCACCGCGGCCCTCGAGTTGATCGCCGACGCCGGACCACTCGATGTCCTCGTCGTCTGTGTCGGAGGAGGCGGCTTGTTGTCGGGCTGTGCCGTGGCCGCCCGGCATCTGTGTCCGGAAATCACGGTCTGGGGGGTGGAGCCTGCCGCGGGCAACGACGTGCAGCAGTCGCTGGCCCGCGGCGAGATCGTCAAGATCGCCACGCCCGACACGATCGCCGACGGCGCTCAGACCCAGAGTGCCGGCAATCTCACCTTTCCCGTCATCCGCGAGCTCGTCACCGGCATCGCGACGGTCACCGACGACGAACTCGTGGCGATGATGCGGTTCTTCGCCGAACGGATGAAGCTGGTCGTTGAGCCGACCGGAGCCTTGGCCGCCGCGGCGGTGGCGAACCCCGCGAGCGGCCTACCCGATCTTCGCGGCAAAAACGTCGGCGTGATCGTCTCGGGCGGGAACGTCGACCGAGAACGTTACGCCGCATTTCTCGCCGGAGGGCTCTGACCGGCGGTCACGGACAGTTGATGATTGCCGGACCGCTGATGCAGGTGTCCGTCCCGGCCCCGCCGTCCAGGAAGTTCGGCGTCGCTCCCCCATGCAGCAGATCGTTACCCGCCTCGCCGAAGACGCGGTCGGAACCGGCCTGGCCGAGCAAGATGTCGTTGCCGGATCCGCCGCAAATCACGTCGTTGCCAGCGGCGCCGAGGATCACGTCGTTGCCACCGAGACCGAACATGCAGTCGCAACCGGCCGTACCGATCAGAAAGTCGGCGCCGGGGGTACCGACGATCATCGGGCACCCCGTCGGGCAAGCCGCCGGAGTACAGATGTTCTGGGCTGCGAGCGGGGCTGCGACGACGACGGCAGCAACGACGACGAGACTACGCAAGGCGTTTCTCATGGCTCTCTCCTTTCGAGCCCGCGGTGCGCTCGTGCCCGCGGGCCGCGCAGAATCAGAAGGCGGTTGGGAGAACCATACCTCGTTTGTCGCCGGTGAGGACTTGGTCGCCAAGCCTGAGGCTCGGTGACCATGAAATGAATCGCCGCAGAACTGCACACGCTGGACGGAGGCCACTCGCCCCACCCCTTCCTCGGAGCGCGGGTGGCTTCCAGGTCCCGTAGCGCCCACGGCGGGCGACTCCTTCCCGGGACCGCAATTCACTTGCGAAAGGTGCTTGGTGATGGAAGCCGAACTGTGTTCAACCCCTCGGGGTTTTCAACGTCTGACCGACCCCCTCTTTCCCCTGCGTGACCGCCTGGCGGCCACGCTTACCCTCGACGCCCGCGGCGATGGCAAGGACCTCGACCGCGACACCCTGAAAGATGCGGCCTTCGAGGCCTTTCCCGACAGCTCCGTCGAGCCGGTCGTGAACTCGACCCTCGACCTCGCCAAGGGCGGCTTCGCGGTGTTCGAAGCGCCGACGTTCACTGGCGAGTCCGTCGATGGCCTGGCGCTCCCCTGGCTCGCCCTCTCGGACTTGACCCACAGCCTTCACGGCACGTTCCCGGAGATGCGCGAAGCTCTCGGCATCGCCGACGCTCGCGATGCCGACGACGTGGCGGTCCGGCTGCGGGCAGGGTTCCCGTTCGTGCCGGAGTGGTTGCTGGCCGGCGGCGCCGCGGCCCGCTTCCTGGCCGACGCCTCGCTCCTGACGGCGCCCGGGGTCGACAACTCGACACCGCCGCCGCGCCCCCCGGGAAGCCACCAGTTGGCCGCCGTCTCGGCCGCCAGCGTCGAGGACATGCGCATCGTCGGCCGCGGCTTCACCCGCGGCAAGTGGAACGGCCTGGGCGGTCACTGGTGGGGTTGGCCGTTCGGCTGGCAGGTGGCCATCGAGCCGATCGCCGCGGGCAAACTGGCCGACATGCTGCTCGGCTTCGGCGGCGGCGGCAAAGTCTTCGACGCCATCAAGTTCGTCCTCTCGGCCGAGAGCGTGAGCGCGGGCGTGCGCGCTCTCTCACTAACTGCCGGCGCCGCCGCGGCGATCTACGCCGCCGCCCTTGGCGCCAACATCCGTGCCGTCAAGAACTCGAAGGGAGTCCGCCTCCAGGGCAACTGGCCCGTTGTCGGCGGTCCCGGCGCGTTCATCTGGGCGATCAAGGGCTGAGGTCGAGCCCCGCCGCCCCCTTCCTTTGCCGTCTGTGCAGTCCTGATTTGTCGTCCTTCACGGCGGCTCCCCGGAGCCGCCGTTTTTTCGTTTGTGGTCAGCCCGAAATCACCCGCGCGATGCGGTCGCCGACTTCGCCGGTGGACAAACTGCCACCCAGGTCATGGGTGGTCTCGTTGGCCTTGAGGGCGCTGGCAACGGCGGACTCGATGGCCGCGCCGGCCTCTTTGTGACCGAGGAAATCGAGCATCAGGGCGGTGGTCAAGATCGCCGCCAGGGGGTTGGCCTTGCCGGTACCGGCGTACTTGGGGGCCGAACCGTGCACGGGCTCGAACATCGACGTCTGGCCGGGGTGGAGGTTGGCCGAAGCAGCAAGGCCAAGGCCGCCCGCGAGCGAGGCTCCCAGGTCGGACAAGATGTCCCCGAACATGTTGTTGGTGACGATGACCTGGAAGTCCTCCGGCCGCCGCACCATCTGCATGGCGAGGGCGTCGGCGAACATGTGGCTCGCCTCGATGTCCGAGTACTCGGCCTTGACTTCGGCGAAGGTGCGTTGCCACAGACCGTGGCCATACTGCATGACGTTCGATTTGTCGGCCATCAGCACTTTGTGTTTGCCGTTGGCCCGCGCCCACTCGAAAGCCGCGCGGATGATCCGCTCGACGCCCTTGCGGGTGTGGACCTCTTCCTGGAGGGCGACTTCGTCCGCCGTGCCCTTCTTGAAGTTGCCGCCGCACCCGACGTACGCGCCCTCGGTGTTCTCGCGGAAGACGACGAAGTCGACGTCCTTCTCGGTCTTGTCCTTGAGCGGGCAGTGCTGGCGATCGTAGAGCTTGACCGGCCGGAAATTGATGTACAGATCGAGCCCGAAGCGGATGCCGAGCAGGATGTCTGCGGCGTGCTTCATGTCCGGCACACGGGGGTCGCCGTAAGCCCCGATGAAGATGGCCGAGTAGTTCTGGCGGAAGTCGTCGAGGGCGCCCGCGGGCATGGTCTGGCCGGTGGCGAGATATCGGTCCGCGTCCCAGTCGAGGATCACGGTTTCGAGCGGCAGCGACCACCGCGAGGCGGCCGCGTGGAGGACTTTCAGAGCCTCGGTGGTGACATCTTTGCCGATGCCGTCCCCGGGCAGAATGGCGAGCTTCTGCGGGCGCCGGTCCCGCGGATCGATGGTGTTGTTCATGGCGGGTGGGATGCTAGCACCGGTCAGTAGGGGATGAGCTCGAGACCTTCCAATCGGGACAACTCACGTTCGTTGCGGGTCACGAGCGGTGCCCGCGCGTGTAACGCCGAAGCTCCGATGAGCAGATCCATGGTGCCGATGATCTGGCCTCGTGCCATCAATGCAGCGAGTTGCCGTGCGTAAAGCCCTGCAAACTCTTGCGTCGGATAGCTGACGACGAGGCTGTCCTCGAGAAGCCGGATCCGCGCCCGCTCGGCGACTGGATGAGTCGAGCGTTCCGCGCCGGCATAAAGCTCACACAACACAAAGACGCTGAGACCCAGGGGCTCGCCGTGGAGTTCCCGGAGGATCAGCGAAGCCGGACCCGGGGAACGCCGACGCTGTTCGCGTTCGAGGTCGATCAGGAAGCAAGTATCGAGGTGAATCACAAGTCCGGTGCACCCGCCGGATCCAGGCGGCGAGCGGCAATGATCTCTTCCACCGCATCGAGGGTGTCCTCGGACAACCAACCACCGGTCACCACTTTGGCGAGGTCGGCCCCGGTATTGCGCCGGGCGAAACGCTCCTTGACCACCTGGGAGAAGCTCTGCCCGGCCCGCCGACTGGCGGCGAGGAGATCGTAGGCTTCGCGGTCGAGACGAATCGTCTTGGCGGCCATGGGCCGGATCATGCACGAGGGCTGCGGCACCGTCAATTGCGGAGCGACCCAACACTTTCCCCTCGCCCCGCGTTTGATCTACCGTGGACCGCCTGATCACCGACGCTCTCGCCGCTTCCGGCCTGCGGACTCGCGATCCCCTCGAGCGGCTTGCGGGTTTGTTCGAAGCCCACCACGAGCGGCTTTTCCGGCTTGCGTTGCGTTTGCTCGGCGAACGGGAAGAAGCGCGCGATCTCGTTCAGGAGAGTTTTCTGCGGGCGGCCCGGAGCGCCGGCTCGGTGCCGGCCGGCGCACGGGATGCCGAGGCTTGGCTGGTGCGGGTGGCGGTGAACCTGTGCCGCGATCGCTTCCGCCGCCGGGCGGTGCGCGGCGAGGTCGCCACCGAGCTTCCCGACCGCGCCGACCCGGCGAGTGGTCCGGAGGCCCGCGCCGTGGCCCGCCGCACCGTCTGCGCTGCCCTCGCGACGTTGCCGCCGCGCCGCCGGGCCGTCGTCGTGCTTCACGAGCTCGAAGAGCTGCCGGTGGCCAAGATCGCCCAGCTGCTCGGCATCGGTCGGGTCACCGTACGTTGGCACCTTGCCGCCGGTCGCCGCGCCCTCGCCCACTGTCTCGCCCCCGCCGGAGCCCAGCCATGAACCGCCGACTGACCGAGGACGCCCTCCGCGCCACGTTGCGCGCCGGCGATCCGGCCCAGGGTGTGCCGCCGCTCGATGCCACCGAACGCGCGGCGATGCGCATCGCCTTTGACGCCGCGACGCCCCTGCCCCAGGCCACCGCCCGGCCTCTCCGGTGGGCTGCCGCTGGCGCGCTGCTCGTGGTCGCCGCCATGGCCACCTGGGTGCTTCGAGAGCCCGCGCCGCCGCCGCCCGAGACCGTCGAAGAAGCCGCTCCCCTCACCACCCGCCAACTCGATTTCAAAACGCCGGGCGGTACGCGCCTGATCTGGGTGTTCGATACCCCCGGCCCGAAGGAGAAGTCATGAAGACCCGTCTCACCCCCGCCCTGGTCCTCCTGCTCTCGCTCACCGCCGTGCCTCTCCTCGCGAGCGCAGAGGACACTCCCGCCCCGCCCCCCCCCGCGGCCTCCCCTACCCCGCTCCCGAGCGAGACCCCGGCCCCGCGCGCGCCCTCGGAGGCCGACGAGCAGAGCCAACTGTTCAGCGTCGCCCTGGTGCTGGCTGACAACTCTCCCGCCGCCGCGGCCAAGCTGCCGCCGGCCCTCGACAAAGCCATCGGCGACGTGCGCGACTTCCTCCCCTTCAAGAGTTTCCGGCTCCTGGACAGCGGCCTGATTCGCACCCGCCGCGACGGGTCGTTGTTCCTGCGCGGCGACAACGGTCGCGAGTTCCGCGTCCAGATGGTGCTGTACCCCAGCGACAACCATGGGGTACCCAGCTTCGTGTTCGAGACCTTCCGCCTGGAAACTCGGCCTGCCACAGGCGCCGTCATGGAAAAACCCGTGACCGTGCTGACCGCCTCCTTCCGAGTCGATCGCGGCGAGACGGTCGTGGTGGGTTCGGCCAAGCTCGAGTCCGTGGACGGTGCGATCATCGTGCTGTTGACCGCGGTACCGTGATGAATCTGCCAGGCGCCTTCCTGCTGCTCGCCGCGGCTCTGCCGCCATCGGCAACCCAATTCATCGGCGAGTGGAGCGGCGCCCTGGTCTTCCGGGGGGACGCCTGGCCCGTTCGGCTCGCCGTCTCCTCCGGCCCCACGGCTCGGCTCGACCTGCCAGCTTTGGCGATGTTCGAGGAACCCGCCCCCGTCGCGACCGAGGGCGACCAGATGGCCCTCGAGCTGCCCTTCGGCCTCGGCCGGTTCGCGCTGGAGTCGGTCCACGGTCGCCTGCTGGCGGAAAGTACCCTGGCCGACGAGCCGATCGCCCTGTGGCTCGCTCCGGCCAAGCCGCGCGGCACCCTCGCCGAACCGGTGCGCTTCCCCTCCGGTCCGCTGAGGCTCGCGGGCACGCTCTACCGGCCAGCCGGCTCCGGTCCGTTCCCCGCCGTCGTGTTGCTGCACGGCTCGGCCACCCTCGAACGTGGTGACTGGTCTTACCGCTCGTGGATCGAGCCCTTCTTGTCCCGTGGTTTTGCCGTACTGGCCTTCGACCGGCGCGACGCCGGGGAGAACCTGCCGCCCGACCCGCAACCCACGCCCGCTCCGGATCTCCAGACGCTGGCCGAGGACGCCGTGACGGCCGTCGAGTTCTTGGCTCAACGAGCCGAAATCGACCCCACGCGGATCGGGCTGTCCGGAGGCAGCCAGGGGGCTTGGGTCGCTCTCGCCGCCACCGCGCGCAACTCGCGGATCGCTTTTCTCGTGTTGCGCGGAGCTCCGGCCGGCACCCCCGCCGAGCAGGAGTTGCAGTCCGTCGCCCGCCGCTCGTCCGCGGCCGAGACGCCCGAAATCGTCGCCCGCGCGCTCGCTCACACCCGGCTTTATTTCTCGGTGGTGACGACGGGCGAAGGCTGGCCGGAGCTCGAGCGCTCCGTCGCCCGCGCCCGCGACGAGGGCTGGGATCACTACGTCCAGACTCCCGCTTCGCAGAGCGACATCGGCTGGTGGCGCAGGAACCACGACTTCGATCCCCGCTCCTTCGCCGCCAACGTCAAGGTGCCGGTGCTGGCCTTTTACGGCGGGCAGGATCTCGTGGTCCCCGCCGACGAAAACGCCGGCCGCCTGGCGGCGCTCTTGGCCGGCACCGACGTCACCGTGGTCGTCCTGCCCGGCGCTGACCACAGCCTCGAACGACCGTTCGGCCCCGGTGCCGACGGCCGTTGGCGGTTCGCCCGCCGCGCCCCGGAAGCCCAGGAGGTCCTGGCGGACTGGCTGGCCCGCAAGGTCACCGCTCCGCCAACTTCGCTCGCACCTCGCGACTGAACCGCAGTAGGTCCTCGAGCCGTTCGGTCGAGACCTTCTCGAGCACGTCCAGATTCAGGGCCGTGTAGCCGTGAACGAGGACGTTGCGAAAATCCGCCATCTGCCCAAGGGTCTCGGCGAAATCCGTCGAGACCCACCCACCTTTGGCGAGAGCGTCGAACAGGTCCCGATTCGATTCCGGCTCCCCCAGATGATCGTCGGACACGATGTGGGAAGCGACGTCGAGGGCAGCCTGGATGGCGAGTTGGAGAGTGTGAGCTACGAACCGCTCCTCACGAACATCCGTCCGCAGCAGCTCGGGCCGCGCCAAGCGGCGGAGGTCTGCGACGTAGGTCTCGAGGAACGCTAGCCGTCTGGCCACGAGATCGACATCGGTCACGTCGGTTTCTCCAGTCCCCGATACCGCCGCAGGAACGGCAGCAGGTCGAAATATTCGTTGCGTTTGGCGACTTCGAAGCGAATGCGGTGAGAGCGGTCGGGCTCGGCGAGGATCTTGCCGTCGCGCAAGACGCGGTGGACGAGATCTGCCGGGGCGCGATTCAGGACCACGAGATCGACCGCGCGGTGAAACCGCCGTTCGAGTTCGCCTTGGAGCCCGAGCGCCAATCCCGCCAACCCCTTAGGCGGCTCCGCCGAGAACAGGACCGCGACATCGACGTCGCTGCCCGCATGCGCCGACCCTCGAGCTTCACTGCCGAACAGATACGCCGCGGCGAGGCCGTGGGCCGTGCCGCGTTCGGCGAAGAAGGCTGCGAGTTGGGGGACGAGCGCACTCACCGGGCAAGTGTAGCCCGCTCAGGCTTCGAGCAGCGGCTCCCCCACCACCCGGGCGAGCTCGGCCCGGACGTGGTCGCGCTGCTCGAGCTCTTCCCGGAAGCCGGCGCCGGCGGCCAAGGGTGGACAGGCGGGCAGGACTTCCACTTCGATGCGCGCTCGGCGCGGCCAGCGAGCCTCCCCGGGCAGGGCGGCGCGGGTACCGCGGATGGCCACCGGCACCAGCGGTACGCCGGCTTCGTGGGCGAGGCGGAAGGCCCCGAGCCGGAAGGGCAGGAGGCCGCCGGATCGGGCGAAGGTGCCTTCGACGAACATCTGGAGGGCGCGGCCCGTAGCCAGGGCCTCGGCGCCCGAGGCGAAGCTGTCGAGCCGGCCGGCCGTGGAGTCGCGATCGATGGCCACGGCACCCAAGCGGCGCACCACGCGGCCCACGATCGGCCAGGAGAACACTTCTCGTTTGGGCGTGAAGGCCACCGGGCGCTCGAGGGCCGCCACCAGCGCCATAGCATCGAGGTAACTTTGGTGATTGGCGGCGAGGACCACGGCGCCGTCCGGTAGCGGTGGCCCGAGGCGCCGCGGCAGCAGGCCCGAAAGGCGGCCGACGAAACGCAGCGTCGCCCGAATCACCCGCCAAGTGGTCTCGGGTCGGCGCGTGAGAAGCAGGCCGGCGAGCACACCGGGCACCAGCACGAGCCCCACCAGCAGCCAGACCCAGGCCCCGAAGGCGCCGCGGCCGAAGGCGCGGGAAGCCGCCGCCAGGCGATTCCGAACGGTTCCGACGACGATCGTCAGAGCCGCCCTTCCGGAGCGGCGCGCGGGCGGCGCTAGCGGACCGGCGAGGAAGCGCTCGCGGGTCTCGCGGCGGCGCAGCTTGCCCGAGGAGGTCTTGGGAATCGTGCCCGGCGGCACCAGCACCACCCGATCGACCGGTGTGCCGACGGCGGCCAACACAGCGTCGTGGACGGCCCGTTCGATCGCGCCGTGGGCCGCGGCGGGCTCCCGTGTCTCGGCCACCAGCACCAGGATCTCGCCCGACCCGCCTTCGGCCGGCGCATCGAATGCCACCACCAGCCCCTTGCGGATGCCCGGCACTTCGTTGGCGGCGGCCTCGAGATCCTGCGGGTGGTATTTGCGCCCCCCCTTGATCACCAAGTCTTTGACCCGGCCGGTGACGAACAACTCGCCGTCGGCGAAGTAACCGAGATCTCCGGTCGATGTCCACTCGCCGCGGCGCACGGCGGCAGTGGCCTCGGGGCGGCCGAAGTAGCCCACCATGGCCGACGGGCCGCGAAAGACGATCAGGCCCTCTTGCCGCTCGGGTAGCGCGTCGAGACTCTCCGACTCCGGCACCACGACCCGCACGTCGCAGGTCGGCAGCGGCCCGCCCGCGGACACGAAGGTCAGCGCCGAGTCGGCCTCGGAGGGTACCGCTCGGTGCTCGTCGCGGAACACGTCGGCGTCGACGCGGTCGTAGCGGGGACCGCGGTCGAGGGGTGGGAAGGTCAGGGCAACGGCGTTTTCGGCCAAGCCGAACACCGGCAGCATCGTCGAACGACGGAAGCCGTAAGGCTCGAAGCGAGCGAGGAAACGCTCCACGGTGGCAGGGCGGACCGGCTCGGCGCCGTTCAGGGCCACCCGCCAGGTGGACAGGTCGAGGCCCTCGAGGTCTTCGTCGCGGATCTTGCGGCAACACAACTCGTAACCGAAGTTGGGCGCCGGGGCCACGGTGCCGCCGAAGCGGTGGAAGGCCCACAACCAGCGCTCCGGCCGCGCCAGGAACTGGAGCGGGGAGAGCAGCACGACTGGCGCGGCGTGCAGGAACGCCGTCAGCCAGACGCCGATCAGCCCCATGTCGTGGTAGAGCGGCAGCCAGGACACCGCGACGTCGCGGTCCGAAAGCTGCGCCCCGGCGCCGATGGCACGCATGTTGGCCAGCAGGTTGCCGTGGGACAGCGCCACGCCCTTGGGGTCGCCGGTCGAGCCCGAGGTGTACTGAATGAGCGCCAAGTCACCCGCCGCGACGCGGGCGACGCCGCTGCCCGGCGCGGTCAGGCTTTCGAGCGCCGCGAGGCCGGTCGCCCGCGCCGCGCCGCCTTGCCCAAGCAGCCGCGCCACCGGCAACAGCTGGGCGTCCGCCACCACCACCCTGGCTCCCGCGTTCTGGAGCAGACGGCGATGGCGGGCTAGGTAGCCGTCGAGGTCGGTCAGAGACATCGGCGGGTAGATCGGGACCGGCACGGCACCCGCGGCGAGGGTGCCCAGGAAGGCGACGAAGAAGTCGATGGAAGTGGGAAAGACGAGGCAAACGCGGTCCCCCGGCGCGAGCCCCAGGGACCCGAGGCCCGCCGCCGCACGCCGCACGCGGTCCCACAGCTCGCCGTAAGTGATCGGCGTCGGCGTCAGGTCGTCCGCGAGGAGCGACATCTGCACCCGGTCGCCGTCGGGTTCGGCCCGGAAGCGTGCCAGTTCGACGAGGGTCGAAACCGAACTCGGCACGACCGCCGCTGAGCCCGCGGCCACCG
>JANRLG010000130.1:0-37019 GCA_033762835.1 Thermoanaerobaculia bacterium
GGCGCCGCTCCTGAAGTCGATCCCGATCCGCTCGCGCAGCTTCGCCATCGAACCCGAGATCACCGCCAAGGTGGCCAAGCGCGGCTGCCGGATCTTCGAAGTGCCCATTTCCTACGTCGGCCGGACCAATCAGGAAGGCAAGAAGATCCGCTTCCGCGACGCCCTCAAGGCCGTTGGGGCGATGGTCCGGTACTGGTTGGTGGACGACGTTTACGCCCCGGACGAGTACGGTTCCCACATCCTCACCAGCCTCGAGCGTGCCCAGCGCTTCAACCGCTGGATGGCTGACACGGTGGCACCCCACGTGCGGGCGCGGGTGCTCGAGATCGGTGCCGGCATCGGCAACATCACCCTGTGGTTGCAGCCCCGGGAGCGCTACGTCGCGAGCGACATCAATCCGGCGTACCTCCATTATTTGGAGAATCTCCGGGTCGGCCGGCCGTACCTCCAGGTTGCCAAGGTCGATCTCGGCATCGACGAGGACTTCTCGCCCTTCGAAGGCCAGCTCGACACCGTGGTCTGCCTGAACGTGCTCGAACACGTGGCCGACCCCCTGGGAGCCCTTCGTCGCATGCGCAGCGTGCTGGCTCCCGGCGGCCGGCTGGTGCTCTACGTGCCCGGCCACCCGTGGTTGTACTCGAGCCTCGACGAAGTGCTCGGCCACCGCTGCCGCTATGACAAGGCCGCGTTGACCGCCGAGCTCGAGCAGACCGGCTTCGTCATCGAGAAGCTGCATCCGTTCAACCGGTTCGGCGTGCCGGGCTGGTTCTGGAACGGCAAGATTCTGCGCCGGCGCCACTTCAGCCGTGTGCAGCTCAAAATCTTCGACCTGCTGGTGCCGATCCTCTCGCGCCTCGATCGCTTCGTGCCGACGCCGGGGCTGGGTTGGGTGGCGGTGGCCCGCCGGCCCGAGGACGCGGCGTGACGGCGCCGTTCGGCCGGGTGTGCCTGACCGGCGGTGCAGGCTTCATCGGCTCGCACCTGGCCGAGGCGTTTCTCGCCGCGGGGGCCGAAGTCACCGTGTTGGACGACCTGTCGACCGGCCGGAAGGAGAACCTGCCGGCGGGAGTCGTGTTCGTCGAGTGCGACATTCGCGGCACCCGGGCGGCGGAGGTGGTGGCCGCGGGGGGCTTCGACTTGCTGGTCCACCAAGCGGCTCAGATGGACGTCCGGAAGAGCGTCGCAGACCCGCGCTTCGATGCCGACGTCAACATTGTCGGCTCCCTCAACCTGCTCGAGGCGGCCCGTGCGGGAGGAGTGCGGCGGGTGCTGTTCGCCTCGACCGGCGGCGCCATCTACGGCGAGCAGGACAGCTTCCCGGCGACCGAGGAGCACCCCACGCGGCCGGTGTCGCCCTATGGCGTCGCCAAGCTCGCGGTCGAGCGGTACCTCTATTTTTACGCCGCGGCCTACGGTCTCGAGGCGATCTCGCTGCGCTACGCCAATGTCTACGGCGAGCGCCAGCGCCCCGACGGCGAGGCCGGGGTGGTGGCGATCTTCCTCTCACGGCTGCTCGCCGGCCAGCCGGCGACGATCAACGGCGACGGCCGCCAGACTCGCGACTACGTTCACGTTTCGGACGTCGTCCGGGCCAACTTCGCCGCCGCCGGGGCGTCGCGCCCCGAGGGCAGCGTGCCGTTCGCCGTCTACAACGTCGGCACCGGCCGCGAGACCGACGTCGTCGAGCTCTACGGCCAGCTCGCCGCCGCCGTCGGCAGCGATCTCCCGGCCACCCACGGCCCCGGCAAACCCGGGGAGCAACGGCGTAGCGTCATCGACGGCCGCCGCCTGCGCCACGAGTTCGGCCTGCCCGAGCCCCGCGGCCTCGTCGATGGGCTGGCCGCCACCGCCCGCTGGTTCGCCGACCGCGTCGCGCACTCCTGACCGGTCGCGCTCGAGCGGCGCGCTTCGTGGTTCCCCCGAAACTCGAGTCGTCACATTGTTTCCGAGTCTCTGGCAAACGGGGGGCGAAGCCTAGTAGCCTTACACTTTCTGAGGACCTCACCCAGGAGCCTTTCCCCCATGTCACTAGAAGAATCCCTGCGTCGCTCGCTGGTCGAGCGCGTCGTTCGTGAGACCCGGGCGCGCTTCGCCCGGCAGGACTCCGGTTCCACCGAAAGCGAAGGAGCCGCCGCCTTCGCCGCCAAATGCCTCGCCAGCCTCGCGGATGCCGATCTGAGCGCGCGCACGGCCGACCAGCTCGCTGATGCCATCGCTTCACTGTGGCAATTCGGCGCGCGGCGCCCGGCCGGCCAGGCGCTCGTGCGGTGGGTCGAGACCGCGACCGACGCCACCTGGCTCGAAATCGTCCAGGACGACATGCCGTTCTTGCTCGACTCGGTGCTCGCGGCGCTCGATCGCCATCGGTTGACGATCGGCGAGGTGCTCCATCCCGTGGTGACCGTCCAGCGCGACGCGGACGGGCAACGCCTGGGTCTCGCCGAATCGGGAGGTCACCGCGAGTCCTCGATGTTGATCGAGATCGAGGGGGCGGGTACTGCCGAAATTCTTGCCGACATCGAAGCGGTGCTCGAGGACGTTCGGGCGGCCGTCGAGGACTTTCCGGCCATCCGCGCGCGCCTCGCCGAGGTGATCGCCGAGGCCGAGCGCCTGCCGCCGCCCCTGCCCGCGACCGGGACGGACGAAGCGCGGGCGGACGCGGCGGAGGAGCGGCAGTTCCTCGCCTGGCTCGACCGCGACCACTTCGTATTCCTGGGCGCCTGTCGTTTCGATCTCGTGGCCACACCGGAGGGGGAATCCCTACGCCCCGTCGGCGCCTCCGCCCTCGGCTACTTCCGCCGCCTGGCCGCCGCGGGCCAGCTCGTCTCCCAGCCGTTGACGGCCAAGATGAGCGAGTTCGCCCATCGCCCGCAACACCTGTTCGTGACCAAGGTGCGCAAGCGTTCGACCGTGCACCGGCCGGCCCAGATCGACTACATCGGGGTCCGGCGCTGGAATGCGGCGGGGGAGCTCGTCGGGGAAGATCGCTTCTACGGTTTGTTCACGACCGCCGCACTCCGCCAGACGGTGGATCAGACTCCCCTCGTCGCGCGCAAAGCCGCCTGGGTTCGCGAGCGTGCGGGTTTCGACCCCGCGAGCCACGACGGCAAAGCCGTGGTCGACATTCTCGAGACCCTGCCCCGCGGCGAGCTGTTCCAGTACCGGCGCCCCGAGCTCCTCGACGCCTGTCTCGCCATGCTGCGGCTCGATCGCCGACGCGTCGGTCTGGTCGTGCGTCACGATCCCTTCGATCGCTTCGTCTCCTGTCTCGTGCTGGTGCCCAAGAACCGCTTCAGCGATGCCCAACTGGACCGCCTGCGGCCGATCCTCGAGCGCGCCTATGGCTCCGAAGTCGCCGACGAGCGGGTCCAGTTCCTCGAGGGGCACCATGCACAGATCCACCTGCTCCTCAAGCGGCAGTCGACCGCGGCGCTGCCGTCGACCGACAGCGTCGAGGCGGAGTTGGCCGACGCGGTGCTGACCTGGAGCGACCGTTTGCGCCGGCATTTGCTCGCCGAGCCCCCGGCAGGGCTCGCCGCGGGGGCCGCCGGGCGCTACGCCGAGGCGTTTCCGACCTCTTACCAGGAACGGACCGCGCCGTCCGAGGCCCTGGCGGATCTGGTCGCCATCGAGCGCACGCTCGCCACGGGGGAACTCGCCACCCGGCTGTTCCGGGTGCCTGGCGAGCCCGCGAACCACGTGCATTTCAAGATCTTCCACGCCCAGCAGCCGGTGTCGCTTTCGGACGTCTTGCCGCTGCTCGAGAATCTCGCGTTGCGGGTGACGACCGAGGTCCCGCACGAGGTGCGCCCGGCCGGTGGTGGAGCGGCCTGGATCCACGACTTCACTTTGGTGCGCAGGAGCGGCCGGGCGTTCGACCTCGAAACCCTCGCGAGCACCTTCCCGGAGGCTTTCTCGCGGATCTGGACCGAGCAGACCGAGGACGACGGCTTCAACCGCTTGGTCACCCGCGCCGGCCTGAGCTGGCGCGAGGTCGTCGTGCTGCGCGCCTACGCCCGCTACCTGCGGCAGGCCTCGTCCGCCAGCCAAGCGGGTATGCAGCGCGCCCTCGCGGCCCACCCGGATTTGGCGCGCCAGCTCGTCGCGGCCTTCGCGGCCAAGTTCGACCCCGACGCCCCGGCGGGCGACCGCGAACGAGCCACGGGGATGCTCGATGCCGTCGCCGCGGCCCTGACCGCTCCGGACGAGAAGGTAACGCCGGACGAGCAGCGCATCTTCGATCTCTACCTGGATGTGCTGCGCGCCACGGTACGCACCAACTTCTACCAATACGACGCTACCGGGGCGCCGAAGGACTACGTCTCCTTCAAGCTCGACGCCGGCCAGATGCCCTTCTTGAAGCCCCCGAAGCAGCTCTTCGAGGTCTTCGTCTACTCGACGCGGATGGAGGGTATCCACCTGCGGGGTGGCAAGGTGGCCCGCGGCGGCATCCGCTGGTCGGACCGGCGGGACGACTTCCGCACCGAAATCTTGGGCCTGGTCAAGACCCAGAAGGTCAAGAATTCGGTGATCGTGCCGGTGGGCTCGAAGGGCGGCTTCGTGCTCAAGAAGGCGCCTCCGGCCACGAACCGCGAGGCATACCAGGCCGAGGGCATCGAGTGCTACAAGTTGCTGATCCGCGGCCTGCTGGACATCACGGACAATCGGGTGGGGGAAGCGATCGTGCCTCCGGCCCGCGTCGTTCGTCACGACCCAGACGATCCCTACCTAGTGGTCGCCGCCGACAAAGGCACCGCGACCTTCTCGAACATCGCCAATAGCCTGTCGCTCGAATATGGCCACTGGCTGGGCGACGCTTTCGCCTCGGGCGGCGGCGCCGGCTACGACCACAAGGGCATGGGGATCACTGCCAAGGGCGGTTGGGAAGC
Source organism: Thermoanaerobaculia bacterium (assembly GCA_033762835.1). Classification (GTDB taxonomy): domain Bacteria; phylum Acidobacteriota; class Thermoanaerobaculia; order Multivoradales; family DATKCC01; genus JANRLG01. The sequence goes on from JANRLG010000130.1 coordinate 4,890, forward strand.
GGTGAAACGCCACTTCCGCGAGCTCGATCCTGCCAAGGACATCCAAGCCGAAGAATTCACCGTCGTCGGCGTCGGTGACATGTCCGGGGACGTCTTCGGCAACGGCATGCTGCTGTCCGAGAAGATCCGCTTGATCGCCGCCTTCGATCACCGCCACATCTTCATCGACCCCAATCCGAACGCCGCGAGCTCGTTCGGGGAGCGCAAACGCCTGTTCGAGAAGGAACGCAGCTCCTGGGACGACTACGACCGCACGAAGCTGTCCCCCGGAGGCGGCATCTGGCCGCGCAGCCTGGGCACGATCGAGCTGGCCAAGGAGGCCGTCGCGGCACTGGAGCTCAAGAAGTCGACGGTGACGCCCGAGGAGCTGATGCGCGCCATCCTGGGCGCCGACGTCGAACTGCTGTGGCTGGGCGGCATCGGCACCTACGTCTAAGCCAGTGACGAAACCCACGCCGACGCCCGGGACCGGGTCAACGACGCCTTACGCCTCGACGCTACGGAGCTGCGCGCTAAGGTCGTCGGGGAGGGCGCCAATCTCGGCTTCACCCAGCGGGCGCGGGTCGAATTCGCCCTCAGCGGCGGCAAGATCAACACCGACGCCATCGATAACTCCGCCGGGGTCGACACCTCCGATCACGAGGTCAACATCAAGATCCTCTTCGCGCCCGTGGTCGAGCGCGGCGAGCTGACGACCGAGGCGCGCAACGAGCGCATCGCGGCCATGACCGGCGAGGTGGAGAAGCTGGTCTTGGCCGACAACTACCTCCAGACCCAGGCCTTGACCCTCGCCGAGCTCGCCGGAGCCGGTGGCCTTGAGGCCCAGTCTCGCCTGGTGCGGCGGCTTGAGCGCGAAGGGAAGCTCGATCGTGCTATCGAAGGCTTGCCCGACGACGCCGAGCTTGCCGAGCGGGCCAAACGCCAGGGCCTGACCCGTCCCGAGCTGGCGGTGTTGCTGGCCTACTCGAAGATCGCGCTCTACGACAAGCTCGTGGCCTCTCGGCTCGTGGCCGAGAGCTTCTTCGAGCAGGACCTGTTTGCGTACTTCCCCCAGGCCCTCGGTCGGGACTTTCCGGCCGACGTCCGCGGCCACCGCTTACGGGGCGAGATCATCGCCACGGTCGTCACCAACGAGCTCGTCAACCGCGTTGGGCCGACCTTCGTGTCGGAGATCATGGAGGCCACCGGGCGCAGCGAGGACGACATCGCCGCGGCCTACGCCGTGGCCCGCGACGCCTTCGGGCTACGCGCCCTTTGGGCCGACATCGAGGCTCTCGACAATCGGGTGCCGGCGCGCGCCCAGGCCGAGATGTTGCGCGCCACGGTGACCCTGGTGGAGCGGGTGGCCCTCGGACTGCTGCGAGCCACGGAGTCCGTCGATGCCGGGGCACTGGTGCGGGAGCTCGCGCCCATCGTGGCCGAGCTGACGACCAAGCTGGTCGGGGAGGAGCCGAGGAAGTCCGTGCGTGCCATGGTCCGGGCCGGGGTCGACGAGGCGCTCGCCCGGCGGGTCGCGCGCCTCGAGCCGCTGGTCGCCGCGGTAGCGATCTGGCGGCTCGGCCGCAGCGGTGGACTCGAAGTCGGAGCCGTGGCGCCGATCTACTTCGCCGTCGGCAGCAAGTTCGCCTTCGACGGCCTGCGCGGCAGCGCCGCCCGCCTCGCTGCCGGGGGCCGTTGGCCCAAGGCCGCAGCGGAGGGGCTCATCGAGAGCTTCGACCGGTTTCAGGCCGAGATCACCCGGCAGGTTCTCGCCCAAGGCGTGGCGGGCTCCGCCAGCCGGGCGATCAGCGCCTGGTCGGAGACTCGGACCGACGACACTCGGCGGTGCCTCGAGCTGCTCGACGAAATCAGCCCGCGCGAGGAGAACCTCGTCGAGTTGGCGCAATTGAGCGTGGTGGAGGGCGCCTTGCGGCGGCTGGTGGGGGGCTGACCGGCCCCCCGTGTTACTCTTTCGGTGTTTCACATTGGACACTGATGGAGGAGACGCGGAATGAGCCGTTCCGTGAGTGAGTCTCAGCCCTACGACGCCGTCGTCGTCGGTTCCGGCTTCGGCGGTGCGATCACGGCCTGTCGCTTGGCGGAGGCGGGGCGTTCGGTGCGCATTTTGGAGCGCGGTCGGCGTTGGGCGCCCAAGGACTTTCCGCGCGACGTCGAGGACACGGACACGTTGTTCTGGCGCCATGCCCAAGACCCCGCCGCGCGGGGCCTCTTCGAGCTGCGTTTCTTCTCCGGCCTGGGGGTCGTGGCCGCGGCCGGCGTCGGCGGCGGCTCGCTGATCTACGCCAACATCCACATTCGGCCGGATCCGATCGTCTTCGACGACCCGCGATGGCCCGAGTCCTACCACCGGCAAGCTCTCGATCCCTACTACGACCGCGTCCGCGACAAGCTGGGCATCGCCCCCGTGCCGCCCGAGGTCGAGTTGGCGAAACGCCAGCACTATTCCGCAGCGGCTCGTAGCCACGGCCGGCCGCACTTCGATCCCGATCAGGCCGTCGCCTGGAGCGATCCGGGGGAACCCGGCCGCTCCGCCTGCCAGCATTGCGCCGAATGTGAGTTCGGCTGCCGCTACGGCGCCAAGAACACCCTCGATTTCAACTACTTGCGGACCGCCGAAGAACACGGCGCGCGGCTCGATACGGGGTGCATCGTGCGCTGGGTCGAGCCGGCGGGCAGCGCCGGGTATCGGGTGGTGTTCGAGGAAGCCGCTACTGGCCGGGTCGCCAGCGTGGTGGGGAAGCGGGTCGTGCTCGCGGCGGGCACCCTCGGCACCCTCGAGATCCTCTTCCGCAGCCGCGACGAGGCCGCGGGCTTACCCGAGTTGTCGCCGCGCTTGGGCTACGGTTTCTCCGGCAACGGCGACTTTCTGGGCAGCTTGCAGAACGCCAAGGTCGACCTCAAACCCTGGCACGGCCCGGACGTGACCACGGTGATGCGCTTTTTCGACGAGGCACCACACTTCACCCTCGCCGCGCCGACGTTCAATCGCGCCACCATGGCGGTCTTGGCTTCCCTCGGCCAAACCGACGGCAGGGGTTTACGCTGGCTGCCCAAGTCGCTGTTTCGCCGTCTCGAGAGCCTGATCCCCTGGGCCTTCCGCAAGGGTTTCCTGTCTCAGCCGGTAGCGCGACGCCTGCCGGGAGCGGGGCCACCGGAGCGCATGACGAACCTCTTCGCCATCGGAAGGGACAACGCCGGGGGCCGCGCCCACTGGAACGGCCGGCGACTCGACATCGACTGGCGCTTCGCCGAGGAGAACACTGAGCTGGTGGCGGCCATGATCACGGCAATGGAGAAGGTCGCCCGCCACTACGGCGGCACCTTCGCCCCCCTGCCCACCTGGTCGATCTTCCAAAAGCCCCTGACCGTGCATCCCTTGGGCGGCTGCAACCTGTCGGCCACTGCTGAGACCGGCGTGGTCGATCCGACGGGCCAGGTGCACGGTTACCCCGGTCTGTATGTCGCCGATGGCTCGGTGATCCCTACCGCCATCGGCTTCCATCCCGTAATGACCATCTCCGCAGTCGCGGAGCGCATCGCCGAAGGATTGGCGAACGCGCAGTGATGCTGCGGCCGGCCCGAGGCCGGCCGCAGCGGGTTCAGAGGCTCGCCGGCCCCTTCGTGCCACCCTTCAGGTGCTGATCCACGAAGGCCAAGATCGATTCGTAGGCCTTCGTGCGATTGACCTTGTTCTGGAAGCCGTGGCCCTCGTCCGGGAAGACGATGTACTCGACCGGAACGTTGTTCTTGCGCACGGCGGCGACGATCTCGTCGGACTCGACTTGCAGGACGCGCGGGTCGTTGGCGCCTTGGAGCACCATCAGGGGACGGCGGATCTTGTCGGCGTGGAAAAGTGGCGAGATGCGCTGGAGCCGCTCGCGGTCCGTGGCCGGATCGCCCATCTCCTGGTAGAGCGCCTCGCGGAAGCTCTCCCAGTAGGGCGGGATGCTTTCGAGGGTGCGCAGCCAGTTCGCTGGGCCGAAGATGTCGACGCCGACGGCGAATTCCTCGGGCCGGAAGGTCAACGCCGCGAGGGTCATGTAGCCGCCGTAGCTGCCGCCGATGATGCCGATCTTCTGCGGATCGATCCAGCCGGTGTCGATGAGCATCTTCTTCGAGGCCACCACGTCGTCGAGGTCGGCTTCACCGTGGCGTTTGTCGTCCATGGTGTAGAAGGTCTTGCCGTAACCCGAGCTGCCGCGGTTGTTGATCGCGTAAACGGCGTAGCCGTGATTGACGAGGTATTGGATCAGCTCGCTGTAGCCCACCCGTGACTGGCCGCCGGGACCGCCGTGGACCCACACCAGGGCCGGTACCTTCTGCTCGGGCGTGGCCTCGATGGGCCGGTAGAGAATGCCCGGAATCTCGACGCCGTCGTAAGACTTGAAGCGCACCACCTGGGCGTCCACCAGGTTCTTTTCGTCGATCGCGGGGTTGAGCGTCTGGGTCAAGCGCGTCGGCCGCGCCCCGGCGGCGAGGTCGGCCAGGTAAAGATTGCTCGGAGTGCGCGACGTGGAGGCGAAGAAAGCGATCTTGGTTTCGTCATCCGACAAAGTCAGGGACGTGATCTCGGCCTCGGGCAGGGTCGGCAGGGCCACGGGGGTGAGCGTGGCAGCTTCGTACAGCCGGATCTCCGTGCGCGCGTCTTTGTTGACGGCAACTTCGAGATAGCGGCCGGTTTCGGAGTACGACGCGAAGGCCACGTCCCAGTCGGTTTTGACGAACTCCTTGCGCTCGCCGGTGGCGATGTCGTAGCGCTGCAGGTAGCTGAACTCGTGGCCGGCATCGGTGAGCAGCAACAGACCCTGGTTGTCCGGCGTGAAGGTCATCGGGCTGTTGGACTCGTTGCCCTGGTGGACCGTGATGTTCTTCATCTCGCCGCTCTGGCGATCGAGCAGGAACACGTCCGAGTCGTAGGTCGTGCGGGACTTGCCGAAGGCGAGGAACCGGCGATCGTCCGAGATGGCGCCGAATTCGTAGCCCGTCTTGTCCTCGTAGAGCTTGGTCCGCTCGAAGGTGTCGACGTCGTACTCGTAGATGTCGAAGAAGGTCGCCACCCGTTCGTTGGTGGCAGCGAAGAAGGACCGGTCATCCTTGGACCAACCGAGGAACTGGGCCTTGAGGTCCTTGCCCGGCGTCAGGTCGCGCACCGAACCGTCGGCCGCCCGCACGAAGAGGTGATTGTTCTCGTTGCCGCCTTCGTCGCTCGTGTACAACAGCCGTTCGCCGTCGGGGAAGAATCCCAGGGGAATGACCGGATTGGTGGTCGATTGGGTGAGCGCCACCGGCGGCTGACCGTCGACCGAGAAGGCGTAGGCGTTGAACACGCCGGTTTGATCGGTCGCCACCAGTAGGCGCTTGCCGTCCGGCGAGAACGACAGGCCGCGCAGAATGGTGTTGCCCATGAAGGCTTCGATCCCGTAACGCGGCGGGGCCACGGGTTGAGCGGGAGGTGGCGGGGCACAGGCCAGAGCCAAGCCCACGCCCGCCAGCAGAGCGAAGGCACGGTGGAAAGGAAGGTGGGATCGCATCAGTAGAGCCTCCAGATTCAGTGATTTCAAGGTTTACGGCGCCGGAGCGAAAAGGTTCAGGGGGTGGAATGGCGGCCCGCGGGAAGGACACGCTCCCGTGCCCGGTGTCGTTCTCGTCGTCAGCGGCCTGGGTGTGCTTTCCCACCGTACCCGGTGAGCTCGACGTACCCGCGACCGCGGATAGGGGCGCCGTGCGATGTACCCGCGACCGCGACCGCCCCTTCCCAGTAACGAAAACCGAGGTCGAGCTCTTGCTCGGCGAGCAACGGCACGACCTCGAGATCGAGGCCCAGCTCCGGCAGGCGCCAGGACCACCGGGCCGGATACCGGGCGCCGGTACGCGGGCTGGTCCAATGGTCCAGCACTTCGAGGGCGCCGGCCGGCGGCTCGAAGGCCCGGACGGAGCCGTCCGCGGCCACCAGCGTGCCGGCTCGGGTGGTGGTTTCCGGTCGCCCGTCCCGGCTGCGCAGCTCGAACAGCATGAGCTCGCGGCGATCGTCGAGCTGGATCGAAAACCAGTCCCAGCCGACTTGGTCGGCCGCCAGGGAGCCCGAGGACCACTCGCGGTCCAGCCACGACTGGCCGGTTACCCCGAATCGGCTGGCACCCCGTGAGACCTCGCCGGTGGTGGTCAAACGGGGGAAGGAGTAATAGTAGGACGCCGCTCCAGTGCCGCCACCCTTGCGGGAGAGACCGCGATCGCCGTGGAGCACCAGGGGCTTGTCGAGGGCGAGGGTCAAGTCAAGGGCGACGTCACCGTCCTTGGCCTGGAGCCGCAAGGGGAGCAAACCCGTCGGTTCGGCCGCGGGCCCACTCGTTTCGGCGGACCACTCGGCCACGGCGACGCGGAAGGGCTCGGCTCGGGCCTCCGCCAGGCCGACCGCCCCGCGACCGAGCCGTTCGGAGAAGTAGAAACGACCGCCATCGATGTCCGCGAGGGCAAAGTGGCCGAGGTACACCTGCCGAGTCGCCCAGGCCGAGCTGCGTGCCGGTGTCTCAGGAGGGGCGTCCGGCGGGACGAGGGCGCGGCGGAAAAACGTCAGTTGGTACCCGAACCGCTCCCCCTCGGCGGTCGCCAAGTGGCCGGTGAAGTACCACCACTCGACCTCGAAGTCCTCGTGGGGGCCATGATCGGCGGGGAACGTGAACTCCCGCGGCGCAATCGCCCGGGCGAAGCCCGCACCACCGCTGCCGCGCAGGGCCTCGGCCACCCGTTCCACCGGGGCCTCGGAGGCCGGGGGCCGGCAGCCCAGGGTCAGCGCCAGGAGCGTCGCGAGTCCCAGGATTCTCATTCTTCGCGCAACGCCAGGGCAGGGGAGGTGTGGGCCATCTTCCAAGCCGGTTGCAGCCCCGCGAGGAGGGCCGCGCCGAAGGCCAGGAGCAGGGCCTGGGCGAGCACTTCGAAGGGCAGCACCAGCTCGAGGGACCAACCGAAACTGCGGCGGTTGATCACGTGGACCATGATCGCCGCCAGGAGCATCCCGAGCGGCAACGAAAACAGCCCGGCGATCAGGCCGAGCAGGCCCGATTGCACGGTCACCAGGCCGCCCAGCTCACCGGGCGTCAGGCCCAGCGCGCGCAGTACGCCGAGCTCGCGGGCACGATCGAGGGCGAGGGCGCCCAGGGCCGAAACCACTCCGACGAAGGCGACCAGACCGGCGATCGCCCGCAACACGGCGGTGACCGCGAAGGTGCGATCGAAGACTTGCAGCGAACCTCGTTTCAGCGTCCCCGTGGAGCGCACGTCCAGAGCCTGGAAGGGGGCCGTGGCGGCACGCAGGCGACCGACGACGACCTCGGCATCGGCGTCTGCCACGAGGTCGATGCCCACCGCCGAGACGCCGTCATCACCCCACAAGCGCCGGTAGACCTCGCGGGAGATCAGCACGGCCCCGCGATCCGCGCTGTAGTCCTCGAAGATGCCGACGATGGGGAAGTCCCGCGGCCCGGTACGCGTGGGTAGGCGCAGGACGTCGCCGACGCCGAGGCCGGAGCGGTAGGCGAAGGGCGCCGCGATCGCCACGGCGCCCGCCTCGAGGGCGGACCACAGCGGCTCGCGATCCCCCGCCACCAAGCGCCAAGAGTCGCGCGAGGACGCCGCGAGGTCGCTCGCGAGCAGCCGCAGTGGCCCGTGTTCGCTGGTTACGAAGCCGTGGCGCAGCAGCGAGACCTCCGCCACCGCCGGGTCGGCGGCCAAAGCCGTCAGAGCGGCGGGTACGACGGTCGCTTCGCCGGGGCGCCCGCCCGGGGGGCTGACGTAGATCTCCGCGACCAACGCTCCTTCGAGCCAGTGCACCACCGCTTGGCGGAAGCTCGCGATCATCACGCCGACCCCGACGGTCACCGCCACCGCCACGGTGAGCGCCGCCAGGGCCACCCCGGTCCGCGACAGGCTGGTGACGACCCCGCGGGCCGCCAATCGCCCGCGAGTGCCGAGCAACGGCAGTACCGGGCCGAACCACCGCAGCAGCAGGACGGTGGCTCCGGGCACCAACAGCGCCGCTCCCAGCACCGTGGCGAAGAAGCCGGCGAAGGCCAGCGGCAGGTTGCGCGAGGGCAACAGCAGCAGCACCGCGCCGACGGCGCCGAGCAGGGCACCCAGACCGGCCGCTCGCGTGACTCCGCGCCGTGCCTTGGTCTCGAGGCTCGAGCGTGCGAGAGCAACCCCGGGAGCCACGGCCGAGGCCTCGAGGGCCGGCGGCAGTGCGGCGAGGAGCGTGGCACCGAGCCCAAGAGCCAGGCCCAGGGCGAGACTCGGGGCATCGAGGCCGGCGCCGCGGACGGTCAGGTTGAAATAGAGATCGTTGATCGTCCGGGTCACCAGGACCACGAGGCCCTGCGCCAACCAGGTACCGAGGGCGAGACCGAGGGCACTGCCGACCAGCCCCAGCACCGCGGCTTCCCCGAGCACCAGAGCCAGGATCTCCCGCCGGGTCACGCCGAGCGCGCGCAGCATGCCGAGCAGCCGCCGCCGCTGGACGACCGCGAAGGTGGTGGCGTTGTAGATCAGGAACGCGCCGCAGAAGACCGCCAGGTAGGACAGCGCGGTCAGATTGAAACGGAAAGCGCGGGTCATCTCGTCGAGGGTCCGGCTGCGCGCCGCCGCGCTCTCGACCCGGGCGTCCGGCGGCAGCAGGGCCGCAATGTCGCCTTCACTGCCGTCGAGCCGGAGGTCGATGCGGTCGAGCCGGCCGACGCGGTCGAGGGTCTCCTGCGCGCCGGCGAGGTCGAGCACCAGGAGGTCGGCGAGGGCCTGGCGCCCGCCCGGATCGGGCGAGTCGAGCAGCGCGACGATCTCGAGGGACCGCGTCCGCCCGGCGAACTCGATCTCGAGCCGCTCACCGACGCCCACCCCGAGCTCCGCCGCCGTGGCTGCCGCCAACACGGCGGTGTCCCCGGCGGTGACCAGGCGGTTGAGTCCGGGTAAGGCGCTGCCTTCGTCCCCACCGCTACTGAACTGGGGACGAAACGGCGCTTCCGAAAAGGGATCGATACCCAGAAGTTGGAGCGCGCGCCGGCCGCCGGTCGGCAGCCTTGTGGTGACCCGCCCCTCGACGATCGGGGCCACCCGGCCGGGACCCAGCTGGCGGACGAGCCGGGCCGGCAATTCGTCCGGCAGACCCGCGGGGCCGGCGGTGATCTGGTGGGTCGCGCGCCCGGCGACGGCGTCGGTGGTGGCGGCGAAGGCACGGGTGGCGCTGCCGTTGGCGAGCGCGATGGCGACCGCCCCCGCGACCCCGAGGGCGATACCGACGAGAGCCAGAAGGCTCTGAGTCGGATGGCGCAGGAGGAATCGCCAGGAGGCTCGGCGCAGCGTCGGGCTCACAGTGGACCGGCCTCCACCAGCCGGCCGTCACTCAAGGTCAAGACACGATTCGCCAGGCCCACCACCTCGCGGCCGTGGGTGACCATAACCAAGGTCTTGCCCGCTCGCCGGGTCAGCTCGTCGAGCAACTCGAGTACGGCGAGGCCGCTGTCGAGGTCGAGGTTGCCGGTGGGTTCGTCGGCCAAGACCAGATCCGGATCGTGCACCAGCGCCCGGGCCACGGCGACGCGTTGCTGTTCGCCGCCCGACAGGCGGTCGGGAAAGCTGTCGCGCCGGTCGGCGAGCCCGACACGGTCGAGCAGCTCGAACGCCCGTGCCCGGTCCGCCGCGCCGGTGCGCTCGGCGAGTTCGAGGGGCAGCAGGAGGTTCTCGAACACGGTCAAGGTCGGCAGCAGGTTGTAGGCCTGGAAGACGAACCCCAGGTGCCGGCGCCGGAACAGGGTGCGCTCGCGTTCGGTCACGGCCGAGATCTCAAGGCCGGCCACGTGGACGGCGCCGGCCGAGGGCAGGTCGATGCCGGCGAGCAGGTTCAACAGGGTGGACTTTCCCGAGCCGCTGCGCCCCAGGAGCACCACGATTTCACCGCGCGCCACGGTGAGATCGGCGCCGGCGAGCACGGTGCGCTGCGCTGCGCCTTCGACGAAGGTCCGGGTCACGCCGACGAGGGCGGCGACCGTATCGGCTGGCGGTTGAGCGGACAAGCGAAAGTGGGGCTCGTGAGACGATGGGGTGGAACGAAAGGGCGCCGGGTGCGTATTCCTACTCGGTACTTGCAGCCTAACACGTCCCCCCGTGGACCCTCGGAGGTCTGGATCATGAAGATTCTGCGTTTCACTTTCCTGTTCGGGCTCGCCTTCGTCGCGCTCGCGGCGCAGGCGGCGGAGGACCGCGGCGAGGCCCTGCGGCGCGCCGCCGCCGCGGGCGACCTCGCGAAGGTCCAAGAGCTCGTGGCGGCCGGTGTGCCGGTCGATGAACCCACCCGCCACGGTCAGACGGCGCTGTTCCAGGCGGCTGAAAAGGGCCGGCTCGAAGTCGTGCGCTGGTTGCTCGACAAGGGAGCCGACGCTCATGTACGAGAGCGCTTCTTCGGCCAGTCCGCGCTCGATGTGGCGACCGCCGCGGGCAACCCCGAGATCCTGCGCCTGTTGCTCGATCGCGGCGTCGACGGCGCCGGCGACCTGCTCTATGCCGCCGTCCAACGGGGCGACGTCGAGCTCGCCAAGCTGGCCGTCGCCACGGGCCGGATCGAACCCCTGGAGCTTGCGGCGGTGAAACGGGCCATCGAGCTGTCACCGACTCCGGTGGCCCCGGCACTGGTCGAGCTGGTCGGCACGGTGGTGCCCAAAGCGCGCCAGTTTCCGCCCTTCCAACCCGCCGCGGGTGATCTCGAGCGCGCCGCCGGCAAGTACCGCAGCGGCTCCGGCAACCAAGAAGTCCTCGTGACGGTGCGTGGCGCCGAACTGCATTTCAAACTTGCGGAGGGCGTCGAGGTGCTCGCCAAGCCCGTGCAGGCGAGCCGTTACGACAGCGCCGACGGCAAGTTCTCCGCCTTCTTCGGGGGCCGCGCCGGCACCATCGAATGGCTGGCGACGAACCACGAGGGCGCGGTGGCGTTTCTGTCCCTGGCCGGTGCCGACCTGCCGACCTTGAAAGCCGCCGCGGCCCCGGCGCCGGAAGCTGCCAGTCGGCAGGCCGCGCGACCGTGGCCGCAATTCCGCGGACCCGGCGCCTCGGGCATTGGGGACGGCCAGGGGGCACCGGCGTCGTGGGACGTGGCGAAGGGCGACGGCGTGCGCTGGAAGACGCCGATCCCTGGCCTCGGTCTCGCCAGTCCGGTGGTCTGGGGCGATCGGGTCTATCTGACGACCGCGGTGTCGTCGAAGGGCGACGCGACCTTCCGCACCGGCCTGTACGGCGACCCGGATTCGGTCGACGACCGATCCGAGCAGTCGTTCCGGCTCTATGCCCTGGAACTCGGCACCGGCAAGGTGGTGTGGGAGCGCGAAGTCCACAAGGGCCCGCCGGGGGCTCTGCGTCACCTGAAGTCCAGCCTCGCCAACTCGTCCCCGGTGACCGACGGCAACCGGGTGGTGGTGCTCTTCGGTGCCGTCGGACTGCTGGTCACTTACGATCGTGACGGCCGCGAGGTGTGGCGCAAGGAGGTCGGCATTCTCGATGCCAACGACCCCACTGCCGGGGCTGCCGAGTGGGGGCACGCGAGTTCGCCGATCCTCTACGGCGATCTCGTCATTCTGCAAGCCGACCGGCGCGCGGACTCGTACCTGGCGGCCTTTCGTTTGACCGACGGCGCCGAAGTCTGGCGGGTTGCGCGCGCGGAGCCCTCGACCTGGGCGACGCCCGCGATCTTGCCCGGGCCGAACGGCGACGAGCTGGTGGTCAACGGGCCGATCATCCGGGGTTACGACCCGAAGACCGGGGCCGAGTTGTGGAAACTCGGACCGAATTCCGAGGTGGTGGTCGCCACGCCGATCGTGGGCGATGGCCTCGTCTACGTGACCGCGGGTTATCCGCCGATCCGGCCGGTCTACGCCATCCGTCCCGGGCAGCGCGGCGACCTGTCGATGCCCAAGGGGCAGAGCTCCTCGGCGGCGATCGCCTGGAGTCACCCGCGCGGCGGCACCTACATCCCGTCCCCGATCCTCTACCGCGGCCACTTCCACACCTGCAACAACAACGGCGTGGTCACCACCTACGACGCCAAAACCGGCGAGCAGCGCTCTTCGATCCGCATGAGCGCTTCCGGCACCTCGTTCTCGGCGTCACCGGTGGCCGCGGACGGCCGGCTGTATCTGTTCGCCGAGACCGGGGAGGGTTACGTGCTCGCCTCCGGGCCGGAGCCGGTTTTGCTCGGCACCTATCCGATGGGGGAGACGGTGATGGCGACGCCGGCGATTTCGGACGGTTTCCTGATCGTGCGCACGTTGGGCCAGGTGGTAGCGTTGGGAGGATGAGCCGGCTCTCCGTCGCCCCCATGATGGACCGCACCGATCGGCACTTTCGCTACTTCGCGCGGCAGTTATCCCGGCGGGCGCTCCTCTACACCGAGATGGTCACGACCGGTGCCGTGCTCCACGGCGACCGGTCGTACCTGCTCGGCTTCGACCCCGAGGAGCATCCGATCGCGCTGCAGTTGGGCGGCGACGATCCCGACGCCCTGGCGCGCGCGGCCGAAATCGGTGCCCACTTCGGCTACGACGAGATCAATCTCAACGTCGGTTGTCCGAGTCCACGGGTCCAGCAGGGCCAGTTCGGAGTCTGCCTGATGGCCCGACCCGAGCGCGTGGCAGCCGCGGTGTGCGCCATGGCGGCTGCGTCGGGGCTGCCGGTGACAGTCAAGCACCGCATCGGTTTCGATGACCTGGATCGCTACGAGGACATGCTGGACTTCGTCGACCGCGTAGCCGCGGCGGGGACCGCGCGGTTCACCGTCCACGCCCGCAAGGCCTGGCTCACCGGCCTCGATCCCAAGGCCAATCGTTCGGTGCCGCCTTTGCGTTACGCCGATGTCTACCGGTTGAAGGCCGAACGGCCCACGCTGACGATCGAGATCAACGGCGGCATCACGACCCTTGCCGAGGCCCGCGACCACCTCGCCCACGTCGACGCCGTGATGATCGGCCGGGCGGCCTTCGACGATCCCTTCCTGTTGGCTGCCGCGGATCGCGAGATCTATGGCGAGCCCACTCCCGGGCCGTCCCGCCGCGAAGTCGCCCAACGTTTGGCCGAGTATGCCGACCGCGTGGTGGCCAGCGGCACGCCGGTCTCCCACGTCACCCGCGCGGTGCTCGGCCTGTTCGCCGGCTGCCCCGGCGCCCGAGCTTGGCGCCGCGAGCTGACCGTGGGAGCCAACCGGCCCGGAGCCACGGGGGAGGTGCTGCGCACGGCCCTCGGCGGGATCTCCGACGACGTCCTCGACCAGCTGCCGCTTCCCAGAGCGGCCTGACCCGTTTCCGCCTCTCCCTCGTCCTGCTTAACGGGCTTCTCCCTGGAGCCTGCTACGCATTTGAAGAATATTCCAGTCTTTCGTCACGCCATGGCGCTCTTCGGCAACGTTTTCCCTGAAAGGGTACCGCTCAGCTCGCTTCCACGCGATGACTGAGCTCTGTCGTGGAGGAGCTCGAAAGTGAAAAACAGAAACACGTATCGTCGGCTGGTGGCTGTTGTCGTCCTGGTCTCCTGTTTGGCAACAACGATCCCGACGATTGCCGCACCGCGGATTCTCGTGGGGGACGAAATCGGAACCTCGGGTTGGTGGTCCACCTTGGTGACCCTCGTTGCGACGCTCTTCGCCAACGAAACGGCGGCCAATGAGACCGACGGCGCGGATATGGACCCGAACGGTCGTCCGACCTCGATGGCCCCCGGACCCCGGACCGACGAGCCAGGGTTCTTCGATCAACAATAGCTGCGTGGGCGCCTGCAGCTAGCCAACAACTAGCAGCTGGAAGAACGGAGCCAGGCGTTGGTGGACAGCGGATCAAACAACCTGCGGGAGAGCGGCGAATCTCGGCACGTGGGGCATCCCTCTGACCGTGACCTCGTTCGTTGGGCGAGCGGGTTGTCCGTGGGGCGGCGTGGACGCGAGATTCTTCTACACCTTCTCGACGGATGTCCTTCCTGCCGAGGTCGCGTAGCGGAGGTGGGCGGGCTCGCCCCCCGCCCGCGGATTCCGCTCGCGAGCTACAGAATGGCCGACCGCTCGTTTCGCGAGGCGACCAGTCGCGAGCGACCCCACCAATCGGCGGCCGATCGCGTTCTCGCTTCGGCACTCGTGCCCTTTCTCGTGGAATTGTCACCCGAGCAGCGGCTACGGTTGGTCCGCACTGATCCTCGTTACCGTAGCTGGGCGCTCGCCGAGAGCCTCATCGAGGAGAGTCAGCACGCGATCTGGTCGGGTCAGCCGGAGCGTTGTGAGGATTCGGCCGAAATCGCCGTCCTCGTCACCGAGCACCTTTCCGAAAGCACTCTCGGCCGAAGTGCGCTCAACGATGTCAAGGCCCGAGCTCAAGGCTGCCTGGGAAACGCACTGCGGACGCGAGCGGACTTCACCGGTGCGGAACGCTGTTTCGCCGAGGCCCGCTTGCTGCTCGGGCAAGGCTCCGGCGATCCGCTGGAGAGCGCCTGGCTTACCGGACTCGAGGCCTCGTTGTTGACCGCCCGCGGGTATCTCGACGAGGCGATCGATTTGCTGAAAACGGTGCTTCCGGTGTACGACGCCCTAAATGAGCCGGAGCTCCGGGCGCGCTCCGAAATCCAGATGGCTCAAGCCTTGGCCCATGGGAGCCGAGACTCCGAAGCCATCGCGTTGCTGACCCGGGCTGAACAGGTGATCGACCGTGGGGCAGAACCTCGGCTCTTCCTCTTCGCTCGTCACTCGCGGGCTGTTGCCCTGTGTCACGCCGGTCGGACCCATGAAGCCCTGCTTCTGCTCGATTCGTCCCGTGATCTTTACCTGCAGTTTCCGGACCCCTGGAGCCAGCTCCGTTTGCGCTGGCTCGAGGCCCGGATCGCGGCGGGGTTGGGACGCACCCAAGAAGCGGAAGCCATGCTCGGTCGGCTCTGGACCGCTGCCTTCGAGCGCGGCCTGCGCTTCGAGGTGGCCTTGATTTCCCTTGATCTCGCGGCGATCTACATTCAGCTTGGCCGTTATCTCGAAGCCGGCCAGCTGGCCGGCCGGCTGATTTCGTTGTTCGAAAGTTGGGGCGTGCACCGCCGGGCGATCCAGGCTTGGGTCATCCTCGAACATGCCCTCATCGCCGAAACCGCCACGGTCGAATTGGTCCGCCAGATCGCGGCGTATGTGCGCCGGGGGTGGCGCAATCCGGAGATTCCGCTGCCGAAGGAGAGCCCGGCCCCTGTGCGATGATCTCGGCGGCCCGGCACGGGGCCGGAGAGACCATGGCGATCGAACCCTGGGTGCTGCTCGACGAAGACTTGTCGCCGCGCGACGAAGCGCGAATTTCGCCGTTCGATCGCGGCTTCCTTTTTGGTGATGGACTCTACGAGGGAATGAAGGTCCTCTCCGGCCGACCGCTGTTTCTGGATCGGCATCTCGAACGCCTCGCCTACGGCCTCGAAGCGCTTCGAATCCCCCTCGACCTCGGTGCCCTGGCGGACCGGCTGCACCGGCTGATCGCGGCCAACGGAACGGACGCGGGCTTCCTTTATCTCCAGATCACTCGCGGCGCAGCCACCGAGCGCCGCCACCTGCCGCCCCCGGGCCTGCGCCCCACGGTGTTCGCCTTCGTGGAACGGCGGGGCTTCCCCCTTCCGGCCGGTGCACCCCAGCGCGCCATGACGCTCGCCGACTTTCGCTGGCGCCGTGCCGATTTGAAGGGCACGAGCCTGCTGGGGACCACCCTCGGCAAATTGGCCGCCGCGCGGTCGGGCGCCGACGAGGTGATCTGGCGCGGGGAGCGGGGTCGGTTGCTCGAGGGCGGCAACACGAACGTCTTCGTGCGCTCGGCGCGGGGCCTGGAAACGGCGCCGCTCGGCCACCGGCTCCTGCCGGGAGTCACCCGCGGCCTGGTCCTCGACTTCGCCCACCGACGCGGCCTGCCGATCGTGCTTCGCGCACCGCGCCTCGCCGAGCGGTCCGGCTGGCTCGAGGTCTTCGTCACCGGTACGGTCACCGGCGTGCAAGCCGTGGTCGAACTCGACGGGTTGGCCGTGGCCGAGGGTCGGGTGGGGGAGTGGACGCGGTCGTTGGCCGAGGACTTGGCGGCAGCCGAGTGGGCGGCGGCGGGGTGGTCGGCGTGAGCGCTGGGCCCTATCGTCGCCGCCTGGCCCTCGCCCTCGGGGTCGCCGCGGTGATCGTCGTCACGGCACCGGTCTTGGGCCGCCTGCGGGACCTCCTGCTCGACACCTTCGGTACCCGCTTCCTCGGCCTCCTGGCCGTCAGCCTGACTCTGGCGGGGGCCCTGGTCTTCGGTTTGGCCCTCCGCCGCATCCGCGAGGACCGCCTACAACGGTACGGCTGGTTGACGGTAGCGGGCGCGCTGGTCGCTTTCCAGCTGTGGTGGTGGGCGAGTGGCGACCAACGGGTGGATTTGGTCGAGCGCGTCCACTTGATCGAGTACGGCGGCCTGGCGCTGCTGTTCCACCGGGCGTTCGAGCTGCGCTTCCGCCGTGGGGCGTCGGCCGCCCTCGCGCTCCTGGCGGTCGGCACGGCCGGTGTGGCGGACGAGTTGGCACAGTGGTGGAGTCCAATTCGCACGGGGGATCAGCGCGATGTCTGGCTCAATCTCTTCGCCGGATTGATCGGCCTGTGTGTGGCTCGAGCCCTCGCGGCGCCGAGTCCGGCCGCTTCGGTCGCGCGGGCCGCACCGCCCCTGTGGGGCCTCGCGGCACTGTTCTTGGCGAGCTTTGGAACGTTGGTCGAGCTCGCCCACCTCGGGTTCGCGGCGGGCGACGAGGAGATCCGTTTTCGCTCGTTCTTCGCTCCTGATCGCCTACCGGCCCTGGCGGCGGAGCGCGCCGCCCGCTGGGCGACGGCCCCGCCGACTTTGACCGCCTACGGTCGAGAGGACTTCTTCTTGACCGAGGCGGCCTGGCACGTCCAGGCGCGGAATGCCGCCTGGGAGGCCGGGGACTGGACGGGCGCCTGGGTCGAAAACCGGATCCTGGAGATTTGGTATCCGCCCTTTCTCGATTTGGTCTCGTTCCGAAACGGCGTCGTCCACCGCTGGCCCCCGGAACAGCGGGCTCAGGCCGAGGCCGGTCGGGCCCAGCCGCTGCCGGGAGCACCGAGTCCCTATTGGAGTCCGGTGCTGGCGGGACGCGTCGTGATCGGTCCGGGAGTGGCCTGGCTGCGCGGAGGGTTTCTCGCCGCCGTCGCCGGTGCGCTCGCGGGGTGGTGGCTCAGCCGCCGACGGGGGTTTCGATCTTGAAGCCCTCGAGTTCGGGGACCTTGAGATCGACGCGCAACATGCGCGCCCAGGCCTGACGGAGGTTTTCCGGCAGTTCGAGACTGGGCAGGATGTCGCGCACTTCTTCCCGGGAAAGGTAGAGCCAGATGTCCTCCCACTGGGCGAAGCGCAGCAAATGGGAGATCGCCCAAGCGCGCTCCGGAGGGGGGCCGGCCAGTAGCTGGCGGAGGCGCGTTTCCGTGATGTCCCGATCAGGGAAGAAATAAAGGCTCTTTTCGGCCTTTTCCGGGAAATCGGGGACCACGCTCATGGCGGGAGTATAACGACGAGACCCCATTTCGCAAGCTTACAGGCGGTGTTACAGCAAAGAACGCGATTCCCCCACGGCGGCCTCTTGACCGTTCGGGGGCCGTCGGCTAGATTTCACGGCCGGTAGTTGGTACCGAGCGGGCATAACTCAGTTGGTAGAGTGCAAGCTTCCCAAGCTTGATGTCGCGGGTTCGAGTCCCGTTGCCCGCTCCAATTTTCCAACGCTCGGACCTCGGCGCGAACGCCTCTCGACAACCACAGGTCACCTGCCGCCATGTCCCTCTTTCGCCGCGATGGCTCTCCGGAGCTGCCCTCTCGACCGGAGCGTTCGGCCACGGAAAGTCCGCCAGGCTCCGCCGTGGGGACGGGCGGTCACCTGGCGGCCGGCTCCCGAGTCGACGGGGCGATCACCGGCAGTGCCGATTGGGTCGTGGACGGCGAACTCGTCGGCAGCCTCGGCCTTGAGGGCCGGGTGACGATCGGCACCTCCGGCAAAGTCCTGGGAACAGTGGCGGCGCGGGCGATTCGGATCGCTGGCCGCGTCGAAGGGGACGTCGTCGCCGCGGAGAAAGTCGAAGTCGTCGCGAGCGGTCACCTCGAGGGCAACATCACCGCCAAGCGGGTCATCATCGCCGAGGGCGCATTCTTCAAAGGCAGTGTCGCCATGGCAGCTCCCGAGCCGAAGTCCTCGGCCAAGGAAAGGAAATCCTAGTGCGCATCGGAATCCCGAAAGAGATCAAGGATCACGAGTACCGCGTCGGCATGATTCCGGCGGGCGTCCACGCTTTGGTGGAAGACGGCCACGAAGTCTGGGTCGAGACCGGTGCCGGCTTGGGTAGCGGCTTCGAAGACGGCCGGTACGTCGAAGCGGGGGCTCGCATCGCCTCGGACGCCGACGCGGTGTGGCGCACGGCCGAGATGATCATCAAGGTCAAAGAGCCGGTGGAGCCTGAATACGCGCGCTTGCAGCCCAACCAGGTGTTGTACACCTACCTGCATTTGGCGCCGCTCGAGCGGCTGACCACGGTGCTGCTCGAGCGGCGGGTGACGGGCATCGCCTACGAGACCATCACGGACCGGCGGGGCGGCCTGCCGCTCCTCACCCCGATGTCCGAGGTCGCCGGACGGATGGCGCCTTTGGTCGGTTCCTATTACCTTCAGCGCCGCTTCGGTGGTCGCGGCACGCTGATCGGCGGGGTCCCCGGCGTTCCTCCGGCGGACGTGGTGATCATCGGTGGCGGCATCGTCGGCTTGAACGCCGCGAAGATGGCCCACGGCATGGGTTCTCGGGTGGTGATCCTCGACACCAACGGCGATCGCATGCGCTACCTGGATGACGTCTTCGGTGGCCAGGTGACGACGCTGTACAGCAACCGTTACAACTTGCTCGCGGCCCTCGGCCGCGCCGACTTGCTGATCGGCGCCGTGCTCATTCCGGGCGCCTCGGCCCCGAAGCTCGTCACCCGCGAGATGCTCGGGGTCATGAAGAAGGGCGCGGTGATCGTCGACGTGGCGGTGGATCAGGGCGGTTGCTTCGAGACCACTCACGCCACCACCCACTCGGATCCGGTGTACGAAGTCGACGGCATCATCCACTACTGCGTGGCCAACATGCCCGGCGCCGTGCCGCGGACCTCGACCATGGCCCTGACCAACGCCACCTTGCCCTTCGCCCAGGCCCTTGCCAACAAGGGCTTTGCCAAGGCCGTGGCGGACGACAGCCACCTGGCGGCGGGGGTCAACACCTACCAGGGCCACATCACCTGCCAACCGGTGGCGGAGTCCCAGGATCGGCCCTACAAGGCGCTCAGCGAGCTCCTGTAAGGCTGGTCGGCGGATTCGGTTCGGCGTTCGGCCGGCCGCCTGAAGGCCGGCCGCTACGCCTTAACGCGTTTGTTTTCTTGAGGTAGCTGCCGACCTTCAGGTCGGCCGAACAAGGCCCTACGGGGGTTCGCCCCCGGCCACGGCCCGCCACAGGGCCTTCAGGTCGTCCGGAACCGGCGCCTCGAAGGCTACTTCCTCGCCCGTGCCTGGATGGCGAAAGCGCAGGCGCCAGGCGTGGAGAGCCGGCCGCGAGAAGGCCGCCAGGGGTTTCTGCACCGGCCGCGGCAGGCCCCGCCAGCGAGCTTCTCCGTAGACGGCGTCGCCCACCAGCGGGTGGCCGAGGGCCTTCAGGTGGACGCGGATCTGGTGGGTGCGCCCGGTCTCGATGTCCACCTCGAGCCAGGACAGACCGCCGCGGCTCGACCGCGTTCGGTAATGGCTCACGGCGGGGCGGCCGTCGGGGCGTACGGTCATTTCCTTCCGATGCTCGGCATGCCGGCCGATGGGGCGGTTGATCGTACCCGCGGGCTCCCGTGGCGTGCCATAGACGACGGCGAGATAAGTCTTGGCTACCGCCCGCGAGGAAAACGCCCGCGACAGCGTTTGGTACGCCGCCGGAGTTCGGGCGACCACCAAGACGCCGGTGGTGTCCTTGTCCAGCCGGTGCACGATCCCGGGGCGACCCGGTCCGCCGACGCCGGCCAGCTCGGGATACCGAGCCAAGAGGCGATGCACGAGGGTACCGGTGGCACGCCCGGCGCCGGGATGCACCGTCAGGCCGGCCGGTTTGTCGAGCACGATCAGATCGGGATCGCTGTGGAGAATCGCCAGCTCACCGGCTTCGGGCTGGATGCGCTGGTCTTGGCGCGGGGGCCGCTCGAGAGCCAGTTGTTCGCCGCCTTTGAGGGTCGTGGACGCCTTGGCGGGCTTCCCCTCGAGCCACAGACGCCCTTCGTCGATCCAGCGTTGCACGGCATTTCGCGATTCCCCGACGAACTCCGCCACGTGGCGATCGAGTCGGGTGCCAGCCGATTCGGGCGGCACCGTCCAGGTGTCTCGGATCGGTGCTCCGGTTGCGTTCACGAAAGGGCCGGTGGCGCGTCGGGGTCCGGGGGCGCGGCGTCGACGTCCGGGGCGCGGTGGGGCCGGAAGCTGTCGAGGATCATGAGGCCGATGCCGATCGAGATGGCGCTGTCGGCGATGTTGAAGGCCGGAAAGTGGTGGTCGCCCCAATAGAAGTCGAAGAAGTCGGTGACACCCCCGCTGGCGATGCGGTCGCCGAGGTTACCCACCGCGCCGCCGAGAATCAAAGCCAGGGCCGTCAGCAGCAGGCGATTGTCGAGCGGTGCCAAGCGGAAATAGACGGCCACCGCGGCCAGAGCGACGATTCCGAGGGCGATCAGGAACCAGGCCCCGCCATCGGCGCCGTGGGCCGCGAAGAGCCCGAAGGCGACGCCGGTGTTACGCACGTGGGTGAGGTTGAAGAAGCCCGCAATGATCTCGGTCGAGGCTCCGAGAGGGTAGGTCGCTTCGACCCACCACTTGGTCAGGTGGTCGAGCACGAAGACGGCGAGGGACAGGAGGAGAAAGCGGACGCGGACGGAGGAGAACATCATCGAGGGCTCCAGAGGTCGGGCGACTGTACCACGCCCTCGGAATCGTCGGCGGCCGACAACCCAGTAAACGCACGAATCAGAGGCACCGCCGAAGCCGCGGATGAAAACGCCCGCTGGGCGGCCAGGCCCGCCACGCCGGCCTGCCGTAAGACGGCACCGTGTTCGGCCGCGATGCCCCCGAGGGCGATCACCGGCAGACCCAGAGCCACGGCCCGACCGAGTTCCGCGAGGCCGCGAGGAGGTCCGTACTCCGCCTTCGACGGCGTGGGGAAGACGGGGCCGAAGCTGACGTAGTCGAGGCCCTCCTCGCGGGCAGCTCGGACCTCCTCGAGAGAGTGGGTCGACCGTCCCAACAGGAGCGACCGGCCGTGGCGCTCGGCAAGCGCTCGCAGCGGCCGCGCCGGCAGACCCGAGGCCGGCAGGTGGACCCCGTCGGCGGCGGCGAGCAGGGCTAGGTCCACCCGCGCCGAGAGAATCAGCCGAACCGACGGGGGCAAGACTCGCCGGCAGCGCTCCGCGACTGCCAAGAGCTGCTGGTCCGGCAAGGTGCGCTCGCGCAGCCAGAGGCCGTCGACTCCGCAAGCGACCAGCTCCGCCAACCAGTCCTCGAGCGCAACCCGGAGGTTCGCCAAGTCCGAAACGGCCAGCAGGCGGGGAGGGTTCACTCGAGCGGGCGCCGGCCGAGAAGGAGTTGGAGATCGTGGCAACCGTAGAGAACGTGGATCAGACCGAAGCCGGTGACCGCCGAACGGACGGCGGGGTGGACGACGAGGTCGCGCAGAGGGCTCCAGGGGAGGTGCCCGAGACCGCGATCCCAGACCGAGGTCCACGGGATCAGCGCGAGGAAAACCCCGACCTCGAGACAGTAGAGGATGAAGAGTGCGAGGGAAAAGCGGTCGGCGCGCATGAAGGGCTGGATCTTAGCCCGGTGAGGACGAAAACGGCCGCGAGGTCATCCTCGCGGCCGTGGTTTCGCTGGGCAGCGCCGTTTCAGTCACCCGGCGGCCGGGGACGACGACGGCGTTCGCTATCGTCCTTCGGTGGGGGCGGGCTCTCCGGCTTCGGCTCCCGGGGGCCCGCCTGGCGCGGCGACCCTCCCGCGGGCGGATCGGACTTCGGCGGCTCGGCACGGCGGGAACGGCCCGCCGAGTCGACCGGCCGCTCGCGCTCCCGAGTACGCTCCCGCTCGACCGAGCCGCTTGGGGTCGGTGGCGGCGTCGGCGGGTGGTTGCGCCGAGCGCCTTCGATCACCCGGCGGACCGGCGGACGTTCATCTGCCGCGGGCGGCGGTGGCGACTCGGGAGCCCGGCGACGAGAGCGAATCTCCTCTCCGGGACGGGCGTCGTCTTGCGGCGGCGGCGTTTCCGGACGGTAGACCCGCCGCCGGCCCTCACGGTCGTCGTCGGTAGGCTCGGAACGCGGCGCCGGGGGAGTATCACTACGCGGCTCGAGGCGCCGGGGCCGCTCGGACTCGATGACGCGCGGCCGGCGTTCCCGGGTCGTGGGTTCACTTTCCGGAGCGGTCACCGCGCCGCCGCGGCCGTCCGGAGTTTGGGACTCGATCACGCGCCCGCGGGCTCGGCGCTCGCGCTCCGGCGCCGGCGGAGCGGCGGTGGTGGGTGCGGATCCGTTGACGTCGTCCGGCAGGGCGCGCTCCACCCCGCGCCGCCGCGCTTCGCGATCCACGAGGATCTCGCCCTGGATCTCCTTCGGCAACTCGCCGCGACGGGCGACGAACGGGGTGACATCGGGCAGATCGCCGTCGCCGCGCCGACGCCGGCCAGCCAGGGTGTCGACGATCTCCGCCGGACGCTGCAAGCGGTCACGGGTGATGTCGCGGGTGTCGGTCGTCAAGATACCGCGCGGCACGGCGTGGCGGTCCCGGCGGTCGACATGGTCACCGCGCCGCGTGTTCCGGTGCTGATCGCGGCGGCCCAGGTAGCGCGTGGGGCAGAAGTTCCAGGAGTCGTAGTAGTCCCAGCTGCCGCCGGCCCAGCCGTAGACGCCCCAACGGAAACCGCTGTCCCAGCCGTGATGACGGCCGTAGTAACGCTGGTAGTAGCCGGTGGGTACCCAGGCGGCGTAGTCGTTGGTCCAGTACCAGTACACCCACGACGGACCGAAGGTGCGCCCCGGGTACCAGGCCCAGCCATAGCCCGGGAGGTAATCCCAAGTTCCATAGTGATAAGGCACCCAACCCCACCGTTCGTGGGACACCCAGGTGAGACCCAACGGGGTTGGCACCCAGCGGCCGTGGTGGTAGGGCCGCCAGTCCGCGGCGACGCGGGGAATCCAGATCGTGCGGCCCTCGTAGCGGTCCCAACGGCCGTGACGGGAGAGCGACGCCGCGCGATATTCGAGGCTCGGGTCGATCTCGCCGCGGTAGCCGTCGTCGTAGGAAGCTTCACGGTCGAGATCCTCGCCCCAGCGTTCGAGGCCATCTTCGCGCCCCGCGACCCGCAGGCGCGCTTCGGCGTCCCGCCAACCCTCGAGGATCAGGCTCTGACCGCGTTCCACCTGCTCGGAGCGGCGACCAGCGACGACCTCGGCGAGGCCGTCGCGAACGGTGACCTCGGTCCAGTCGCCATCGGTGGTGATTCGGTAGGTCCCGGCCTCGGACAGGAAGACGGTGGCGTTGCCGGTTTCGATCTGGGGCAAATCGCGACCGAGAGCGTCGCGGGCGACGATCACCTGCAGGTTGCCGTATTCGAGCTCGAGCACGGTGCTCGGGTCTTCGCGGTCGGGCGAGCCGGCGAGACTGCGGAAGCGCAGGGACGAATCGCCGTCGATGCGCAGCAGATTGTGATCGGAAAGGGCGACCTCGAGCCGGGCCCGCGGGCTGACGGTGACGCGGTCTCCGGCGAGGAGTGGTTGGTTGAGTTCGAGGTCCTCGCGCTCGCCCGCCTCGGCGACGAGCTGGGCGGTCCCTTCGAGGGTGCGGGCGTAGCTGTAGCCACCGTCCTCGGCGGCGTGAGCCGCGGCAGCGACGATGGTGAGGGCGAAAACGACGGCGGACCCGGAGGTACCGCGGAGACGATGCAGATTTTCGACGATCATGGCCCCTTCGACCTCGTTCATCGGACTCGTCGGCGTGACTTCGACGACGAGCTGTTCGCCCACCCAGCAGGATTCGTGCCACGCTTCCTGGGCACGCGCAAAAGGCCCTTTGCGTCCCGCGCCGTCCAATAACCCTCGACTATAATGCCGCAGCATCCGCTGGCCGTCCGGAATGGGAGTCACCACCGTCCGTGCGGCCGCCCTTCGAGTCGAGAGGAAGCATCCGTGGTCTTCAAGCGAATTTTCGGGGGCGGGAGCGCCCAGGCCGCCGAGGCCAACCTGACGATCGAGGATCTGGTCGTCCTCGAACGCTACGACGAGGCGGCCACCCGGCTTCGCGCGAAGCTCAAGGACAACCCGGACGATTTGCACTCGCGATTGAAGCTCGCCGAGGTCTATACCGAGCTGAAGAGCTGGGAACAGGCCGTCGACGAGTATCTCTACGTCGCCGACGAGTATGCCAGCGACGGCTTCTACGACAAGGGCATCGCCCTGCTGACCAAGGCCAAGCGGTACGCGCCGCTCAACACCGAACTCGATGCCAAGGTGGAGAAGTTCCGGCTGACCAAAGAAATGGAACGCAGCCGCGTGCTCGCGCTCGAAGGCATGCGGGCGGCTGGGGGTGCCACCGCCGCGCTCCAAGTCCAGCGCCACTGGCATCGGGTGGCTCCCTCACCCCTCGCTCGTTCCTTGCCGCCGGAAGAGTTGAAGCGGCTGTTCTCGAGCATGGTGCTGTCTTCCTTCGCGGCGGACGAGCTGCTGGTGGCCGAGGGCAGCTTGGACGCCCGCCTGTTCTTTCTCGTTGATGGCGGCATCACCGCCACGATTTCGATGCCCCAGGGCCCGATGGCGATTCGCGAGTTCGGTCCCGGCGACGTCGTGGGTGACAGCGCGCTCCTCGAACAAAAGCCCTGGCCGGCCACCTACCGCACCTCCGAGCCGACCAAAGTGCTGGTCCTCGATCGGGCGGGTTTCGAAAAAACTCTCAGCGGCAACCCCGACCCTCGCGGCTTGCTGGGCGCCCTGCGTCACCAGCAGAACGACCGCGATGTCGTGACGTCGATTCAACGTTTGCGGAAGACTCCCTGATGGCCATCCTGCCGATTCGTTTGTATCCCGATCCCGTGTTGCGCCTGCGCTGTGCCGAGGTCGACCGCTTCGACACCGATCTCGAGCGCTTCGTGGCCGACATGGTCGAAACCATGCACGCTGCTCCGGGCGTGGGCTTGGCCGCCTCGCAGGTCGGCGTCACCCAGCGCGTGGCGGTGGTCGATCTCTCCGTGGGCAAGGACCCGGACGATCTGCTCGTCCTGGTCAACCCCGAGATCCTGTCCGGCGAAGGGGACGTCGTCGACACCGAGGGCTGCCTGTCGCTGCCGGACTTCACCGAGAAGGTCGGCCGGGCGTTCAAGATCCAGGTGCGGGCTCAAACGGTGAGCGGCGAACCGTTCGAATTCGAAGCCGACGACTGGCTGGCGCGAGCGATCCAACACGAAGTCGACCATCTGGACGGAGTCTTGTTCGTCGATCGCCTGCGTGGCTTGCGCAAGGACCGGGCACGCCGGGCTCTGAAAAGGATGGCGGAACGCGCGGCCGAAAGCCCGACGGCGGTGGCACCGTGAGGCTCGCAGCCGCCGGACTGCTCGCCTTGGCGCTCCTGTCGGTGCCCGCGTGCGGCGGTGGTGGCGGTGGGGGAGGAGGCCCTCAGCCCCCGACCCGGCCGCTGCCGGGCATCACCCTGACCCCCGCCGGGGCCGCGAGCCCGGCCTTCCGGCTGGTCTCGGGCCCGGCGAGCACCACCACCGTGCTCGAGGTCGAGGTCCGGGCCGACGGCGTCAGCGATCTCTACGGATTGGCCTTCGACCTCAGTTATCCCAGTGCGCAGCTGCGCTTCGACAGCTTCGCAGAAGGGAACTTCCTGGCCGGTGCCGGCACCAACTCCTCGCTGCAAGTGGTGCGCGACGGGAGCAACCGGCTGATCGTGGGCTTCACGCGCCTCGGCGCGGCGGCTGGCGTCTCGGGTTCCGGTGTGTTGTTGACCTTGCGCTTCACGGCCATCGGCGCCGGCCTCGGCGACCTCGTGTATCTCCGGAATCGCAGCTACACTCCGAACGGCACCGAACAGACCGGGGTCAACTGGGCCGGCGCCAACGTCAACGTCGTGTTGTGACCGCTTGCAGCGAAGGGGAGGGCGTCGGCCGGCCCCGGAGCAACGAAATTCCTATCCGGTGAACGCCGTCGAGGTCGAAATGATGCCGTCCCTCTTGTTCTACGACACCGAGAAGCGCTCCCTGGTGCCCTTCGAACCTCTGGCGGCCGGTCGGGTGAAGCTCTACACCTGCGGCCCCACGGTCTACAACCACGCCCACATCGGCAACCTGCGGACGTTTCTCTTTGAGGACCTGCTCCGCCGGACCCTCAAGTTCTTCGGCTACGAAGTGCTCCACGTCATGAACCTGACCGACGTGGACGACAAGATCATCCGCGACGCGGGGGCCCAGGGCGTCGAGATCGACACCTTGACGGCGCCCTACATCGAGTCGTTCTTCGCCGCCCTTGACGTGCTCCATGCGGAACGCGCCGAGGTCTACCCGCGGGCGACCCGGCACATTCCCGAGATGATCGCGATCATCGAAGACTTGATCGCGAAGGGGCACGCTTACGTCGCCGAGGGTTCGGTGTTCTTCCGCCTGGCCAGTGACGAAGACTACGGCCGCTTGTCGCGCATCGACGTCCACGCGGCACGCCGGGGCGAGCGAGTGGCGGCGGACGAATATGAAAAGGAAGACGTCCGCGACTTCGTGCTGTGGAAGTCCGCCAAGCCGGGGGAGCCGACCTGGGACAGCCCTTGGGGACCGGGGCGCCCGGGCTGGCACATCGAGTGCTCGGCGATGTCCATGAAGTACCTCGGCACCACCTTCGACATTCATTGCGGCGGCGTCGACAACATCTTCCCGCACCACGAGAACGAGATCGCCCAGAGCGAGTCGGCAACCGGTGAGCTCTTCGTGCGCACCTGGCTGCACGCCGAGCATCTGCTCGTCGACGGCGAGAAGATGTCGAAGAGCCTCGGCAACCAGTACACGCTCCAGGACCTGCTCGATCGCGGCGTCGAGCCGCGGGCACTGCGTTACGTCTACCTGTCGGCCCACTATCGCCAGAAGCTCAACTTCACCTTCGAATCGCTCGGCGCGGCCACGAGTGCGCTGAAGC
This sequence comes from Thermoanaerobaculia bacterium, assembly GCA_033762835.1. GTDB lineage: Bacteria > Acidobacteriota > Thermoanaerobaculia > Multivoradales > DATKCC01 > JANRLG01. Next base: position 32,155 of record JANRLG010000130.1, read on the forward strand.
GCCTCGACGACATGCGTTTCCGTCTGGGCAACGCCCTCGAAGGTGCCGGCCCCGGCCGTTTGACGGCGGCCGTCGAACGCTTCACCAAAGACTTTCGGGCCGGGCTCGCCGACGACTTGAACAGTCCGCGCGCCCTCGCCGCCCTGTTCACGCTCGTGAAGGACGTCAACGTCGGCATCGAGAAGGGCCTCGGCACGGGGGATCGGGACCGGGTCCTGGCGGCGCTCGCCGAGGCGGACCAGGTCCTCGGGTTTCTCGATGCTGCGCTCTGGCAGAGCGCAGCCCCGGCCGGCGACGACGAGGAGATCTCCGAGCTCGTTCGCCAACGCGACGCCGCCCGCGCGGCGCGCCAATGGGCCGAGGCCGATCGCCTCCGGGCCGAGCTCACGGCACGCGGCATCGTCATCGAAGACACTCCTCAGGGCAGCCGCTGGAAGCGGGGATGAACCTCCCCTTCGGCCCCCCAACCGGCACCCGCAATCCCCACGCCGAGGGCGCCGCCGCGGAGCTGGCCGCGGAGCTCCACTTGCGCCGGCTCGGCTACCGCATCGTGGGAAAGAACGTGCGGGCCGGCGGTGGTGAGCTCGACCTCGTGGCGATCGAAGGGGACACCTTGTGTTTCATCGAGGTCAAGGCCCGCCGTGCCGGCAGCTTCGGTGCCGCCGTCGAGGCCGTGGGCTGGGACAAGCGCCGCCGAATCGAACGCGCCGCCCGCGGTTACCTCGCCCGCCAGCCCTTCGATGGCCCGTGCCGGATCGACGTCCTCGGCATCGAAACCGGGCCGGGCGGGGAGCTGCGCTTCGAGCTGCTGCGGAATGCGTTCGAGGTGGGCGAGGGGTAGACGAGAGGGGAGCGAATCGGCCCGGTTTCTCGGTTGACACCCCCCGTCCCCGTCCCTATACTCCCAGGTCCCGAGTTCTCAAAGATTTACGCAGAACTCGCGCCTTTGCGTCGCGAAGGCTCCCACAGGCCGACGAGCCTGATCCTAAGTTCAGGAGGACTTTCTACCAGTATGCATTCCAGCGAAGAGCATCCGGAGCAGCCGGTCTCGGTCGCGATGTCGGGGCCTGTCGTGCCGTTGCGCACGGCGGACGACGAAGACCTGGATCCGGCCGCTTACCAAAAGCTCGTCGATTTATACGACGAGAGCATGCGCAACCTGTCGGAGGGCGAGATCGTCTCCGGCCGCGTCATCGGGATCACGGACAGTGTCGTGATCATCGACGTCGGCTACAAGTCGGAGGGGCTCGTTGCTCGGGAGGAGTTCACGGACCGGGACGGCAAAGTAACCGTCAAGGTCGGCGACGAGGTCGACGTCTTGCTCGAGAAGACGGAGGATCTCGAGGGCCACGTGCTCCTTTCCCGGTCGAAGGCCGAGCGCATGCGGCGCTGGAACGAGATCGAGAAAGCCTTCCGCGACGACGCCATCATCCGGGGCCGCGTGGTCGATCGCATCAAGGGCGGTCTGACCGTCGACATCGGCCTGCGGGCCTTCCTGCCGGGATCTCTCGTCGACATCAAGCCGATCAAGAACCTCGAGTCCCTGCGCAACGAGGAGCTCGAGTTCAAGGTCATCAGCCTCGACCGCAAGCGCAACAACGTCGTTTTGTCGCGCAAGGCGGTGCTCGAGAAGGAGTTCGAGCGCAAGAAGGCGGAGACCATCGGCAAGCTGCGGGAAGGCACCCGCCTGCCCGGCACGGTCAAGAACATCACCGACTACGGCGTGTTCATCGATCTCGGCGGCATCGACGGCCTGCTGCACATCACGGACATCTCCTGGGGTCGGGTTAGCCATCCCTCCGAGCACTTCTCGGTGGGTGACGAAGTCGAAGTGGCCATCCTCAAGTTCGATCCCGAAACCGAGCGGGTCTCCTTGGGCTACAAGCAGAAGACCGAGGACCCGTGGACGGTGGTCGACAAGCGCTACCCGATCGGGTCGCGGGTCAAGGGTCGCGTCGTTTCGACCGTCGACTACGGCGCCTTCGTGGAAATCGAAGAGGGTGTCGAGGGTCTGGTGCACGTCAGCGAAATGTCGTGGACCAAGAAGGTCGTCAACCCGTCGAAGATGGTCAACGTCGGCGACGAGGTGGAAGCGATCGTCTCCGAGCTCGACCTCGAGCAGCGCCGGATCAGCCTGTCCCTGCGCCAAACCGAGCGGAACCCCTGGGAAGAACTGGTGGACAGCCATCCCGTGGGTTCGGTCATCGACGGCAAGGTGCGCAACCTGACGGACTTCGGCGCCTTCGTCGAGATCACCGAAGGCATCGACGGCCTCATCCACGTGTCCGACATGAGCTGGACGAAGCGGGTCAAGCACCCCAGCGAAGTGCTCAAGAAGGGCACCACGGTGCGGGCGCGGATCATCTCGATCGATCCCGACAACCAGCGGGTATCGTTGTCGATCAAGGAGTTCATGCCCAACGAGTGGGACGACTTCGTCGAGCACTACCACGTGGGCGACGAGATCGTCGGGCGAGTCGAGAACGTGACGGATTTCGGTCTGTTCGTCGACATCTACCGGGGACTCGAGGGCTTGGCCCACGTCAGCGAAATCGACGTCGCCCCGGGCGGGCATCTCGAGGAACTCTTCCACGTCAACGACTGGGTCCGTGCGCGCATCCTGCGCATCGAGGATTCGGAGCACCGCGTGGGCCTCACGATGCGCGGTATCCTGCAGCCGACCGAGGAAGAGATCGCCGAGTACGAGGCGCACGTCGCCGCTGCCCATGCTGCCTATCAGGCCGCGCTCGAGGGCGAGTACGAAGGCGGTGAGTTTCCGGAGGAGGCCGCCGTGGGTGAAGTCGCGGCGGTGGAACCGGGCGAAGTGGTGCCGGTGGCAGCCTCCGAGGCCGCCGCGGCGACCGAAAATCAGTGATCGATCGATGCCGGGCGCAGGTAGACTCGCCCGGCATCGATTCGCGACGCGAACACGGGGGTTTTTGCGGTGCTGATCCAAAACGATGGCATGACGAAAGCGGAGCTGGTCGACGAGGTCGCCCGCTCGACGCAGTTGACCAAGAAGCACGCGGAGATCATCGTCAATACGGTGTTCGACTCGATCGTCGACTCGCTGCGCAGCGGCGAGAAGATCGAGCTGCGGGGTTTTGGCAGCTTCCGCCTGCGCCACCGGGGCGCGCGCGTGGGGCGGAACCCCAAGACCGGTGACAAGGTCGAAGTTCCGGCCAAGCGGATCCCGTACTTCAAGCCCGGCAAGGAGCTCCGGGAGCTTCTGAACCAGGGCTAGTCGCGCGCTCGGTGAGCGTCGCGGGAGGATTTTCGAGTGGCCGAAGAGAAGCCAGAGAGGCCTGCGGAGCCGCAGTTTCCGCCCCGGGGTAACCCCTATCTGGCCGGTTTTCTGGCCTGGCTTCTGCCGGGCCTCGGCCATGTCTACCTGGGTCGTCGCGGTCGCGGCGTGCTCTTCGGAGTGCTCGTCCTGACCGCGATCGCCTTCGCGGTCGGCCTCGAGGGCCGCTTTTTCCACTTCGTTCGCGGCGAGCCCTTCTCTTACGCCGCCACGGCCACGATCGCCGCCACCGGGGTGCCTTATTGGGTGCTCCGGGCGCGCGGTTACGAAGGCAACACCATCGCGCCAGGGTTCGAGTACGGTGCCGCCTTCCTGCTGTCGGCGGGCCTGATGAACCTCCTGCTCATCCTCGATGCGTGGGACATCTCGCGGGGGGAGAAGAAGTGAGCCACTTCCTCTTGATGGTGATCTACGCCCTGATCGTGTCGATCTTCTTTGCCGTCCTGTGGCGGCGCGAGCGGTCCGAGCAGTGGAAGCTCTTCCTGAAGATTTTCGGCGGCATGGTCGGGGGTGGGCTGGTGGTCGCCTGGCTGATGTACCCTTTCCCCTCGGGCCCGCCGGCGCCGATCCCTTGAACATGGTCCGGCAGCCGCCCGGCGAGCGCGCCACGGAACTGCTGGTAGTGGCCGGAGAAGCTTCCGGCGACCTGTATGCCGCCCGCCTCTTGACCGCCTTGCGCGGGCACGTGCCCGGGGCGCTCCACGCTTTCGGTCTGGGCGGTGAGCACCTCGCGGCAGAGGGCTTCGACGCGGTAGCGAACAACTCCGAGATCTCGGTGGTCGGCCTAGCGGAGGTTCTGCGCGTTTGGCGGCGAGCGAAGCGCATCTTCGATCAGCTGCTGGCCGAAGCCGAGCGCCGCAAGCCCGCCGTGGCGGTGCTGGTCGATTTCCCCGAGTTCAATTTGCGTCTCGCTCCGGAGCTCGCTCGTCGGGGTGTGCGGGTGGTTTACTACATCAGCCCTCAGTTGTGGGCCTGGCGCAAGGGGCGGGTCAAGACGGTCGCGCGTGCGGTCGACACCCTGCTCGTGCTGTTCCCTTTCGAAGTCGACTTCTATCGCCGCCATGGCGTGTCGGCCCTCCATGTCGGCCATCCTCTGGTCGACGAAGTGCCGCACTTAACCCACCGCTGGGACGGACCGGCCCCTGCTCCCGACGAACCGCGCCGGCTGGTCCTGCTGCCGGGCTCGCGGCGCAGTGAGGTCGCCCGCTTGCTGCCGGCGATGATTGGAGCGGTCGAAGCCCTTTCGCGGGACGTGCCGGTTTCGGTTCGCCTACTGCGCGCCCCGACCATCGAGCGCTCGGCGCTCGAGGCCCAAGTGGCGGCGGCGGGGGTGCCGATCGAGATCGTCGAAGGGGGCGACGCCGGCCGGTTCGCGGTGCTCGCCGACGCCCACCTCGCCCTGTGCGCCTCGGGCACGGCTACGCTCGAAACCGGGCTCGTGGGGACGCCGATGCTGGTGCTCTATCGGGTCGGGATGATCACCGGCCTGATGGCCCGCCTGCTGGTGGACCTGCCACACTTCAGTTTGGTCAATCTGGTGCTCGACCGCCCGGCCGTCCCG
>JANRLG010000131.1:0-3481 GCA_033762835.1 Thermoanaerobaculia bacterium
CTCGTCTCCGACCGTGCTTTCAAGCGGGAGATAGCTGGAGTGGCCTTGGACGACCGCGGCGCAGGGTTCACGGGAGTCGAGTCGGGCCACGAGCTCCTCCACGTTCTCCCTGCGAACCCAGTTCGTCAGCGGCTCTGTGATCGTAACGACCCGTCCAGGCCCTAGGTTCCGGAGATGCTCCAGGAACTCCATCGGGGTGCCACGCGAAAAGTCGAAGCCCGCTCGCGCTCCCCCACCGTGAGCGCAGCCGAGGATCAACGCCACGGCAATACTCAATACGACCTTGAAGTTTCCGGAGCTTCTAGACATTAAGTGCCTTCTGTCTCACTTCGCGCGCTCGCCGTCAACGCGCTCAGACAGCCTACTTCGGCGACGACCCCCACCCAAGAAAGGTGAGGGTCGTCCAGAAAGGCCGCGGCAGTGCCAGGTTCAGCCGCGGCGGCGGATCACTCCGAAGCCCAGGCCCGCGAGCATCAGGGCCAGGAACATCAGGCCGTATTCGCCGAGGGTGGGGATTTCGAGCACGTTGACGCCCGAGCCGACGACCAAGTCAGTCGGGTCGGTGCCACCGGGCAGCCCCGGATCGTCGGTCGTGCCGCTCGACTCGTTGCTACCGTTGCCGTCGGCGTCGAAGTTGAAGGTACCCTGGTTGGACAACGTCAACCCCGCGGAGCCGGCATCGATCGTGGCGTCGATCGTGATCGTCACCGAGCTGTTGCCCGGGATCGCGCCGTTCCAGGTCACCGTGTTGCCCGCGGTCGTCGCCGTGCCGGACGTGGCCGAGGCCGAGGTCAGGGTCAGCCCACCAGGCAAGGTGTCCGTGAACTCGTCGCCCGGGTTGTCGAGCTGGCCGGCGGCCGAGCCGTTCGTCAGCACGATCGTGTAGGTGATCGCGCCGCCTTCCTCGAAGGTCCCTGCCACCGCCTTGGTGCCGCTGATCGCGGCCGCCGAGGCCACCGTGGTCGTATCCGTGGCCGAGTTGTTACCGGGGTTCGGGTCCGTGGTGCCACCCGCGGCGAGCGGCGGCGCGAAAGCCACGGTGGCCGTGTTGCTCAGCGTGCCGAGGAAAGCGCCGTTGATGGTGCCGTTGACGGTGTAGGTGACGCTCGCGCCCGAGGGCAAATTCACCGTGTCGTTCAGGTTGCCGGCACCGTTCGCCGTGCAGGTGCCGCCGCCGGCCCCCACGCAGGTCCAGGTCGCGCCGGTGAAGTCCGCCGGGAAGGTGTCCGTCACCGCGGCGCCGGTCACGGACGACGGCCCGGCGTTCGAGGCCACGATCGTGTACGTGGTGGCCTGGCCCGGCGAGGCGTTGGTCAGCCCGTCGGTCTTGGTGATCGACAGATCGGCGCTCTGGCTGATGGTGTCCGTGTCGGTCGCCGAGTTGTTGCCCGCATTCGGGTCCGTAACCGCACCGGAGGACACGGTTGCGGTGTTGCTGAGCGAGCCGGTAGCGGAGTTCGAGACCACGCAGGCAGCGGTGTAAGTGACCGAACCACCGACCGGCAAGTTCGCCGCGTCGTTGATGTTGCCCGCGCCCCCTGCCGTGCAGGTGCCGCCGCCGGCACCGACGCAAGTCCAGCTGACCGTGGAGCACGACGCCGGGAAGGTGTCCGCCACCGTCGAAGCCGGGGCGTTCGACGGCCCGGCATTCGAGGCCACGATCGTGTAGGTGGCCGTACCGCCGGGATTGATCGAGGTCACGCCGTCGGTCTTGGTGATCGCGACATCGGCCTGGGGCGTCAAGGTGTCGGAATCGGTGGCGCTGTTGTTCCCTGGCGTCGGGTCCGGGACGGCGCTCGACACCGTAGCCGTGTTGGACAACGTACCGGTCGCCGACGCGGAAATGGTGCAGCTCGCCGTGTAGGTCACCGAGCCGCCCGTGGGCAGGTTCACCGCGTCGTTGATGTTGCCCGCGCCGGCTGCCGTGCACGTGCCGCCACCGGCACCCACGCAGGACCAGCTGCACGTCAGGCTAGCCGGGAAGGTGTCCGCCACCGTGCCCCCCGTCACCGGGTCCGGACCGGCATTGCTGGCCGTGATCGTGTAAGTGACCGAGCCGCCGGGCACCGCCGTGGCCACCCCGTCGGTCTTGGTGATCGACAGGTCGGCCGACAAGACCCGGCAGGCGGTGACCGAGACGTCGTCGATGGCGAGGCCGCCGAACTGAACGCTCGAGTCGCTGTCGAGATGGAACCGGATTTCGGAGTTGAGCCCGGCGAGCGAGTCGGCGCGCCGCGAGTGGACGCCCCAACCGATGCCGGCACCGATGTTGACCTGGGGGTTGCCCGTGCCGGCCGAGGCGCTGATCGGCGTCGGCTCCTGCCACTCGTAGAGGCGCACCGGCGTGGCACCGCCCACTTGCTGGAAGTCCACGAACATGTGGTCGAAGTTGGCCGTCTCGATCTGATGGCGTTGCGCCCAGGTCACGACCACGGGGGCCGAGAACCCAGCCAGATTGATGTTCGGCGACAGCAGATCCTGATTGCTCGTCGCGTTGTAAGTGTTGTCGAGGTCGGTCTTCCAGCAGTTCGTGCCGCTATTGCAATTGTTGAAAGCGGCGACCGGGTTCGCGGTCGAGGTGGCGACGGTGGCCGGCAGGCCCAGCTCCCACTCGTCCTGGGTGCCCAAATGGGTGAACCCGGCGGCTCCTGATTCGAAGTCGGTCGAGAACACCGTGGCTGGGCCGAAGCCCGGAGGACAAGCGGGCGGCGGCGGCGGCTCACAGATTCGCAGGCTCCAGGCGGTCAGGGTGCCGCCGTTGGCGCCCGCGGTGTCGTCCCGCAAGTCGAGCGTCCAAGTCCCGCCGGCGTTCTGCCCGTCGAACCACGAAAGGCGATAGGCACCTGACGTGCTCGCCGTGCCGGCCGTCGAGTTGTTCTCCGGCTTGAGCTGGGTTCCCCGGAACACCGTGAAGGCGGGGGGAATCCCGGCCTCGTCGTCGAACACGACATCCATCTGGGTCTGCCCGCCGGTGGCGGCGGCGCCGATGTCCGCAAACAGTCCGACGTCGGTACCCGCGGGGGAGCGCAGGTGGGCGTCGATGTCCTGCATCAAGGCGTGGTTCAAGACGATGTCGACGTCCAAGTCGGCGATCCGCGGGTTCCCCGGCACGGTGATCGTCGACGACACCAGCCCCGTTCCCGGGCCGATCGTCTGCGGTACGTTCGTGCTCGTGTAGGTGGTGCAGTTGACCCCTTCGTTGGTGGCCGGGTGAACGCTCACGGAGAGTTGGTACGTCGCCGTGGGACCGCCGGTGGCCGCCGAGGCCGAATCGACGAACGCGAAGTAGGTGCCCGCCGTCTTGACGGTCATGAAGAACGCTTCGGAGGGGTTGTTGGGAACTGGGACGACATCGCCCGTTCCCGCATCGTCGACCACGAGGATCTGATTTCCCGCGTCTCCGAAGAGAGCAAACCCGAGCCGGCCATTCCACACCGTGGCGTCCCGCTCGGGGTTGACATCGAGGCTCAAGTACACCGTG
>JANRLG010000132.1:0-12538 GCA_033762835.1 Thermoanaerobaculia bacterium
TTCTCGGGCGCCGTCATCGACGGCTTGCGCGGCGAAGCCGCGGCCGGCCCGGACGGGTGGATCACCGTGCAAACGCTCGCGGTCTTCCTTCAAGAGCGCGTGAGTGCGTGGGTGAAGAAAAACCGGCCCTCTCACGTCGTCCCGGTCCAGGGCATCGGCCAGCGCATCGACGGCCCCGGCAGCGAGATTCCCCTGGCACCGCATCCGGCAGCGACGAAGCGGCGGCAGGAATACCGCGCCCGTCGCGCTGCCGCCGAAGCCCGCCTGGGCGGCAATCTTGGCGGCGTGTTGACCGGCACGCTGATCGACCAAGTACTGGCGTTGCTGCCAGCCGACGAGCCGAACGAACGGGCCGAGCGGGTGCTGGCGGAAGTCGAGGCCCTGGACGGTAGCGAGAGCCGGAAGCGGAGTCTGCGGGACTTGGTGAGGGAGTTGAGAGGGGAGGTTTTCAGCCCGGGCCTCGTTACGGACTGGCCCGAGAAGAAGCCCGTTCCTGCGCCCACGGTTCCCCTGGTGACCGAGCCCGCCGCTGGCTCTACCCTCGAAGGCCCGCTCGGCATGCGCCTGCGGTTCGTTCCCAGCGGCATCTACTGGATCGGCAGTCCCGCTGAGGAGGTTGGGCGAAACGACGACGAGATCCGCTACGAGGTCGAGATCACCCGCGGCTTCTGGCTCGCCGAAACGGTAATGACCCAGGGCCAATGGAAAGCGCTGGTGCCGAGCAATCCTTCCCACTTCAAAACTTGCGGGGACGATTGCCCGGTGGAGCGGGTGAGCTGGTGGGAGGCGGTCGCGTTCGCGAACCTACTTTCGGAACGGCATGGGCTCGAGCCGTGTTACGAGCTGGCAGGCTGCAATGGGACCCTCGGCACGGACGACTACGAGTGTCGGAGCGCCGCGTTCCGCGGCTTCCAGTGCACCGGGTACCGGTTGCCCAGCGAAGCCGAGTGGGAAGTGGCCGCTCGGGCGGTGCCGGCCGGTAGTCAGGTTTCGACGGCGATTTACCCTGGAGTTGGTAGCGCGGACCTCGGCTCGATTGCGTGGTACTGGGACAACAGCCGGAGAACAATTCACCCGGTGGGAAACAAGCTTCGGAACGCGTGGGGTTTTGCGGACATGCTCGGCACCGTCTTCGAATGGACCGGCGATTGGTCCACCCGCTACCTTATGTCTCGGGTCCGCGATCCGCTGGCAGTGGAGGGCCCGGACCGGGTCATTCGCGGCAGCTCGTGGCTCTCGCAGGCGCGGGACGTGCGCGCGGCGTTCCGCTGCAGGCTCCCCCCGTCGTACCGCGTCATGTTCGTCGGCTTCCGCCTCGCCCGAGGTCAGGTGGCTGCGCCCGGTTGAGGGGGCGGAGCCCCAGGTTCCGGCCTGGGAGCCCGGGCCGAGCGAGGCGCGGATGCGCCCGCCGGCCCCGGGCGGGGGCGGGTCCGACGCGCCGCTCGGGGCTTTGCCCGAGCGGCGGCCTCAGGGTAGGCCCGTGGTAACTTCCTTCCGCGATTTCACGTAGAAGTCACTGCCGTCTCTTCGGACTTCTCACTTTGGGGATCAGCGTGTCGACTTCTCGACCCACGGTTTTCCGGCAGCGTGCCGTGCCCTTCGGGGCGCGGGAGTAGGGGCGCGGGTGGACGAGGCGCGGGAGGCTCCGGTTTTGGAGTGCTGGCTCGATGGGCCGGCCTGTGCGGCTTATCGGCCACGGCTACTCCGGTTCTACCGCAAGCTCCACGCTCCCGATTCCGAGCAAGAAGATCTGACCCATTCGGTCCTCACGAAGGTTCTTCCGAAGGAGCGGGCCTTTCCTTCGGAGAAAGCCCGCGACACTTACGTCTTCAAGGCGGCGCACAACGTGTGGAAGGACTGGCTCGGGAAAGAGAAGAAAAGCGGGGCAGTCAGCCTCGACGAGATCTCCACGGCCGAAGCGGAGGGCGCGGCGCGGCTGCCCGAGGCGCTGGTCGAGGAGGCCACGGCCTTCGAGGGGGCCTGGAGCGAGGAGAAGGCGGAGTTGCTCCGGACGGCGATGGAGTCGTTGCCGCCCAAGATGCGGCGTTGCGTGTGGTTGTTCTACGTCGAACAGCGCCCGCAGCGGGACATCGCCCAACTCCTGCGGATCGACGTCAACACTGTCAAGTCGCACCTCGGGCAGGCCCGGCAGCTCCTCGGCAAGCGGCTCGGCGGGAAATTCGGCATCATTCCCCCGGCGTGAAGGAAAGGCGGCAAGTGGCGAGCTCGGACGGGGACTTCGTCGATTACCTGAAACGGCTGGGGCGCCAGCACGCGGCCGGGCTGGGAGACCATCCCGAGCCGGAGACGCTGTTGGCCTATCACCGGGGCGAGCTCGACGAGGCCGCCGCCGAGGTCGTCGAAGAGCACGTCACGTTCTGCGCTTCCTGCGCCGATTTGGTGCTCGCCATTCCGGCGTTTCTCGAGGAATCCGAGGAAGGGGCGGAGGCGGAGGGGGTGGTAACGGGGGGCGGTTCGGCCGACACGGAGGTCGGCCGCGACTCTGGGGCGATGGCGGTCGAGGCAGCGGTCTTGCCGTTTCCCAGCGTGGCGCGCTCTCGGCAAAGATCCTGGCTGCCGTTGGCGGCCGGGTTGCTCGTGGGGCTCGGAACGGGCTACCTGGTGGGCCGCGGCGGGCCGGTGGAGATCGGCCCGAGCTTCCGCGTGGCGGTCGAGGAGGGCCGGACTGGGGCGCGCGGGGAGGCGGGCGAGCCGCTGGAGCTCGACTTCCGCGGCGGCCGGTTGTCCGCCGTGGTGGTGCTGACTCCCGAGGGGACGGTGGGAGCGGGGCCGTTCCGTGGGCGGGTGACGACCGGCGCCGGGCGCGTGCTGCTCGAGGAAATCGGCCTCGAGCCGACGGCGTCCGGCACGTTCCTTCTGGTCGTGCCTCGGGGTACCTGGCCGCCCGGCGAGCTGACCGCTGAGATCTTCTCCGAGTTGGACGGCGCGAGCGTCGGCCGGTGGACCTTACGCGTGCTGGTCGATCCCTGAGGCGCCGTGCGACTCCGCCCGTCGATTTTTTGCCTCGCGCTTCTCGCTCTGGGCCTGGGTTGTGGGCCGGCCGAGCCGCCGCCCGCGCCCGTCGAGCCGGCCGTCGTCCGCCGACCGCTGGCCCTGGGCACCCACCTTGAGTGGCCCCGAGCCAGCCCACAAACCAAGGAGTACTTCGAGGTGGCGCTCCGCGCCGGGGAGCTGCTCGAGATCGTCGTCGCTCAGAAAGGCGCCGACGCGGCGCTCCGGCTGAGCGACCCCGAGGGTCAACCGATCGCCGTCTTCGATCGCCCGATCGGCCGGAAGGGCGAGGAACAGCTCCTCTTCCACGCCGAGCGCGGCGGCGTGTACGGCGTGGATGTCGAGATCGGGGGCGTCGATCCGCAGGGTGGACTTACGCTCGAGGTGGTCACCCTCCGGCCGGCGCGGGCCGAAGAAACCCTCGCTGCCCACACGGCCGTCGCCCTGGCCCAGGCCCACCAGCTCCGCCGAGACAAGAAATTGCAGGAGTCGGCAGCGAAGTACCGGGAGGCCCTCGTTGGTTTCCGGCACCAGGCCGACCGCACGGCGATCGAGGCAACGCTTGTGTGGCTGGCCCGAGTCGAGGAGGAGAGCCGAGCGTGGCCCGCGGTGATCGAGACGCTGCGCGAGATGGCACCGCGACTCGATGCCGAGGGCTGGCTCCGGATGGCCCGCGCACAGGCGGCTCTCGGCGATTCTCAAGGAGCCTTCGAGTCCAGTCTGCGGGGCCTTGACCTCGCGCGGGAGGGCAAGGACCTCCAAAACGAGGCCCTCGCCCTCTACCAAATGGCCGAGCCACTGCGGCTCGCCGGCCAGCTACCGGCCGCCGAGTGGTGCTACGAGCGAGCCGCTGTTCTCTACCGGCACGCGGAGCGGCCAGACTCCGAGGCCACGGCGCAGCTCGGGCTCACCTCGCTGTACGTCGAAGTCGAGGCCGGCGAGCTGGCGGCGCGGACGCTCGAGCGGGCCACGACGCTGGCCGACGGCGGAGCGCCGGTGGAGGACGACTACCTCACCCTCCAGAAAGCCGAGGTCGCGCGGCTCACCGGCCGGGTCGAGGAAACCCGCCGGCTCGCCGAGGCCCTGGTTGCCGAGGGCTCGGCGAGACCGAAAGTGCTCGACCGTGCACGGATTCTCCTCTTGCAGTTGGCGCGGGATCGAGAGGACTGGCCGGAGGCCGAGCGGCTCGCTCGGGAGCGCCTGGCCGCCGTGACTCTGGGCACGCCAGAGGCCGCTTCGGCGGAACAGGATCTCGGCCAGATCCTCGCCTACCGCGGCCAGACGGCCGCCGCCCGGGAGGCACTCGAGCGGTCGCTCGCGGGCTCGCGGGACGCCGACCCCCGCACACGGGCGGCCCTCCTCGCCGGGCTTGCGCGGGTGGACCGGGCGGAGGGCCAGCTGCTGTCCGCGTGGAACCGCGCGACGGACGCGCTCGAGCTGGTCGAGGGATTCCGCGCGGGTGCCGGCCGCGCCGAGCTGCGGCTCGCCTGGACGGCGGACACCCAGGATTTCTACGACCTCGCGGTGGGCCTCGCCGTCGATCTCGCGCGCAGCGAGCCCACGGGCGGGTTTCTCGAGCGGGCGCTCGAAACCAGCGAGCGGGGCCGCGCCCGGGGGTTGCTCGATGCCCTCGAGCCCCCCGGCTCGGGGCTCGGCCGGCGCGTGCGGCTCGAGGATCTTCGTCGGGATCTCGAGCGGCGGCGGGAAGCGCTCATCGTGAGCGGCACTGCGGCAGAGGAGCTGGCCGACACTGAGGCCCAGCTGACCCGCCTCCTGGCCGAGCTCGAGGCTCTGCCGGCACCCGCCATCGACCGGCTTTCGCCACCCGTCCGCCGAGGCCGGGAGCTCTCGTCGCGCGAGCTGTCGTCGCGCGAGCTCCCCGCCCCCCTCGCCTCGGCGCGGGCACTCGTCGCCACGGGTTTCCAGGTGCTCGAGTACGACTTGGGGATCGAGCGCAGTCACCTTTTCTGGATCTCGTCGGCCGGCACCACCGTGTTCGATCTGCCCGCCCGGGCCGAGCTCGAAGCCCTTGCCCGCGACGGCCAAAAGCAACTCGCCCGCTCGACCACCCTGACCGCCGGGGACCGCCCGGCGCAGGTGCTCGCGAGGCTCGGCAAGGTGCTGCTCGGGCCGGTGGCGGGCCGGTTGGGTGAAGCGCCGGTGGTGGTGATTCCCGATGGCGCCCTCTGGCTCGTCCCCTTCGCCGCTCTCGAGCGTCCCGACACCGGCCGGCCCCTCGTCGAAGCCCAGGAGGTGCTGGCCGCGCCATCCTTGACTCTGCTTTCGACCCTGCGAGCCCGCGGTGGGCCTCTGCCCACCCGGCCGCGGGTGGCCGTCTTCGCCGACCCGATCTTCGATGGCTCGGACTCTCGCGTGCTGCCTCGAAGCACCGAACCCACCTGGCCTGACGCCGCGGGGTCGAGTTGGAGAAGCGCCGGTGGCGCGCTCGACCGGCTGACTTACTCGGCCCAGGAAGCCGACATCCTCCGCGAGCTCGTGCCGGCGGCGCAGCTCGTAGTGGCCACCGGCGCCGACGCGACCAAGGCCCGGCTCGCAGCGCTCCCGCCGGGCACGGTCGACGTCCTGCATCTCGCCACTCACGGCCTGTTCCACGCCACGGAGCCCTCGCTCTCCGGGCTCGTGCTGTCGCTCGTGGACGGGCGCGGCCACCTGCAGGACGGCGTGGTCCGCGCCCACGAGATCGCCGCCCTCCGCCTCCCCGCGCGCCTCGTCGTCGCCAGCGCCTGTGCCACCGCCCAGGGCCGCGAAATCCGCGGCGAAGGCGTCGTCAGCCTCGCCCACGCCTTCTTCCGCGCCGGCACCTCCCGCGTCGTCGTCACCCTCTGGCCCGTCGACGACGAAGCCACCGCCGACCTCATGCGCCACTTCTACCGCGCCCTCCTCCTCGAACGCGCCACCCCCGCCGCCGCCCTCCGCCAAGCCCAACTCGCCCTCCGCGCCGACCCCCGCTTGAGCGCCCCCTTCTACTGGGCCGGTTTCGTCCTCCAGGGCGAGCCCTGAAGTTCTTCTGACCCTTTCGCCCGCTCCGCAGTTCGTCTGGGAAGAGGCGTGCAATCGGCTGCCGAGGGGGTAACCGGCGCGGCTCGAGGAGAGGAACATGAGCAACACCGCACAGCGACCGAGCCCCGGCCTCGACGAATTGGGCCAGCACCTGGCCGGGAACGACGATGCTTCGCCGGTCAGCCCACCAACGGGGATCAAGATCACGATCGCCGTCGAGAATGTCGACGACGACCGCGAGGACCCTCCAGTCGTGCCACCACCGGAGCCGACGACCGTCGTCCGTCCAGTTCGAGGTGACGACGACCAGATCGAGTTTGCCGTTCCCAAGGTCCGCCTGACCGGCGGATCGAAGCCGCGGCTGGTGTTCGCGATCACGCTCGAGAGCTGAAGCCATGCGTTACGACGACTTCACGATTCGCATCAAGACCACCGCAACGGGCGGCTACGACTTGGAGGTCGTCGAGAGCCCCTGCGGAGACGTTCAGACGGAGGACCTGGAGACGCCCGGGCCGGAACCCCACGTCACAGTGCTCGACGCCCGCCTTGGGAAGGAGGCAGAGCTCGAAGAGCGGGGCGAAGAAGACTCGCGCGAGAGACTCCCCAAGGCCATGCAGGACCTAAAACGGGATCTCGGTATTCCGCTCGCAGAGCAACTCTTCGTGGGGAGTGTGAGGGACCGGTTTCTTCGGAGCCTGGAACAAGTCGAAGCCGACCGCGGCCGAGGGTTGGACCGCGCCCTTCGTCTCCGACTGATCTTCGGTCAGCCGGGGGAAGCCTCGGCTCACGATCTCATCCGATTCGCGCCGTTCCCCTGGGAGTACGTGACGCATCCCGAGACCCGCAATTTCCTGGCTCTGTCCCGTTTCACTCCGCTCCTCCGGACGTTTTCCACCGCGGAAGCGATTCAACCTCTGCAGGTCACTCCTCCCCTGAAGGTGCTCCTCGTGATGAGCACACCCAAGGGACTTCGCAGTTTGAATCTGGCCGAGGAGCGCCGACGGATTCTCGCGCGAGCGAAACACGAGGTGGCCGAGCGCATTCGGACCGAACATCAGGTTGACGTCCAGACATTGGAGGACCCAACCTTCGACCGTGTGGTGGACGAACTCCGCTACGGCAAGTACCACATCTTCCATTTCATGGGTCATGGTGGTTTCGACCGCGGTACCGGTACCGGTGAGCTGTACTTCGTGGACAACGACGGCGGCCCAGAGGCGAAGACCGGTCCCGAAATCGCGTACGAGCTCGCCGAGCTTCGGCACACTCTCAAACTGGTGGTGTTGAATGCCTGCCGGGGAGGGCAGATCACACGTCATCAGAGCAATGACCCGTTCGGCTCGATTGCCCTCGGGCTCGCGCAAGCTGGAATCCAGGCGGTCGTCGCCATGCAGTATCCGATTTCGGATCGTGCCGCCATCATTTTCGGAGGGACCTTCTACCAAGAGATACGCGCCGGTGCGGGAGTCGACGAGGCGCTGACGGAGGCGCGACGAGAGATCGGAAAACGCTCGGCCGAGTGGGGGACACCGGTTCTCTACCTCCGTCCCAAGGACGGACGGATCTTCGCCTTGTCACGGGAGGAAGACGACGACCGCGGCAGCGAGGAACCGGCTCTTCGCCTGGGGTTGCGCAGTGTCCGCGGATGGGGTGGGACTTTGGCCGAGAAGAGCGACTACTTCCTCGATCTGACTTCGTATTTCGAAGTTCGGGGCAGCGAGGAAGAGGCGCGGTTCATCCGGCAGGAATCCGATTGGAATGCCAGCATCCTGCCCAGGATCGATGCCTTTTTTCGTCGCTTTTCGCAGGAAGTTCGACCCCTCGAGCTGATCATGCCTGCCCACGCGAGTGTCGCCTTTGCAGCGGGTTACGTCTGCGAGGTGAAGGCCGGGCAGGTATTTCGCCTTCAGCAGCGCGGTGCTCGAGGCACCGAGTGGTGGAGCGTCGACGACGGTGCGGTACCGGCGCCGATCGAGTGGCGGGTGGACGCTCCGATCGCCCTGGAAGGCAACGCTCCGGACGTGGCCGTGGTCGTTGGTGTGGCGCGCGACATTGTGGCCGATGTGGTCGATGAAGTTTCCTTCCTGGGTCTCCCTCTCCACCGCGTCGTATCCATGGCCCTGCCAACCCCCGGTCAACTCCGCATCGCCAACGGCGCCCACGCCTGGGCTCTCGCCGAGAGTATCGCCGAGCGCATCCGGCGCGAGGCGAAGCGTGAAGCGGGCGGAGTCCTGCACCTCTTCCTCGCGGTCCCGAACACCGTGGCCTTCTTCCTCGGCCGGCTGGCCCGACCCTTCGGTCGTATCCAGCTGTACGAGCACGACTTCGAGCAATCTCGCGGCGGCCACTACGCGAAGTCGATCGAAATCGTACCGAGGACGCTCGGTCACCTCGACCTGCCTTCGGCGGCTGACGACAAGAAAACCTGAACTTCCTTCTGACCCTTTCCCCCTCCCGCTCCGTTCGTCTGAGCAGGAGGGGGAAAGGGCATGAGTCGAAGCCAAGAAAACGACGATTGCGGCCGCTTGGTAGCGGGGTTCGCTTTGGCGCTCGCGGGGGCGGAGGAGGCGGAGTTGCGGGCTTATGTGCGGGAGGGTGCGGGGCGCTTGGCGCCGGGCGCGAGTTTGTTCCACTGGGACGCCAACAGCGTGCACGGTTACGTGTTCGACACCACCAACGCCTCGGTGATCCGCGGGGCGAGCGGCATTCTGAAGCAGCTCGATGCCGAGCTCGCGGTGGGCAAGGGGATCGAGCTTCAACCAAGCCAGATCCTCTACGCCGGGGGTGGGGCAGGTTTCGCGGTGGTGCGGACGGACGAGGGGCCGGCGATCACGGCGCGCTTGCACGAACTTCTGGCCCGGCGGACGCGGGTGGCCACGGTGACCACCACGGCAGTGCCGCTCCTGGCTGGGCAGTCCTTCGCCGAGACGGTCGGCCGGGCCGGGCGCTCGCTGGCGCGGGAACGGGGTCTACGATCTCCAGATGCCGAAAGCGCGGTGCCGTTTTTCGCCGAACGTTGCGCCATCTGCGGCCGGCGTGCGGCGGCGGAGCTGAAGAAGCGGACGTCGGGCCCCCGGCTCGAGTGTGCACCGTGCGGTGAGCGAGTCGAAACCGCCAAGGGGCTGGTGGCTCGGGGAGGCGAAGCCGACAACTTCGACGACTTGAAAGACTCCGATGGGTTCTACGCCGTCCTCTACCTGGACGGCAACGGCATCGGTCGCACGATCCAGACGCTCGAAAGTCCCTGGGCCTACTACCGCTTCTCCCGCGCGCTCGCCGAGCTGATCCGGAGTGGCTTCGCGAAGGTCGCCAAGCGGTACGGCCTGCAAGAGGAAGGTGCGCAGGGTGGCGCCTACCAGCTGCCGATCTCCGGCGGGGACGACCTCGTCGCCATTCTGCCGGCGAACGTGGCCGTGCCCCTCGCACGGGATCTTCTGGCTGACCTCGAGCAGGAGGCCGAGGCGTCCGAAATCCTGAAGGGGCGCGCGATCGGCGCCTGTGCCGGCATTGCTCTCGCGAAGTCCGGCTTTCCCATCCGCCACCTGTTGCTCGAAGCCGAGGCGCTCCTGAAAGTCGCCAAGCGGCGGGTCTACGCTGGCGGCCAAACGGTGCGCAGCGCTCTCACCTACGCCCTGGTGCTCGACGGCTCGCCGCGGGCCGAGGCGGTTGAGCCCGAGCGTTTCCAGCTGCCGGCGGACGCACTGCTGCGCTCCGGCTTGCCGTACTCCTTGCCCGAATTCGAGCGCTTCTCCGAGCGCCTCCGCGTCTTCCAGGCCGCCACGGGGGGGCTGGGGCGCAGTCAACTTCACGCCATGCTTCGGTTCGGGCAAGCCGGCCCGAATCAGCTCCGGAATCACGCGCTCTACCAGATCGCGCGGCACCCGGCATGGCTCGCCTTGGTGCGTGAGCTGGCGGGGCTCGATCCGGAAGCGCCGCTCGAGGCCTCGGTGGCCTTCGCACAAATCGCTCCCCATTACGGCAAGCGCCAGGTGTTCGATCTTCCCGATCTGCTTCCGCTCCTCGACCACTGGCAGGAGCCCCAAGCCAAGGCGGAGGTGCCGGCATGACGCGGTTCACCGTTTCCCTCGAGCCCCACGGCTCGATCTTCATCGGCGGTTACGCCGCTTCCGAGGGAACTGCCGATGCCGTCACGGCTGGCGACGGCCGGGGAGCGCTGGTGCCGGGAAGCGCCGTCAAGGGCGCCTTGCGCGAAGCCGCCGAGCGGCTGGTGCGCGCGGCGGGCAGCGGCGAGGCCGAGCTGGCGGCGCTTTTTGGGGTCGGGGGCGGCGATGGAACCGAGGGCATTCTCCGTGTCGGCACGTTACGCGCGACCCTCGCCGGGGACACGTTGCCCACCCTCGCCGTGCGCCACCACGTGAGCCTCGAGCGCGCTACCCGCAGCGCCGCACCCGGCCTGTTGTTCGAGAACCGGGTGACCCCGGCCCACCGCGGGCTCACCTTCGAGGGCGAAATGCTTGCGACTCGGGCGCTGACTCCCTCCGAAAAGGACTTGCTCGAGGCGGCGGTCGAGGTCGCGGATCAGCTCGGCGGTGGGCGGGGGAGGGGCCTCGGTTGGGTTTCGATTCAGGTGGCAGAAGCAGCTGAGAATCCGGTGGCCGAGGAGCCCGTTGAAGCGACTCCGGGGTGGGTGTCGCGCGTCTTGGTGCTCGAGGCGCGGGAGCCGTTGCAGCTCGCCGGAGTCAAGGACAGCGGCAACTTCACGCCGACCAAGTCGGTGCTCGATGGCAGCACCGTGCGCGGCGCCGTGGCGGCCCACCTATCGGGTGCGGAGCCCGCGGCGCTGTTCTCGGCGATTGCCGGGCCGCACCCGGTGGTCTTCGGGGACGCCCACCCCGAGAGCGCCGGGGCACTCGCTGCGCCGTTGTCGTTGCACGAGCCCAAGGGCGGTGGAGAACCCGTCGACGAGGCTCTGTTGCTCGCGGCCGAGGCGCGCTCGGGCCGGCTCTTCGAGCGCCCGCAGGATGTCCGCCGGGCGCGGGGCAGTTGGTGGCGAGGCCCGAACGGCTGGACGAAGGCGAAAGTGGTCCGCCGGACGGTGACCCGCACGGCGCGGGACACGGCGAGTGGCCGTGCCGCGGACGGCCTGCTCTACACGCTCGAGGTGATCGACCCGTTCGTGGCCCCGGGCAAGCCGCTGCGCCTGTTTGCGCCGGTCTCCGGGGAGGGCGCCGCGGTGGCGGCGGTCGAGGCGGCGGCCCGAGGCGGGTTGGTGGTGGGCGGGGACCGCAGCCGCGGCTTCGGCCGGCTCGAGTGGCTGGCCACGGAGGAGCCGCCGGCCCTCGGCGCGGTCGCCACCCGGCACGCGGCGTGGGCGGAAGCCCTGGCGGCGCTCGGCGTGCCGGACGCTGAGGCCACGGGCGTCGTGCTCGCGCTCGGCCCGGTGGCCCTCGACGCCGGTCGCCTCGACTTCGAGCTCGCGCGGCTCGGCCTCGAGCTCTTCGGGGGCGTCACCCGCCGGCAGATCCACGGTGGCTGGTTGCGCAAACTCCACTTGCCGCGCACGGTGGGCAGTCACTTCGTACCCGGGTCGGTGTGGATCGTCGCCACCCGCGACGGTGCCTCGGCGTGCCCGGCCCTCGAAATTCTCGAAGCTGACGGCCTCGGCCCCGGCCGCCCCGACGGCTGGGGTCGCCTCGCCGCCTGCCATCCCATCCATCTCGATACCGCGATCCGAAGCCCCAAGGAGGTGGCCGCGTGACGACGTTGACGCTCGAACAACGGCGAGAGATCGATCTCGTCAAAGAACAGTTGGTCCAGCGAGCCGAGAAGCTGCTGGACGATGTCGGCCTCGGGACCATGGAACGAAACCTGTTCGGCCACTCCCAGCTGAGGAACCTTTCGGCGATCGCGGTGGAAACGCAGTCCCCGGCCGTGGTGACGAACTTCATCCGATTTCAGATCGGCCGAGCAAAGAAGGACCAGGGTTGGGCAAAGCCCGTCGCGGGCAAACGCCTCGGCCAGCATTTCATCGAGGCGCTGGAAGGCGAGGAGGAGCTGATCCCGCGCCTGGCTCTGGAGATTTCGCGCCAACCCAAGGAGGCTGCGGGCACGCAGGTGGTGCGCATCGAGCTGATCCGCCACTTCGTGGGCTTCGCGAGCCGCTACCTGCGCTTTCTCGATCTCGACCGGCCAGGAAGGAATGGGGAGGAACACTCATGACCGACCTTCTCCTCGACACCTTCCACGGCCGCACGCGGCTTCAGGGCTTGCTGACAACCCGCACGTCGCTCCACATCGGAGCCGGCGGTAGCGGCGATCCGCTGGCCACGGACTTGCCCGTCGTGCGCGACGCCGAGGGCAAACCCTACATCCCAGGCGCCAGCTTGAAGGGCGTGTTGCGCTCCGCGGCCGAGGCGCTGTACCGCGGCGCTGGTCGCAAGGTCTGCAACGTGGTCGCGAAGGACTCGTGCCTTCCTCACGAGACCCTGACGAAGTGGCGAAACGAAGCCAAGGAGCAGCTCGCTGAGACCCCGGAGCGAATCTC
>JANRLG010000133.1:0-9010 GCA_033762835.1 Thermoanaerobaculia bacterium
TGGACGATGTAGGGGATGGCGGCGCGTTCGCCCTTGGGACCGAAGTACCGGAGGTACTGGGTGATCGCCTGCGCCCAGGCAGGGTCGCAGGTGCTGAATTTGAGCTCGTCTGCCTTCTCGGCGGCCTCCTGCTCGTTGCCCGCGAGCTTCGCCTCGAGCAGCTCGGCCGCGAGTTTGGCGCAGGTCCACAGGGTCGTGACGGCGGCGCCATGTGTCGCCGTCAAGTCCGCCGGCGGCGTCTCGGGAATCGTCTCGCCGGCCTGTTGGTGCGCCACGATGCGATTGGCCACCGCGATCGCGGGGTGGGCGGTGGTCAGGCGGGCGCCGCTCTGGGCCGAGTCCGGCGCGCTCGCCAGAGAAGCGCCCGAGCGCGCCTCGATGCGCTGGGCCACGTCCTCCACCAGGCTGTGAAAGACCGAGGCGTGAGCGCTGCGGTGAGTGTGGATCGCCACGGTTCCGCCTTTCTTAGAGGGTCTTGAGGTACTCGATGAGGTCCCACTTCTCGGCCTCGGACAAGTCCGTGCCGTAGAGGTGGCCCTGGTTGCTGTTACCGGGCACCGAGGTGTCGAGCTCGAAACCCATCGACTCGGCCCCGGCGCCGGTGGTCACGAAACCCATCTTGACCGGGTCGTACAGGTCGTAGCCCTTCCAGAACTTCGTCGGCCGGTCCGCGGGTTTCTGCAGCAGGTCCCACAGGGTCGGCACCGAGCCGTTGTGAAGGTAGGGCGCTCGTGCCCACGTGCCGTCGATGGGCAAGTTCGAATACCCCTGGGTCTTCCGGTAGGAGTCGAACTGGAAGAGCCCTTCGTGCACGGTGTGGAAGTTGTCCACCAATTGCTGGGTGAAGGAGTTCAGCCGGTGGGAGTCGGTGCCGATCTCGGCGATGTCGGTGACCGTGCCCACTTTCTCGCTGCCGAAGGCGTGGCAGGTGGCGCAGTTCGCCTCGAAGATCGTCCAGCCGCGTTCGGCCTTGGCGGCATCGACGGCGAAGGGGAACTTCGGCGGCGGCAGGGACAACAAGTAGTCGGTGACGATTTGGAAGTTCGGCGGCACCACCGAGCGCGGCGTGGCACCCACGGCCATGGCGGCGGCGTAGTTGCGCTCGTGGATGTCGTCGTTGTTGCCGTCCCAGTGCAGCCACATGCCTTCCCGCGCCCGTTGGTTCCACACCGCCGGCAAATCCACGGTGCCGATGGTGCCGTCGTCGGGCAGTCGGAAGACGGTGATCTTGGTGGGGTTGAAGGTGTCCGTGCGACCGCGGCCCTGCTCCGGGCGCTTCTTCTGCCAGGCGTAGGCGTTCGACTGGATCTTGAGCCCCATCTGAGCCGACGGAATGATGGCGAACTCGTAGATCTTCTTCTGGAACCAGGACAGCTCCGGGTGTTTGGCGGCGATCTTCGCGACCACGGCCTTGGGCGTGAACCCGGGGCTCTGGGCGCAGTCGTAGAGGAACCATTGGAAGCCCTGGAGGTCGAGGGCATGGGCCGGGCCGCCCGCGGCGATCTGCTGGGCGCCGCCCTCTTCCGTCCGGTAGTTCGCGGTGTGGCACAACGAGCAAGTGGGTTCGACCGAGGGGTAGCCGATCTGCCGTTGGGCAAAGCCGATCGGCACCGCCTTGCCCGGTTCGTAGAGCAAGCCGAAGGACGCCCAGCCCTTCGCCGGGTCGGGCATCTTGTCGCCGCACAGCTCCGGGATCACCTCCCACAGGTAGAGCGGCACCCGGGCCTCGATGGCCAAGCCGATGGCCCCGTACTTGTACATCTCCGCCGGGTCCGAGAACACGGCCTCGGGTTCGGCCTTCAACAGGTTGACGTACAGCCCGTAGGCCAAGGCGCCCCCGAGGGCCAAGGCGGCGATCAGCACGACGGCGGTCAGGGGCTCGGAAACGAGTTTCTTGAACGCGCCGAAGACCGAAGCCAGCCACTTCTTGAGACCGGTGCCGGAGAGTTGGTACTCGGCGGGCAGGCCGCGATGGAGCAGGAAGCCGAGGACGGCGGCCAAGCCGACATCGAGCACCCAGAAGCGGCTGACGGGTGGTGTCAGGTCCCACCGCCGGGTCAAAAGGAACCAGAACGCGGCGGAGGCGAGGTAGAAGCCGACCCCTGCCCAGGCGTAGACCCGATACCGCACCGGGTAACACGCCGCGGGTAGCGAGAACAGCCCGAGCTGAATGAGCAGCAGGCCGCAGTTGCCGAGCCACAGATAAGCCCACACGTCCGTGACGCCGCCGAGTTTGGGATTGATCGTCTCGGGAGTCACGAGGCCCAGGGCGGCGAAGCCCACGGTGCCCAGGGTGACCAGCAAGCTGACGATGCCGAAAGCTCGGAGAGCCCCGTTCGACGGGTCCTGGGTCGTACCGGTCCCGGGCGAAAACAGCCGCGTGAAGGCCGTGCCCCAACTCGCGAACACCCGCCCCAGATTCGCCGGTGAGATCTTCCACTCGGGTGGCATTCCGAGTTGGAGGAGGATCAGGAACAACAGGAAGAACGTCCCGTCGAGCAGCCAGAACGTCCGGATCATCCCCGGCAGCTCCCAACGGGAGTTCTGCCACAACCAGAAGCTCGCGGCGAGCCCGCGGCCCACGACCGACAACCAGGCGTAGACGTGGCGGCCGAGCGGATCGACGGCCGCGGGCAGGTACATCAGGCTCGCCGACAGCAGCACGAAGCCGGCGTAGGGCACCCAGTACAGCGCGAACTCCGTCGAACCCGGGCCGAGTAGCGCCTCCATGGTGTCCGGCGAGAACAGGGCCGGCAGCACGAAGCTGACCAGATTCGCGATCACCCCCACCCAAGTCAAGCGCTGAAACCACTTGAGATAGCCGTTCATGGTCGCCTCCTTCGGGTCTCGGGCTTACAACGTCTTCTCGAGGTGCTCGAGGATGTGGGGGTACACGTCGGTCACGGCGTTCTTGCCGAAGATGCAGTCGATGTGGCCGTACTCCGGAATCACGTGGCGGGTGTAGAGCTCCGCGCCGTTTTGCGCCACGCACAAGTCGAAGGTGGCCTGGGTGCTCTCCGGCAGGTAGGTCTTGTTGAGCTCGCCGGAGATGAAGCAGATCGGCAGCGCCAGCCGGTCGAGGTGCGGCATGTAGACGTCCTGGCCGTCGTGGGACATCACCTGCTGGTGGCGAACCATGAGCGCCAAGTGCTCGAAGGTCTGCATGTTCGACACCCCGAACAGCTCGTGGAGGTTGTCGAAAGTCCGTTGGTCGAGCTGTTCGAGCTGGTAGAGCTGGCCGTACATGAAGGTGATGCGGTGGGACACCGGATTGTCGTTTCGCTGGCCCTTGCGCATCGGGTACAAGCGCAGGAGCTCGTCGTAGAGCTTCGACTTCCAGTCGGCGTTCTTGTCGACGTAGGCGGTCAGGGAGTCGACGCCGAACAGATCGAGCAGCTGAGGCAGGTGGAGGCCGGACTTCAGCTTGACGTCGAGCGGGCTGATCAGGTTCGCCGCCACCTGCGAGCAGACGATCGAGCGGACCCCCTGCATGCCGCCCAACATGCCCATGAAGAAAGTGTTCGAGCCGTAGCAGTGGACCACCGCCTGCACCGTCTCGGCCCCCGTGGCTTTGCGGACGTAGGCCACCGCCTCGGGGTGGTCGATCGTGGCGCACTGGTCGCCGTTCGACTGCTGCTGGGAGGCCGGCAGCAGGATCGAGATGCGGAAGTCGAGCAACCAGCAGTCGTAACCGTGGGCGTAGAGGTACTCGAGCAGGTTGGTGTCGACGAGGTCCGTCGAGAAGATCTGGCTCGAGACGCCGGCGCCGTGGACCAAGAGGACCGGCCCCTTGGTGCCGCCCTGGTAGCGCGTCAGCCGCAGGGTGACGCCGTCCGAGGTGTCGAAGTGGTGGACCTCCGGCGCCCCCACCCGCAGCGGGCGCTTCTTGCGCGGCGGCGCCTCCGGGTCGAAGTACTTCTCGGGTACGAAGATGCCGCCGTAGGCGTTCCACAGCACGCCGGCGAAGAACGTCCCGAAGCGAGCCAGGCCCTCGAGGTTTTCCTTGACGCTCGTCGCCCCGAGCACCTTCATGGTGGTCATCTGCTTGGCGAAGTCGAGCGGCGCAATGTGCAGGATGCCCTTGCCGAGAACCGGACCGGTGTCGTCCTCGCCTTCCCAAATCGTGACGTAGAGCGTCGTCGTCTGCGGCCAGGCGGCCAGGATCGAGGCCGTGTGCACGGTCTTGAAGCCATGGAAGTAGTAGCTCTTGCCTTCAACCGCATCGGCCACCATGCGGTAGACCATGTTCTTGGTCTCGACCTGGTTCGGGTTGTCGATGAAGAGGTTGAAGGTGCCGTTGCGCACCGTCATGGGCTGGGCCGAAAGCGCGGCGCCGGCGAGAGTGCCGTACATCTTCGCCATGTGGTTCGGCTTCTCGATGAGCGCGTCCATGTCGTCGGTCTGGACGGTCAGGGTGAAGCTCATGGCCGAGTCGGCAGCTTTGCCTTGGTCGTAACCGGCCTGATAGTCGTCCTTGACGAGGGTCGAGAAGTAACCCTTCATGGTCTCGGTGAACTGCACCCCGAGTTTGCCCGGTGTCCCTTCCGGCGCGACCAGGCGCGGCTTCGAGGGCACGGTGTAGTCGATCGTCAGCCCGTGATCCGCCGCGAGGTAGTGCAGAACCCGTTCGGACAAGGCGGAGATCGTGAGGAGCGGATTGACCCCCAGGGACAGCGGCACGATCGAGCCGTCCGTGACGTACAGCCCGGGGTGGACGTCGGTGCCCGTCGTCCCCGCGAAGACCTGGCCCTTGTGGTTGGTCACGCCGCTCGCGGCGTCTTCGCCCATGGCGCAGCCACCCAAAGGATGGACGGAGATCAGCGCGTCGCCGAGCAACTTCGTCCAGATCGGATCCTTGACGTACTTGCCGCCCAGGGGTTTGGTGGCGCCAGCGAGAGTGTCGTTGACGACTTCGAAGATCGGCTGTTTACCGACCCCGGGCCACGACAGCTTCATGCGGTCGTTGTCCTGCAGGATCGCCTCACCCTGGGCGCCGTCATGGGACATGACCAGGTAGGTCTGGGTGTTGTGCACGGCGCCGTGGTACGGCCCGCGCACGAAGCTCTCGGCCACCCGGCCCTTTTCCTTCAACCAGTCCAACACGCCGTCGTCGGTGTCCTTGCCGAGCAGGCCCGCCGCCGCGGCGAACGCGGCCGGCAGGGCGGGGCCGAGGGCGCCGGGGATGGAGCCTTCCTCGATCACGAAGCCGTCTTGCCACTGGGGCGTGTTGCGATGGTCGATGATCGAGGTGATGCACGGGCCCACGGGTTTCACTGAACCGTCGTTGTGGGTACCGAAACCGATGCCGTTGATTTCCTGGTCGTTGTTGTAGGCGAAGCCGAGCACGTCGCCGTTGCCCGAGAAGTGCTGGCCGGTCCGGTCCGACAGCGGCAGGCCGTTCCTCTTCGAACGCAGCAGAATCTCGGTCGAGCCTAAGGTACCGGCGGAGACCACCACCAGGTCAGCGGTGACGAACAAATCCGGCGCATCGAAACGGCTGCGGCCTTCCCCCACCACCTCGAAATGCACCACCCACTGGTCCCCACGGCGCTCGAGGGATTGCACCGAGCACTCGCAGAAGATGTCGGCGCCGTGGTTCCAGGCGTCCGGCAGGTAGTTCATGAGGGTGGTGTTCTTCGCCCAATGGTTGCAGCCGGAAACGCAGTCGCCGCAGTTGGTGCAGGCCTTCTGATCGATCCCGGCGACGTTCGATTGATCCTCGAAGTGGACGTTGATGGGCGGCGGGTAAAAGACGTCCGCCATCCCCAGCCCCGCCGCGGACTTGCGGTTGGCCTCGAGTTTGGGCAGCTTGGGCCAGTCGTTCGGATAGGGGTTCGGCCGCAGCATGGTCTCGGCGCGCTGGTAACAAAGCTCGAGCAGCTCCGAGTCGCCCCCGCGCAGTTCCGCGGGCCACCGCGGGTCCTCCCACACGCCCGGTACGGCGCGCAGGGAGACGCTGGCGTTGATCAAGGAAGTGCCGCCCAGGCCGCAGCCCACGAGCACATTGATGTCGTCCTGGACGTGGAAATCGAACATCCCGGTGGCCTTGCCGATGTGGGCGTCCGGGGCGTGGATCTGCATTTCTTCGCTGGCCTCGACGAGGGTGTCGGGGTACTCCCCGGGCCGAATCTCGCGGCCGCGTTCGAGCAGGCAGACCTTCTTGCCCGCTCGCGCCAGGCGCGACGCGGCAATGCCACCGCCGTACCCGGAGCCGATGACGACGGCGTCGTAGTGCTCCAACATGGCTTCGATCGGAGACGAAATGCGGCTCATGGGCTCTCCTCCCGAGGGTCGACGGCCCCGCACGGAAACGGGGCCGAGGCCGGGAAGTGGCAACCTCCCGACCGTCAGTTTTCATGCTTCAGATATCTTGGCGGATGTTAGCAGATCCGCGGAGCGGGGCAGGTCGGACGAGCCCTGCCGCCGGGGGGCTCGTGGGTTTCTGTCACGGACGGCTAACGAAGAGGGCGGCCACGGAGGGCCGCCCTCCTGGGATGCAAATCCGGCGGAACACTCAAGAGTGAGGCTGCCCTCGTCCCGTCAGGGACGTTTTGACTAGCGAGCGAATTCACTCGCTCGCGGCGGTGGGCGACCCGAGCTTCTTGCCCGGCCCCTGCTACAGTGGGGTCATGAGCACGGCACCCACGGATCTCTTCCTGCAACTCACCCCGGACCGTGTGCTCGAGGCTGTCGAGACCGCGGGGATGCCGACGAACGCCGTTTGTTACCCGCTGAATGCTTACGAAAACCGCGTCTACGAGGTGGAATTGGCGGACCGCACGCGGGTGGTGGCGAAGTTCTACCGGCCGCAGCGCTGGACGGCGGAGCAGATTCTCGAGGAACACGCGTTTCTCGATGACCTGGCGGCGGCGGAGATCCCCGTTTGCACCTTCAAGCCGTTCCCCGGGGGCGGCACGTTGCGGGAGATTGAGGGCATTTTCTACGCCTTGATGGACCGCCGCGGCGGCCGGGCGCCGGACGAGATCACGCCGACGCTGGCGGCGCGGCTCGGCCGCCTG
This sequence comes from Thermoanaerobaculia bacterium, assembly GCA_033762835.1. Classification (GTDB taxonomy): domain Bacteria; phylum Acidobacteriota; class Thermoanaerobaculia; order Multivoradales; family DATKCC01; genus JANRLG01. The sequence continues at coordinate 7,020 of JANRLG010000133.1, forward strand.
GTGGCGCGCATTCACAACGTCGGCGCGCTCGAACCGGCGCGCCATCGTCTCCGGCTAGATGCCACGAGCTACATCGACGACAACCTCGCTTGGCTCGAGGCCCACGGCACCATCCCGGCGCCCTACGATCAGCCCTACCTCGAGGCCGCCCAGGAAGTGGCGGCACTCTACGAACAGCGCTCCCGCGGGGTGGCGCTCCAGCGCCTCCACGGTGACCTCCACCTCGGCAATCTGCTCGAGCGCGACGGCCAACTCTCCGTCCTCGATTTCGACGACATGGTCACCGGCCCGGCGGTCCAGGACGTTTGGCTGGCTTTGCCGGGGCGCGACCGCGAATCGGTCGCGCTGCGCGAAACCTTCCTTGACGCCTACGAGGAGCTCCGCGAGTTCGACCGCCGGACCCTCGGCCTGATCGAGCCGTTGCGCGGCCTGCGCATCGTGCACTACACGACGTGGCTGGCCCGCCGCTGGCACGATCCGTTCTTCCCCACCGCTTTCCCCCACTTCGGCACCGAGTCCTACTGGGAAACGGAGATCGCTGCCCTCACCGAGGTAGTTGCCGTCGCCCGTGGCGAACGCGATCCGGCGCCGACGGAAAACGGCAACGCCGACGACGAAGCCCAGGAAGTCGAGGAGCCGACGCTCACCAACAAGGACTACTTCTGGGATTGGGAAGATCGCTCCTGACCCTTCTATACTTTCCGGCCATCATGAGAGTCCTCGCCCGCGCCGTGTTGTTCTCCCTCACCCTGGCCGCGGTGCCGGCCCTCGCCCAGCCGGGCACGGGCACGCTGCGCGTCGCTCTGACCGGCACCAATTCCGGCACCTGCGGCAGTGTGGCGACGCCCTGCCAGACGATCCAACAGGCAGTTCAGCTCGCGGTCACGGGTGACCAGATCCTGGTCGCGGGCGGCATCCACGTCTACAACGCCGCGGTCGCCAACCCCTGCACGTCGTCGCTGGGGGCCCAGGCCGTGGTTTGTGTCGTCAACAAGGACGTGACGATCCGCGGCGGCTTTTCGACCGCCGACTGGGTGACAGCGAACCCCGGGGCCAACCCGACCTTCTTTGACGGTCAAACCGCTCGGCGCGTCGTCCACGTGACTCAAACCGCTAGCAACCAGCCCCCCGCGGGGCTCACTCTGACCGATGTGACGGTCCAGAACGGTCGCACCGTCGGTGCCAACTCCGGGCCGGACGCCGCCACCTTCGCCTTCGGAGGCGGCCTGCTTTCGGATGTCACGCGGCTGCTGGTGCAGCGCGTCACCTTCACCAACAACACCGCCCTCGGCGGCTCGACTTCGGCGGTCTACGGCGGCTCGGGAGCCGGCGGTGGCGTCGCGATCCGGGCCGCGCCCGCGGGCACCACGCTCGAGGATGTGACGTTCACCGAAAACATCGCCCAGGGCGGCACGGGCCCCACGCGGGGCGGCTTCGCCGTCGGCGGCGGCTTGTTCGTCTACGACTCCGAGTTCCTGGGCGTGCGCTTGACGTTCACCAACAACCAGGCCATCGGCGGGGATACCCCGGGCTCCGGGACGGACGGCTCGGGCTTCCAGGGCGATGCCTTGGGCGGCGGAGTGGCCTTCCAGATCGGCTCGAACGCCACCGTCCGGGGGCTCACGGCCTCCGGCAACGTGGCCCAGGGCGGCGACGCCAACAGCAGCTCCGGCACCGCCGCCGGTGGTTTCGGCGGCGCCGTCTACGCCGAGGGCACCACGACCACGGGTTTCGCCAGCAACGTCACGATCTTCGACGCCCAGATGAACCAGAACCTCGCCCTGGGCGGCACGGCGCGCAACGGTGGCCTGGCCGCCGGGGGCGCCGTGATGACCTTCGACGCCACGTTGCTCGTGGACCGCAGTGTGGCGACGGCCAACGTCGCCCTCGGCGGCGACGGACAAGGCGGCGCCGCGGGCCCGGCAGGCGGTGGTGGGTACTACCTGACTCGCTTCTTCACCACCGACACCGCGACCGTGCGCCACGGTGTG
>JANRLG010000134.1:0-42507 GCA_033762835.1 Thermoanaerobaculia bacterium
AGCCTCGGTCTCCGGCACCCGCTGGACGCGGTGGACGCCGGCCTCGAACTTCAACCGGCTGTAAGCCCCGCGGCCCTCGACGATGGCCGAGATCTCCTTGATGCCACCGACCCCGGACTCCGACAGGTCGATGACCTCGACCCGCCAGTGACGCCGCTCGGCGTACCGGCTGTACATGCGGAAGAGTTCGCCGGCGAAGAGCGAGGCTTCGTCGCCGCCGGTGCCGGCGCGGATTTCGAGCACGACGTTGCGGCTGTCGTTGGGGTCCCGGGGCAACAGCTCCTCGCGCAACACCGCTTCGAGCTGCGCGATCTTGGCCGCGAGGGCCGTGCGCTCCTCGTGGGCCAACTCGTACAGGTCGTCGGTGCGCGGCAGATCCGCCAGCAGCTCGTCGTTTTCGTCGCGCTGGCGCAGGGCGGCCTTGAGCTCGCGGTAGAGCTCGATCGGGCGAGAGATTTCGGAGAGGGTCTTCGAGGCGTCGGTGAAGGCCTTGCGGTCCGCGACGAAGGCCGGATCCCCCAGGCGAGCGGTGAGCTCCTCATGGGTGCGTTCGAGCTCGGCCAATCGCTCCAACATGTTCGCCTCGGGAAGATCAGGAAAGGGGGTGACCGGTCCGCCGGCTCACCCCCGGATTTCCGGGCCGGCTCAGGCGCTCTGGCGGTAGCGCTTCTGGAAGCGCTCGACGCGACCGGCGGAGTCGATCAGCTTCTGCTTGCCCGTGAAGAACGGGTGGCAGTCGCTGCAGATTTCGAGCCGCAGCTCGGTCTTGGTGGAGTGAGTCTCGAACGTGTTCCCGCAAGCACAAACCGCGGTCACGAGATGGAGCTTGGGATGCAGATCGGCCTTCACCGTGATCGTCCTTCCTGGGTGATACCGGCCGCCAGGGTTCGCGGCCGGGAATTGCGAATCATAGGCAAGGTGGGAGTGGAAGGCAAGAGCCCCGCGGTGCTGTGTTAGCCTTCCGGCAAATCTTCAGAAGACTTCTCTGTTCAAGCCGGGTAGAACTCGGCGCAAGGAGGTTCCATGGCACCCAAGAGCGCGTCCCTTCGACCGTGGCGCCAGCTGGCTCTTTGTCTGTTGCTCGTGGTAGCGGTGACGGTGGCCTGGCCCCCCCCTGGAGGGTGTGCCACTCCCTCCGGCCGGGATACCGCGGCCAGCTCGTGCGCAACGGGAGAGCGGCTGTTCACCGTCGTCAACAGCTCCAACCAAGCCGTCTGGCTCGGGTTCGCCAGCGGTTCCATTTCTTGCTTGAGTGACTCGAATTGCCCGACGCAAGCCAAGGGCTCGTGCATCGGGGCCAGCCCGCCGAACGCCGGAGTCTGCGGCTGTACGGGCGGCTGTGGAGCCATTTCGACCTGCAACCCGGCGGACAGTTTCTGCCACTGGAATGGGCCCTCCATCCTCTCCGGCAGCATCGACATGGCGACCGGCAGCACGACCAAGCTGTGTTTTCCAGCGGCCCAGACCGGCATGGCGATCCAGTGGAGCGGTACCCTCTTCGCCCGTACCGGTTGCTCCTCCACGGCCCCCTGCCAGACGGGGGACTGCGGTGCCTCACCGTCGACCAGCCAGTGCCCCCTTGCCAAGGGCGGCGCTCCGCCTGCCACCCTCGCCGAGTTCACGTTGTCCAATCCGGCGACAACCGGAGCCGGCCCCGACTTCTACGACGTCAGCATCATCAACGGGATCAACGTCGGCGTGACGATGGCACCCAATGCCGGGACCTTTTCCGCCGACCCCACCGATCCCTACTCGTGCGGCGCGCCGGGCAATCCGGAAGCCGCCGGCAAGCTCTCCGCATGCTCGTGGCAGATCACGCCGATCGTCTCGAAGGTAGACCAGGCGCCGTTTCTACGGAACGTGGCACCGACCTCTTTCCAGGCCGCCGGCAAGTGTCCGAACGGCTCCGCTCCCAACAGTCTCGGCAATTGTGCTTGTACGACGGACACCGATTGTGCGCCGGGACCGGTCTGTGGTCTCGCCATGAACGCCTCGACGTCGGCGCAATTCGCCCAGGTCTGCGGCACCGCGATCGGTTGGTGGACGGCGGATCAGATCTGCGGCGCTTCGGCGCCCGTGGCGCCCTTTGGTGCGCCGCTTCAGTGCGGCACGTCGTTCTCCAACAGCGATGGATCGACGAGCACCTACACCAATCTCTTCGCCTGCACGCAGCCCTCGGGCGCCACCAACCCCGAGCAGGCCCAGTCCTGTTATTCAAGCGGCGCAGTCACCGACTGCTGCGGTTGCGCAACGAGCGCCTCCGCCGACCACCAAGCCTGGCCCACGGTCCTCTCTCCAAGCTTCGGGGGCCCGGACAACGGCTGCTTCAACAACAACCCGACCTGGGTGTCCGTGGCCCAGCCTTGGCTCGTCTTCCTCAAGAAGGCCTGCCCGACGGCCTACACCTATCCGTTCGACGATGCGACCAGCACCTTCACCTGCAGCAACTCGAGCGGCCAGGCGGCGCCCAGTTACACGATCACGTTCCTGCCGACGAGCTGACTGCGCCTACCCCGCCCGCGGGTCCAACCGGTCGCGCAGGTCATCGCCCAGGTGGTTGAAGGCGACGGCGGTCAGGACGAGGGCGAGGCCGGGGAAGGCGGAGACCCACCAAGCGGTGGTCAGCACGTCGCGGCCCTCGGCGATCATGTTGCCCCAGGAGGAGGTCGGGGGTTGCACGCCGAGGCCGAGGAACGACAGGGACGCCTCGACCAGGATCACCTGACTGACCAGGAGCGTCGTCTGCACCAGCACGGGGCTCAAGGCGTTCGGCAGCAGGTGGTGGAAGAAGAGGCGCGCGGGGCTGGCCCCCAGGGCGCGCACGGCGAGGACGAAGTCCCGTTCGGCGAGCCCGAGTAGCTCGGCCCGGAAGAGCCGCGCGATGGTCATCCAGCCGGTGGCCCCGAGGATGAGCGCGACCAGCAGGGTGCTCGGCCGGAAGAGGGCCGCGAGCGCGATGACAAGAAAGAGATAGGGGAAGGCGAGGAAGCCGTCGATCAGCCGGGTCAATCCTCCCGCCAGCGGTCGCGGCGCGAGGGCGGCGAGCCCCCCCACTGAAAGGCCCAGGGAGAGCGACAAGCCGACCGCCAGGAAGGCCACCAGGAGCGAGACCCGGGCACCGTGGAGCAGCCGCGAGAGAAGGTCGCGGCTGAAGCCGTCGGTGCCCAACCAGAACCGTTCGTGGTCCCCGACACCGTCGGCCGTGGCATTGGTCACCTGGGCCGGGGGCAGTTCTTCGCTGCGCCCCAACCGCTCGACTCGAATCTCACCGCTGGCCGTGCGGGTGACCCGGTCGGCGAGCAGCGTGCGACCGTCGGCGAGCTCGACCCGGGCGAGCCGCGTGCCCGGCGGTCGGTATTGACCGCCGGCGGGGTCGAATTGGCGGTCCGGGTCGTGGGGGGCGAGGAGCGGCGCGGCCAAGCCGGCGACGACCAGAGCGAACGCTCCGAAGCCACTGGCCGAGCGCCACGGCGACCGCCCCGACTCAGCCACGGCGCACCCGCGGGTCCACCGCCGCGTGCGCGAAGTCCGCCAGAAGATTACCCAGGATGACGAGGGCGCCGGAAAACACCGTGGTGCCCAAGATCAAGGGGTAGTCGCGGGCCAGAATGCCCTGGTAGATCCGCTGGCCGAGCCCGGGCCAAGAAAACACCACCTCCACCACCAGCGTGCCGTTCAGCAGCATCGGCAACGATAGGCCCAGGAGCTGGACGAGCGGCACCAAGGCGTTGCGGAAGCCGTGGCGCCAGACGACCCGGCGCTCCGAGAGCCCCTTGGCCCGAGCCAGGCGGATGTAGTCCTCGGCGAGCACCTCGATCATCCGGTTGCGTACGAACCGGGCCGTGCCCCCCGCCGACGCGACCCCGAGCACCAGGGCCGGCAGGGCCAGGTGGTGGAGTTGGTCGAGCAGCCGCGCTCCCCAACCGAGATCCTCGGCGCCGACCGAAGCTCGATGACTGGCAGGAAACAGCGGCCACCAGTAGGCGAAAACCAGGATCGCCATGAGCGCCAACCAGAACACCGGCGTCGAGTACAAGGCGAGCCCGCAGAAGCGCAGCAGGCGGTCCGCCCAGCGACCGCGGCGCCGAGCCGCCGCCACGCCCACGGGGATGGCCACGGCGTATTCGATGACGGTGGCGGCGAAAGCGAGCAGGATCGTCGCCGGCAGGGCCTCGGTGATCACCGACAGGACTGGTCGGCTCAGCGAGAAGGATGTCCCCCAGTCGCCGCGCAGAAAATTGCCCAGCCACACCAGGTATTGCTCGCCGAGACTGCGATCGAGCCCGAGACTGCGGGCCAGGCGCTCCCGGTGCTCGGGGGAGAAACGCTCGGGCGACAACACCGACAGCGGATCCCCCGGAGCCAAATGGATGAGCAGGAAGGTGACGGTGACCACCATCCACAGGAGCAGAAGAGCCGAGCCGAGCCGTCCCAGGAGGTGTTCGGCGAGGCCGGCGCGGCGGGCCGGAGAAGAGTCCGAGGTCGTGCTCACGGACTCGGCTGGAGCCACCACTCGTGGAGGTGCCAGAGCGTCGAGAAGAGGTTCGACTGGGCATTCTCGACCCGACGGTTCAGGCCGTTGATGCGCTGGGACTCCCACAGGAAGGTCAGAGGCTGATCTTCGTGGATCAGCAGCTGGGCCCGGTCGAGCAGCGCCTTGGCCTCGGTGATGTCGGGCAGGCGCTCGATTTCCTCGATGATCCGGTCGACTTCGGGGTTCTTGTAGAACGTGTGGTTGTCCCCGTCGTCGATGGAATCCGAGTGGTACGCGTAGCGCAGGTCGAGGGTGGTCGGCATGCCCCAGGCCGACAAGACGGCGTCGTACTTCCGCTCGGTCATCGCTTCATTCAAGGCGTTGAACTCGAGGATCCGTGGTTGCACCTCGATGCCGACTTTCTTCAACTGCTCCTGGATCATCACCACGGCGTTCATCCGGGCCGAGTTGCCCTGGTTGGTGATCAGCTCGAACGAGAACTTGCGGCCGTCGCGGTCGAGGATTCCGTCGCCGTCGGTGTCCTTGAAACCCTGCTCCGCGAGCAGGCGGCGGGCCTCGGCGGGATCGTAGGGCCACGGCACCAGCGCGTCGTTGTGGGCCCAGACGTTTTGCACGATCGGGGAATCCGCCACCCGCGCCCACTTGCCCCAGAGGGCATCCACGAGGCCCTGGCGGTCGATCGCGAGGGTCAACGCGCGACGCAGCTCCTTGGTGGCGAACAGCGGATTACGCGCGTTCCAGGCGACGAACTGATAGGTGCGGTGCCAGAACGAGGTGAGCTCCAGGTGCGGTGCCGCCTCGATCCGCGGCAGATCCGCCATGGGCACCTGCTCGAGCAAGTCGATGGACCCCGCGAGCAGCTGGGTCACCCGGTTCTGAACGTCGGGAATGATCCGGACGACCACTTTGTCGACGTAGGGCAGCTCGGGATTCCAGTAGCGCTCGTTGCGCGCCAGGACGATCTCCTGCTGGGGCGTCCACCGCTCGAGCTTGAACGGGCCGCTCACCACCAAATGATCGCGGAAGAAGTCGCCGCTTTCCCGCCACTTGGCGAAGGGCACCTGGCCCCAGACGTGTTTCGGCAGAATCAAACCCTCGTTGGCCTCCACCAACATCGAGGGACCGAGTCGAGTGAAGTGAAAACGCACGGTGTGGGCATCGACCACCTCGACATCGCGGATGTGCTCCTTCATGTAGAAGGTGTCCCAGGCGATCTCGGGGCTGGTTTGGGCCGGCCAGGTGAAACGCACGTCCTCGGCGGTGATCGGCACTCCGTCGGACCACAAAGCGTCTTTCCGCAGGTGGAACGTCAGCGTCAGATGGTCCGGGGACCACTCCCAGCGCTCCGCCAGCTCCGGCTTGAACGTCGGCGGATGGTCGGTGAAGTCCGGTTGCTCGTCGAGCAGGTGGGAGAAGACCCGGTACAGCACGTCGTCCGCGGCCCGTGAGTTCGCGGATAGCAACTCGTTGACCGAGTCCATGTCGGCGATCGACGCTACCACCAGGGTCCCGCCCCGCACCGGCTGGCTGGCAGCGGGCGTAGCGGTCGCCGGGACCTCCTTGCGACAGCTCGACAGCAGCAGCGAGGCACCGCCGAGAACGAGCAGGAAACCACGACGGGACAGTAGCTTGGACATCAGAATGACCCCCCGGCGGGGATGCTACTGCCACGCCCTCCCGGGGTCAAAGGGCGGAGTCTGTTCGTTCGGCGCCGTCCAGCGCTCGAGATCGCCGCTTTCGAAGCCGTCGGCGAAGATCACTCCGGAGAAATCACGAGAGTCCGAGCCCTGCCCGAGGAAGCGGTGGGCGAAAGTTCCGCCGGGCTCGGTCCATGTCACGGTGCCCCCTCGGACCCCTTGGGAACCGAGAGCGACTCGCAGCCAGCACAGGCGCCCGGGGGGAGCACCGGCGCGCACCAGCTCCTGGGCCAGCCCGGGCAGAGCTTCGGGGGCCGCGACATCGAGCAGGAAGGGGCCGACTCGCTCCCACCAGTCGCCGGGGGCATACCCTGAATACCCATTGAGGGTCGGAACGCCGGATTCGAGACTGGCGAACATCGCGTCGAGCTGATCGCCACCGAAGTTCACCCGATGCAAGGGTACGAGAGCCGTGTACACGAAGCTGGCGCAGCCCGCGGGGAGGACGGTGGCAAGCGCGTCAGCGCGCGCCGTGGGCACACCCTTCGGATAACTGGCCTGGGTCTGCGCCTGCTCGAGAATCACGAGACACACCGCCAGGGTGAGCCCTGCTCGCCCCCAGCGCGGTCGGCGTCCCAGGGCCTCGAGCGCCCAAGAGATCCCCAAGCCGATCGGTAGGAGCAGCAGCACGCCCACCCGCGCCGGAACCCGAATCGCCTCGGCCCCGGGCACCAGGCGCTCGACCACGGGCCACAGTGAGGCGCCACCCGGCCAACGCATCACTAGCAAGAGGGTCAAGCCAACCGCGGCGGCGGCGAGCCCTGCCAACGGCGATTTCCGACGCTGCCAGAAGCCCCAGAGGGCCAGAGCCAGTGTGAAAAGCCCCGGAGACAAGGCCTGTTCCCAGGGAATCGTGATCTCCCGGATCCGCCACCAGTCGGCGAGGCCCAAAGCGCGGGTTTCCCAACTACCCACGCCGCCGAAGAGGAACGACTGCGCCCGGGGCAAGGCATCCGTGAACTTCTCGAAGGCGGCCGGTGGCATGCGGTCCCGGGCCGCGGCATAGGGCGACAAGACGAGGGCCGCGGCGACGAAGGCCACCGCCCCGGCCAGGAACCAGCGGTCGCGAGCGACGCGGAAACGCTGCCAGGCCGGCCGCCGGAGACGCGGAACCACGGCCGCCACCAGGGCGCCCGCCGTGACCGCCAGGGCCAGAAACCAGGTGAGGTAGAAGGAGCCGAGGAGCTGGACGAACAGTGCCCCGAAGAACATCGTGACACCCGCCCGGCGCCGCACCGCGGAGAGTTCCAGTGCGAAGGCCCGGAGCAGCCCGAGCAAGGCGAGCGGAGTCGCGTAGTGGGCGAACAGCTGGCTGTGGGCCAGCTGAGCCGAACGCGGCAGCGCGAAGGCGAAGAGGAAGGCGGCTACCGAGGCGCCTAGCGGACTCGCACCGAGACCGCGCCGGAACAGCCGGTGGGCCGTGGCGAAGCAGGCCAGCAACAAGCCCATGGTAGCCAGCTGGTAAGCCGTCTCGATGTCGGCACCAAGCCAGCGCCACGGGGAGTAGAACGGCTGCAGGCCGATCATGCTATCGGTGAGCGCACCGGCGAGCGGTTCGGGATAGAAGATCGGCGGACTCCAGAAGTGGTCGCCGACCGGCTGCGTGGTGAACCAGAAGCGGTGGTTGCGCTCGAGCGTGTATTGGATCAAGCGCGGATCGAAGTAGTCCGGCTGGGCGAGGGCGAGCCCCGAACGCAGCTGGACATGGAACACCATGCCCAAGCCCAGCACGGCGAAGAGCACGGCGATCAGCGAGGCGAGGAACCCGGGCCTGCGAGAAGAACCGGGGCGAGCCGTCGGCACAAACGAAATTACCTTTCTCGGACCCGCTGGCAAGTGTAGACAAAAACGCCCCGCGGTAGGCGGGGCGTTGCTGGCAGCGGGCGGAAGGCCCAGGTCGGGTCAGGTCAGGCGATCTCGATCTTGCGCGGCTTGGCGAGCTCGAGCTTGGGCACGGTCACCGTCAGGATGCCGTCCGCGAAGGTGGCCGCGACTTTGTCGGCCTGGACGTTCTGCGGCAGCGTGAAGCTGCGCTGGAAGCTGCCGTAGGCGCGCTCGATGCGGTGGTAGTTCTTGCCCTCGGCGCTCTTCTCGAACTTGCGCTCGCCCGAGATGGTCAGGATCTGATTCTCGACGGCGACCTCGACGGCCTCCTTGGGCACCCCCGGCAGCTCGACATGCAGCGTGATCGTCTCGGCGTCTTCGGCGATGTCGACCACCGGCATCCAGGTTTTCGAGGTGATGCCGTCCTCGGTCTTGACGGCCGGTAAGAGGTCGTCGAAGGCCTGGTCGAAGAAGCGGTCGAAGCGGGTCTTGATCTCGGTCGAAGGGGTCCAACGGATGAGAGAACGAGTCATGGTGCTTTCCTCCGGATGTCGCGACCAGCGCGACGGGTCGTTTACGTGAGCCTCCAACACTCAGATCCGCCTCTTCATTCCCGTCGTGCCAAAAATTTTAGTCCCTCTGTGGCAGATTGCTGCGCGGCACTGCCGAGAGGCCTCGCGGTGGCGGTGGTATCCTTCCGCCCGTGAATCGGTTGCTTCGCTCGTCGGCCTCGTCGCGACGACTCGCCGTCGTGATCACGATCTTCGGGGTCGTCGTGCTCTTCGACCTCGTGCTCTTCGGCTGGCTGATCTTCCGCTCGCTCTCCGAGCGCGAGATCAAACGGGCGCTGTTCGAAACCACCAAGGAAGCCCAAGCGATCGCCACGGCGATCGAGAACCGCTCGATCTCCACCGGGGACGACCTGTTCACCGTCGTGTCCACCGAGCGGCGCATCCGGGAGGCCATCGACTCGGTGCGCGAGATCGGCTTCGTGCGCGAAGTGAAGATCTTCGACCGGCGCGGCATCCTGGTCTTCAACAACTACACCGAGCAACGCATCGCCCCCACGGGCGGAGCTCTCGCCGAGCAAAGTACCTGGAGTCTCGACAACCCGGAGATCCGCTCCCCCGTCGTGCCGGGGGACGAACACGCGGTCGAGGTCCCCATCGGCCAGCTCGGTTCCATCTACGTCGGCCTGTCGAACGAAGGGCTCAACGAGAACATCGCCGAGTTGCGCTCGAGCCTCGTCAGCCAGGCGACGACGATCGGCTTGATCACGGCGGCACTGCTTTTCGGCGGTGCCGTGCTGATCGGCTTCCTGTTGCGCCGCAGCCGGCGGCTCGAGACCGAAAAGGCCGAGTCCGAACGCATGGCCTACATCGGCACCTTGGCCTCCGGCCTCGCCCACGAGATCCGCAACCCGCTCAACTCGCTGAACTTGAACGTCCAGATGCTCGAGGAAGACCTGCGTGAGAAGGGCGAGCACGACCAGAACCGCAAGCTGCTCGGCATCACCCGCTCCGAACTCAAGCGGCTCGACCGGTTGGTGACGGACTTTTTGTCCTACGCCCGTCCCCGGCCTCTCGATCGAGTCGAGGTACGGGCGGTGGACCTGCTGGTGTCGGCCGGTGAGCAACTGGTCGGCGAAGCCAATACTCAACGGGCCGCCCTCGAAGTCGAGGACCGCAGCGGCGGCGCCACGGTCCAGGTCGACGCCGGGCAGATCCGCCAACTGCTGCTGAACCTGATCCAGAACGCTTTCGCCGCCGTCGAGGGCGCGGGGCGGCCGGCCCGCGTGGTGCTGGCGGTCGAGCGGCGCGGCACCAACGTCGACCTGCTGGTGACCGACAACGGCGTCGGCATCGCGCCGGCGGATCAAGCGCGGATCTTCGACATCTTCTACTCGACCAAGAAGGGCGGCACCGGGCTCGGCTTGGCGATCGTCCAGCGCATCGCCCAGACCCACGGCGGCACGGTGACGATCGAGAGCACGCCGGGAACCGGCACGACGGTACGGGTCTCGTTACCGACAGCCAGCCGAGAAGCCACGGGAACCGTACCGATCCCCTTCGTCGGGGCCACGCGGGGGACGGCATGAGCGAGCGGCAACGCTTCGGAATCTTGACCGGCGGCGGGGACGCACCGGGCCTCAACGCCGTCATCCGCGCCTTCGTGCGCAGCGTGTCGAGCTTGGGGCGGGCGGACGTCGTGGGCGTGCTCGACGGCTTCTCGGGCCTGCTCGAGGGCCGTTTCCGCCGGCTCGAGGGCGCCGACGTGCGGGGCATCCATGCCCAGGGCGGCACGATCCTCGGCACCACCAACCGGGTCAACCCGTTCTCCGTACCGGGTCCGAGGGGGCCCGAGGACCACTCCGCCAAGGTCCTGGCCAACGCCCACGCCCACGAGCTCGACGCCCTGGTGGTGATCGGCGGCGACGGCACCTTGAAAATCGCCCGCGAGCTCGGCGTGCTCGGGTTGCCGGTCGTGGGCGTGCCGAAGACGATCGACAACGACTTGGCCTCGACCGACTACACCTTCGGCTTCTGGACCGCCATCGGCGTCGCCACGGATGCCCTCGACCGCCTACGGGACACCGCCGAAAGCCACCATCGCGTGATGATCCTCGAGGTGATGGGGCGCAATGCGGGCTGGATCGCCCTCTACGCCGGGCTCGCGGGCGCCGCCGACGTCATCCTGATTCCCGAGATCCCCTACCGGCCGGCAGCGGTGGCGGACAAGATCGAAGAGCGGCGCAACCGGCGTCAGGCTTTCTCGCTGGTGGTGGTGGCCGAGGGCGCCGTCGGCGCCGACGGCGGCGGTGAGTCGATCATCGGCCACGATCCGCTCGGCCATCCGCGCTTCGGCGGTGCCGGCGAACGCCTCGCCCGCGAGCTCGGTGACCTCGTGCCCCACGAGATCCGCGTCACGGTGCTCGGTCATGTCCAGCGGGGCGGTAGCCCGGTGCCCTTCGACCGGCTGCTCGGCGCGCGGTTCGGGGAACGGGCGGCGCAGTTGGCCCTCGAGGGCCGTTTCGGGCGCATGGTACGGCTGGTGGGCGATGTCGTCGACGACGTGCCGATCGAAGACGGCGTAGCGACCCTGAAGCGGGTCGACCCCCAGGGCGAGCTGGTGCGCGTGGCGCGCTCCACGGGAATCGGATTCGGCGCCGACTGGTAAGCTCCCGGGGTCGGCCGCCCACCGCGGCCCCGGGAGATCACACCATGCGTTCCGTCGTCGTCGCCGCCCTGCTTACGTTGTCCGCCGCCTCCACCGCTCTCGCCGAAACCCGGCTCGTCTTCGCCAACCGTTCCGAGGGCTCCACCGCCGCGACCGGCGAGTCGACGGTGTGGCTGGGCGCGCAGAAGATGCGCCGCGACCAAGGCGCTTCGACGACGCTCATCCGCCTCGATCAAAAGAAGCTCTACGTCGTGCAGCACGCCGCCAAGACTTACGTCGAGCTCGATCTGCCGATCGACTTGCTGAAAGCCGTGCCCGAGGCCCAACGCGCTTCGATCACCCAGCTCGCCCAGGCCATGCAGGTGACCGCCAAGGTCACCCCCGGCAGCGAACGGAAAACGCTTGGGAAGGACTGGAAGACGCGGCGTTATGACATCGCCCTGTCGAACCCCATGGGCCTGGCCGTGGACGCGGTGGTCTGGGCCGGGCCGGTGCCGGGCGTCGACGCCGCCCAGTTCAAGCTGCTGACCCGCACGCTTGCGGCGCTCATGCCCGGGGATGGCCGGTGGGTGGAAGAGCTGATGAAAATCGACGGCGTGCCCGTCCTGCGCGAGGTGACCTTCAAGGGCTCGACGACCAAGAACCGCGAAGAGCTGGTGCAGGTCGAAACCAAACCCGCCCCCGCCGGCACCTTCGACCTCCCCACCGGCTACCGCAAAGTCGACTACAACCCGATGACGGCGGTTTCGGCGTTTTAGGGTCAAACGACAAGCAAGCGACGATCCCATTGAAAAGGGCGTGGGGTTCCCACCCGAACTTGTGGCGCATCTGGGTGGCGAGGGTTGAGGATCAGAACTTCTTCTTCCGGCACAACCACACTGGGCACGGCGAGAAGAACACTACGTTCGGAGGAAGCCCACTCGTCGCCCAATTCTCGCGTTGCCAATGGCGCGGGCTGCTGAGCCCAAGAGACCGGCAACTGGGCCGCGGGGAGAACATGAACAAAGTTCGCAGGGAATTCGACCGGCACGAGGGAATAAGCACCTAGCGGAGCCGTATCGTCGAGGTGTACCAGCACCTCGAGAACCGCGAGTGCCGGGGATCCAGCGAGGTAGACGACCGCCACTCCCGGGCTGTTCCACCGGCCACCGTAGCGGCGCGCACCCTCACCCTTGAAGGCTGAATCGAGGAACTTGGTTTTGACCAGCCGCCATGCTCTGCGTTCAGACGATGACACCATGCTCGAGTCGCCCGATCAGTGCGTCCACTTCCTGCGCTCCGACATCCGTCATGGCGAATCGTAGTGGGCTAGCTCCTCCAAGTGCCGGCAGGGGACGCCCCAACCAGCGGCGCGCACTTTCTGCATCGCCTTCGAACAACTCTAGGGCGCGACTAAAGACCCGAAGAAGCCGCATCAAGCGATCCGATTCGTCAGGGTGGAGTCGCCCCTCACTCTTGCGCCGAAGAAGAGTTCGAGAGGGCACCTGGATGAGGTCGGAAATCTGGGGCAGGGGCAGCTCTATCTCGGCAGCAAGCCGCTCGACAGCCTGATAGGACAGACCTGAGCGGACGGCCCGATCAAGCGACAGTAGATCCGCTTGTCCCAAGCCCAACAATTGTCCGGCAAAGGTCGGAAAGGGAGCGGCGGTCAGCAGCAAGGCGGCCATGCGGCCACATTGTAGTCGCCAAGTGGCGAACCCGCAAGCCGCGCCTCACCCCTGCTGCGAAATCTGCCGCCGCAGGAGCTCGTTTTCGAAGGCCATGCCGACCTGCGCGGTGGCGAGTTCGAGAATGTCGATGTCTTCGATCGGCTGCTCGTTTTCGCCGTTGTCGGTGTAGATCACGGCGATCACGCGCTGGGTCCCGAGGACCGGGAAGATCACCGCTTGGCCGTTGGCCGGTTCACCGACGAGGCGAGAGAACTCCGGAGGCAGCACCACCTCGGCGAGGTTCACGGCCTGGGCTTCTCCCGACTGGGTGCACTCGGTCAGGGCGTTTCTCTCTTCGAGCGCCAACGCCAAGCCACGGGTCAGCTCGGCCAGGGGCCGGCCGCCGAGCCCCATGCCGAAGGCGCCGAGGGCGGTCAGCTGATCGCGCCGGACGAGGAACAACACGGCGCGCTCCACCGACTCCGAGATGATGTGCATCAGGTTGAGCGCCACGGTGGCCGAGATCAGCCCCGAGCGTAGATCGCCGAAGACCCGACGCAGGCGGGCGACACTCTCGGTGCTCTGGGGCAGCAGGCTCGGAGCACCGGCCGGAGCGCTGCGCCGCCGGTTGCGTACCAGATTGGTCAAGCAGGCCACGATGGCGTCGATCTCGACCGGCAGCGCCGCGAGGGCTCCCGCCTGGTACACCGCACCGCTCGACAGGGTCGGCGGCAGCAGGGCGATCAGCGGCGTGCCCCGGCGAATCCGGCGCAGGCGGGCCAAATCCTCGACCCCGGCCGCGCCGTCGCGCAGATCGAGGATCACGATCGGCGTCTCGTGCCCAGGATGGGGCCGACCGGCGATCCGCAGAGCCACGGCCTCGATCGGTGCGAAACCGGGAGGCAGAGCCGCCGAGAGGGAGTCCGCCAGCTGGAGGTCACCCGTGACCATCTGCACGCGGTGCACCCCGATCTCGACCTCCGACGCCGTCTCGCTCGGCCACAGCAAGGCTTCCGGTGCCGTCTGGGCAGGCCGGTCGTCGTCCTCCGTCGCGATCGGACCGAACCCCGACAACACCAAGGTGGGATTGGTGTCCTCACCGATCGAGATCAGAGCCTTGTCACGGTTGCGTTCGTCGAAGATGCGGGCGGCCTCGAGCAAGACCATCTGGGTGTTGATGTCGGCGTCGGGCAGCAGATCCCCGGGATAGAGAGCGATGTCGTCCACCGGACGGTGGAAGTCGTCGACGATGAACTCGAAGGTCCCACGATCCCAGTGGACGAGATCGGAGATCGTGTTCTCGATCTGGGCCGAGATGACCCGCTTCAGATCCTCCGCACTGATGGCTTCCATGGCGAGCAGGATCTGCCCCAGACTCCGCGGCTCGTCGTCGGCCTCGCTGGCCTGGATCGCGATCGCCTCGCGCACCACTTCCGCGGGCAGAACGCCGGCCTGGATCAACAAATCACCGAGGCGGGCGCTCTTGGGGCCATGGGCGCTGACCAGCTTGCCCGAATGAAAACCGACGCGGGCCCCTTGGCCCTCGCGCGCCAACTCCAGCACCCCGGTGCGGCGACCGAGGTGGATGAACTGCATCACGTCCGCAACGGATACGTCCTCGAGACTTCCCGAGATCGCCATGTCCGACTACTCCTCGCCCCGGGCCAACTTCACCAAGCTCTCGAGGGTCTTCAGCTTACGATCCTTGGCGGCGTAGAGGCGCGCCGCGAACAAAGCAGAAGCGGCATGAGCCGACAACAAGTCGAGCAGGTCGCGATCCTCGGCCCGGAGCATCGGCTTGTGATCGAACAGCTTGATCACGACGAGAGCGCCCACGACGGCGTCGTGAACACGCAAAGGAACGGCTGCCAGCGCCCGCGAGCCGTCGAGAGGACCCAGCCGCAGTACGCCATCGACCAGGGCTTCGTCGACCATCGAGTCGCCGCCCCTGTAGGCGCCGGCCGAATACAACGGATCGTCCTCGACACACTCCGCGAGGGCCACCTCGCAGACGTTGTCGTCGTCGTCGAGGCCGCGCAGCAGCAACACGAACTGCTCGGCGCCGAGCAGGTTGATCGCGATCTCGGCAATCGTCCGCTGCACTTCCGCGGGCTTGAGCGTGGCATGGAGCTGGTAGGTCGCCACGTAGAGGTTCATCAGGCGACCGGCGTGATGTTCGGAGTCCACCAAACGCGCGGCCAGTTCCTTGACGTCCATTTCGGCCGCCGCGAGCCGGCGCTCGAGATCCTGCACCCGTTCGCCGGGAGCCACGGCTCCCCAAGCCGCGGGCGGGCCCTCAGAGCCTAAGGACGACAGCAGCGAGGTGGCACGATCGAGCGCCGAGCGCAGCTCGGAGATCACCTCCGCGCTCGGTTCAGCCGACGATCGGTCGGTCGCGAGACGAGTACCGAATGGGTCGTTCACGCAGCGGTTTCCACCTTGAGCCGCGCGATCGTATCGAGAATCTCCTCGCTACGGAACGGCTTCTTGACGTAGGCCATGGCACCCGCCTCGAGCCCCCGGGCGGTGTCTTCTTCGCGGCCCTCGGTACTGATGATGATGATCGGCAGGCCGACGAGCTCGGGGCGCATGCGGACTTCTGCCAGGAACTCGAGTCCGTTCATGTTCGGCATATTGATGTCGAGCAAGACGAGATCGACGTCACGGTGGGAGGACAACTGAGCCAAGGCATCCCGTCCGTCAGTGGCGTACACCAGCGGGTACTGCCGCAGCATGACCTCGTAGATTTTGTGCATCAGCTTCGAGTCATCGACGACCAGGATCTTCTTGGGGTGCACGGTGTTCTCCGGTTCCAATGCCACGTTTCCGAGTATTACTCGGATGAACAGTGCCTTCGGGGACCCGTGCGGGACAACGCCACCCACCTCGAGAACTGAATTTCTTTGGCGCTGAAACACGAACGGCGCCCCGTGGGGGCGCCGGAATCGTTGGAGATTGGTGGAGCCGAGGGGGATCGAACCCCTGACCTCTTGAATGCCATTCAAGCGCTCTCCCAGCTGAGCTACGGCCCCACGGCTTGGGAACGCGAAGTTTAGCGGCGGTCCGCGGGCGTGTCAACGCTCAATCGCGGCGGTCATTCGCCGCGTAAGCCGAACCGCTTCATCTTGCCCTTGAGCGTGTTGCGGGCCAGGCCCAGCTCGCGCGCCGTCTCGCGAATGCGACCGCCGCAACGCTCGAGGGCCGCGGTCACCAGTTGACGGTCGAGGCGGTCGAGTTCTTCTTCGTAGGCGAGCCCACTGCTTCCGGCCACGGGCGGCGGCACCGGCCGCGGCGGCCCGGCACCGTTTTGGGCGGCGATCCAGGCGAAGTCGTCGAGGGTCAGGCGGTCGCCGGTGCCGAGCACGAGAGCGCGGTGGATGGCGGCTTCGAGCTCGCGGACGTTGCCCGGCCAACGGTGGCGCAGGAACAAGTCGAGCACCGCGGGGTCCAGCTCCTTCGGCCGCTGCCCGAGGTCGCGGGCGATCTTGGTGAGGAAATGCTGCACCAGGTAAGGAATGTCCTCGCGCCGTTCGCGCAGGGGAGGCAGCACGATCGGGATGATGTTGAGGCGGTAGTACAGGTCCTCGCGGAAGGTGTCGCGGCGGATCGCCTCCTCGAGATCGAGGTTGGTCGCCGTGACGATGCGGACATCCACCTTGACCGTCTGGGTGCCGCCCACGCGCTCGAACTCCTTGTCCTCGACCACCCGTAGCAACTTGGCCTGGACTCCGAGCGAGACCTTGCCGATCTCGTCCAAGAAGATGGTGCCGCCGTGGGCGAGCTCGAAGCGCCCGAGCTTGCGCTGGACGGCACCGGTGAAGGCGCCTTTTTCGTGCCCGAAGAGCTCGCTCTCGATCAGCGTCTCGGGCAACGCGGCACAGTTGAAGGCCACGTAGGGACCGTCGCGCCGGCTCGACACGCCATGGAGGGTGCGTGCCACGAGACCCTTGCCGGTGCCGCTCTCGCCGCGCACCAGCACCGTCGAGGCGGAGCCTGCGATGCGTTCGAGGGTCGACTTCAACTCGAGCACCGAGCGGCTCTTGCCGACCAAGGCTCCGAGCCGGTGGGTGGCCAGCATTTCCCGTCGCAGCAGCTCGTTTTCGGCCTGGAGCTGCCGCCGCGAGCGCTCGATCTCGCCGTACAGCCGGGCGTTGTCGATGGCGATGGCGGCGCCGTCGGCGAAGGCGACCAAAAACTCGAGGTCCTCCGGGGTGAAGACGTGGCGGCTCTTGCGATGGTCGACGTAGATGGCCCCGACCAGCCGATTCCGGATCGCCAACGGCACGCAGAGAATCGAGAGGATGTGGGAGGCGGCGATCGACTCGGCCCCCACGAACCGGCTGTCGACCACGGCGTCCACCGCCAGGATCGGCTCGTTCTTGTCGAGCACCCGGCGCACCACGCTCTCGGAGAGTTGCCGACCTTCATCCGGGGGCACGCCCGGCGTCGCCGCCGAGCCGAGGTTGCGCGCCGCGGCCACCTCGAGCTCGCGGGTCAACGGATCCTCCAGCACGATCATGCCGTGCTCCGCCCGCAGGCGCTCGAGTGCGAGATCCATCGTCCGATCCAGCACCTCCTGTAGGTCGAGCGACGAGTTGATCACCCGCACGACCTCGGGCAGCGTCGGGTCGCCGCTGGTCCCGGTGCTTGCCACCAGACGCATCCAGGCACCGCGGGCCCGCGCCGCATCCTGGCTGGCGCCCATTTCTTCGAGACGCTGTGCCGCCGCCGCCAGCCGCTCGCGCGCCCGCGCCGGCGAGGCCGTCGCGAGGCCATGAGCGAACTGCGCCCGGGCAGCGTCGTGGGCGGCGCCAGCCGCGGCGAAGAGCTGGCCGGCGCGGTCGAAGGCATCCTCCGCGGCCGCTGGGTTGACCGCCGCCAGGCCCTCGAGCATCAGCAGTCGGCCCTCGGCGCGCCGATCCCCCAGGGGCTCGACCAGGCGGCGCGCCTCGGCCAGCCGCTGCCGGGCCGTGGCGGGGTCGGCCACCTCGAGGGCCAGCTCGGCAGCGGTGAGCAGCAGCGTCCCGAGACACTGCGGATGGCCGGCCACTTGGGCTTCGCCGAGAGCGAGGGCGAGCTCGCGCTGGGCCGCGTCGGGCTGCAGACGAGCGGCGAGGGCGAGGGCGAGCTCGCCCCGGGCGAGGGCCCGCAGGTCGGTGTCGGCGTTGCCCAGCGCACCGGCCAGGGCGTCCCGGGCCAGCGTTTCCGCCCGAACCGTTTGCCCCCGCTTGCGGGCCAGCGAGGAGCCCCGGGTGAGTGCGGCAATGCGGTCGACGTCCTCGGCGGGAGCACCCGCCAGTAGGAACTGGGCGCGCTCGAGCAAGGCGCCGGCGCGGCCGAAATCCCCCAGAACCTCCTCGACCTCGGCCAGATTGAGCGACGCCAACGCCTCGGCCGGCCGCTGCCGCAGCCGGCGAGCGAGTTCGAGACTCGGCCCCAGCAGTTCCCGGGACTGCCGCCAGTGGCCTTGGCTCGCCTCCAGGATGCCAAGGTTGTTGAGGGCGGTTTGCTCGCCCCAAACGTCCTGGGTGGCTCGGCAGGCGGCCAACACCTGGGCGAACAACCCCGCCGCTCCCGGCAAATCTCCACGGCGCCAGCGCTCGATGGCGAGAGTGTTGGTGAGCACGATCACCGCGGCCGGCTCGCCGCCGATTTCGGCCACCCGCAGCCCTCGGCGGGCCAGACGCTCGGCACGCCGGCCCTCGCCGCGCGCCGCGGCCAACCGCGCCAAGGTGTTCCACAACAGCGCCCGCTGCCGCGCGTGGCCCCGAGGACCGAGACGGCGAAGGGCGGAGCGAGCCGCGACGAACGCTTCGACGGGCCGGCCGGCATCGCGCAGAGCCACCGCCACGCCGTGGCGCAGCTCGAGCTCGAGATCGAGATCCGGCGCGCCCGCGGCGAGCGCGGTGAGACCCCACTCGAACTCGGCAAGGGCGGCCTCCGGCTCGCCCAACCGGCCGCGCAGACGACCCGCTTCGAGCCGCAGACGCGGGGCCTCGGCACCCGCTGCCCGCAGCGCTTCTTCATACCGGGCCAATGCTCCGAGGGCGTCTCCGGCGCTCGCTTTGGCCCGCGCCTCGGCGATCCGCGCCCGCAGGGCCGCCGCCCCGTCGCCCAGCTCTTCGGCGGCCTCCCGGGCGCGCCCGAACAGGCGCGCCGCCTCGCCGTGGGCGAACAAAGCCTCGGCCCACTCTCCCGCGGTGAAGAGAAAGGGCAGGCTGTCGACCCGGTCACCCGCCCGCCAGCCGTGCTCGGCGGCCGCCGCGGCAGCCGCGGGGTCACCGCGACGAGACCGCTCGGCATACTCCCGTGCCAGACGGCGGTCCAGCATCTGGCGGCGACCGGCCGCGAGGCCCGCCAACACCTCCTCGGCCAGGGCGCCGTCGGCGACGGTCCAGCGACCACCGTCCTGCTCCGAGAAACGCTCCGCGAGCCCCCCGGCGGTCAGGACCTCGAGATCGGCGAACACTTCGCTGCTGTCGCGCCCGAGCCAACCGGCGATGCGCTCGAGTTCGTGGGCACCGCCCGCGACCGCCAGGGCCTCCAGCAGTTCGCGTGCTTGGGGGCGCAGCCGGTCGATCCGACCGCGGTCGATGGCCGCGCGCTCGCCGGTCAAACGCGCCAACTCCGACGTATCGTGCCGCCAGCGGCCCTGGTCGAAGCGCAGCACGCGGGCG
Source organism: Thermoanaerobaculia bacterium (assembly GCA_033762835.1). Lineage (GTDB taxonomy): Bacteria > Acidobacteriota > Thermoanaerobaculia > Multivoradales > DATKCC01 > JANRLG01. Next base: position 19,520 of record JANRLG010000134.1, read on the forward strand.
TCGAGCAACTCCCGCAGGCCGCGCTGGACGCGCCCCGGCGACCCCTGGGAGGCGCGCTCGAGCCATTCGTAGATCTCGCTTGGGAGGCCGACTTCGCCCTCGAGAGCGAGGCTGGCGTCGATCACCGCCCGCAGGTCGGCGGCTCCGAGAGGGGGCACCTCCAGGGTCTCGAGAGGCTCCTCCGGGTCGTCGTCGAGGCCCAGCCGGGGCCGCACGCTGGCCACCAGCAGGACCCGCGCGGCGCTCGTGGCGCGCGCGAGGTCGCCGAGCAGGGCCAGCGCCTCCGGGCCGGCCTCGTCCAGATCCTGGAGAAGGATCACCAGAGGACCGCTCGCGGTGCCGGCCCGGGCAGTCAGTCGGCCGGCGACCTCGTCGTAGAGGCGAAAGCGGTCGGCGGGCTCCCGCTCGCCGAAGGCGGGCCACGTCACCCCCACCCGGGCGAGGGCCTCGGCCACGGCATCGAGGCTGCCGGACAGGGCACTGCGCGGTCCACTCCAACCGACGATCGCCCCCTCGGCCGCCGCCAGCCGGCGAAACTCGCGCAGGATTCGAGCCTTGCCGACCCCTGCCGGCCCGGAAAGGACGACCGCGCGACCGTGGCCCGCCGCGGCCTGCTCGAGACCCACCCGCAGCTTCGCGAGCAGAGGGTCGCGCCCGACCAGGCGGCTCGCCAGTACGGCCCCGGAGCCGAGCCAACGACCGGCGATGCCGGCCGGGGAGGTGTCTTGGCCGAGGGCGGCGAGCAGCTGGCCGGCGTCGGCGAATCGACGCTCGGGCTCGCGCCGCGTCAGGCGCTGCATTACGGCCACGAGATCCTCGGGCAGCTCGGGCCGCCAGCGCCGCGGATCCGGCAATTCGCCGTGGAGGTGGAAGAGGACGGCCTCGGCGTTGCCTCCCGCCGAGGGCAACACGCCGGTGGCGAGTTCGAAGAGTGTCAAGCCCAGACTGTAGAAGTCGGCGCGATGATCGTAGCGATCCTGAAGCAAGACCTCGGGCGCCGTGTAGGCCAAGGTGCCGCGAATCCGACCGTGCTCCCCCTCGGCGGCCCGCTCGGTGGCGAGCCCGAAGTCGAGCAGCACCACCCGGCGCTCGTCTCCCGTGACGAAACCGAGGTTGTCGGGTTTGACATCGAGATGGACGAGGCCGTGGCGGTGGATGTGGCCGAGCCCCGCCGCCAGACCGGCGGCCAGCTCGCGCAGGACCGCAGGATCGAAACCGGCCGCGAACAAGGAGCGCACGGGGCGCTCCACGACCCGCTCCATCAGCAGGTAGGTGAGCGCCCCCGGTAGGACGCCGGCCTCCAGAACCTCGATGACATGGGGGTGGTGGACCTCCGCGAGCAAACGCGCTTCGAGGCGAAATCGCGCCAGCTCCTCGGCTCCGCTGGCACCGCGACCGACTTTCAACGCCAGGGCGCGATTCGGGTGGGTCGGGGAGGAAACCCCCCACAGCACCGAGCCGGCGGTCACCGCGAGCAACCGGCGCTCCGCGAGCGGGCCGAGTTGGCGCTCGAGATCGTCCCAAGCGGGCGTGATGTCGGCAGACGGAAGGGGAATACCGTTATCCTCTAGGGGCCACGGGGACGATGCCTCGCGGCGGGTCATGCTTTGACCCTAGTTCACCGCTGCTCCTGGGTCAATCGAGGTTCTCCATGTCGACTGCCACCGTTGCCTCCTTCCCCACTCGGCCCGACGACCTCGCGGCCGTTGGTCGTCACACCCGCTGGCTTCTGGCCTTCTTGCTCGTGGCGTCCTTGGCGACGCTGTTTTGGCCCCGGGCGGGGGCCTCCCGGGCACCCGGCGGCACGTTGATCGACGTCAACGGGCGACCGGCCCCCTTGGGCGAGCGCTTGGCCCCGGTCACCCTGGTCCACTTCTGGGCCACCTGGTGCCCCCCCTGCATGACCGAGATCCCCTCCCTCGGCCGGCTGCACGAGGCGACCGCCGAATACCGCGGCGACTTCTCCATCTTGATGATCGCGGTGGCGGACGACCCCGAGCGGGTGCAGCAGTTCGTCGGCAACCGCATCGGCTCCGTGCTGTTCGACCCCAGTTGGGACGTCACTCACCGCTACGGCACGCGGAAGCTGCCGGAGACCTATCTGGTCGTAGGCGGGGAAGTGGTGGAGCGTTTCGTCGGGGCCCAGAATTGGGACGACCCGAAGATCCGCGAGAAGGTGATGACGGCGGTCAAGGGTGTGCGGCCGGAGGCCGCGGGCGGCTGACGAAGACGGCCGGGACAAGCCCGGCCGCGGCCCTGAAATGGTGGCGGCGTTTCCCCCGCGGCTACCGTTCCACGTCCGCCTGCATCGCTTCCTTCTCCATCGCGAGCAGCCACTTCTTCTTTTCCTTGCCGCCGATGTAGCTACCGACACCCGACTTGTTGGTCACCACCCGATGGCAGGGGACGAGGATCGGAATCGGGTTCTCGACCAAGGCGGCGAGAACTTGGCGGTAGCCGTCGGGCATACCCGAGGCGGTGGCAATGCGTTGGTAGGTCCGCGTGCGGCCAAAGGGAATCTTGGCCACCTCGTGGAGGACGCGGGCCTGCCAGGCCGGCATGGGCGTGGCCGAGAGGTCGTAGCTGAGTTCGGTCGAGCGCCGCGCCCCGGCGAAATACTCCGACAGGTGGCCGAAGGCTTCGTCGAGGAACTCGGAGCCCTCGATCTCCTCGAAGGGCGTGAACAGCCGACGTTCCACCTCCGTCGGCTCGATCACGAGTCGCGTCACCGTTTCGCCCGCGAGCTCGAGACCGATGGTTCCGATCGGAGAGGGAAAGAGGACTCGAAGCACCTCGGCCGACCGGCGAAGGGTCGGCTCCTCCTGCTTTTCCGGCATGGCGCCGAAGATTACCACGTCACGTGGGGACGTCCGCCTCGCTGTTGCGACGGAACTTGGCGGCCAGGAAAGTCACGATCGTGACGACAACCACACCCAGCGTCATCACCGTCGGCGAGGTCTGGATCGACACCCAGGAGAGCAGCGCCCCCAGGACGAAGCAGGCGGGCAGGGTAAAGAACCAGGCCGAGAGGATCTTGGCGCCGATGCCCCACTGCACGGCGTGAGCGCCCTTGGCCGCTCCGACGCCCACGATGGCGCCCGTGATGGTGTGGGTGGTCGACACCGGCACGCCCAGTTTGGCGGCGATCTCGAGGACCAAGCCACCCGCGGTTTCGGCCGCGAAACCCTCGACCGGGGTGATCCGAGAGAGCTTGCTGCCGATCGTCTGGATCACCCGCCAACCACCGACGGCCGTCCCGAAGGCCATGGCTCCGGCGCAGGCGAGGATCACCCAGGTCGGAATGAACAAGTCCTTGATGTCGGTGATGACGACGCCGTCCTTGTGCAGGTACCCGCCGGTGAACAGGGCCAGGGCGAGCACGCCCATGACCTTCTGGGCGTCGTTCTGGCCGTGTTGGTAGGCCATGAAGCTGGCCGAGAGGATCTGCAGCTTGCCGAACGTATGGCGGCCGGTGCGCGGGGTCATGCGACGGGCCATCCAGGTCACCCCGATGATGAAGAGGTACCCAAGCACCAGACCGATGAGCGGCGAGGCGAAGAGCGCGATGAGGATCTTCTTGAGCCCCGACCACTTGACCGCCGACCAGCCGACGGAGCCCACGGCAGAACCGACCAATCCACCCACGAGGGAATGCGAGCAGCTGATCGGCAGGCCCAGCCGCGTGCACCAGGTGACCCACGCCGCGGCGGCGAGCATGGCGGCCAGCACGATCGCCACCGAGGACAAGGCTACCGGCAGATCGACGACCCCGGAGCCCATGGTCTTCGCCACTTTGATCGAGGCGAGGGCGCCGACGAAATTCAGGATCGCCGACAGACCGAGCGCTACGGCCGGGGACAGCACGCGGGTCGAAACGACCGTCGCGATGGCGTTGGCCGAGTCGTTCCAGCCGTTGGTGATGTCGAACACCAAACCGGCGACGACCGCCAGGACGATCAGGTGAAACGGATCCATCGTCGGCTCAGCCGTTCTTGAGCACGATCGACTCGATCACGTTGGCGACATCCTCGCAGCGATCGGTCGCGGCTTCGAGATCGGCGTAGAGATCCTTCCACTTGATCACCAGGATCGGGTCCCGCTCGGTCTCGAACAAGCTGGCGAGAGCGTGTTGCTCGATCTGGTCGGCCTCGTTCTCGAGGGTGTGGATCTCGACGCAGGCCGCGAGCAAACTCTCGACCGCCGCCTTCGAGGACAACCGCCGCAGGCGCGGCATGGCGTCTTTGATCTTGGCAGTGGCCCGCACCAGGCTGCGTGCCAGCGCGCGGGCTTCTTCCGTGGGGGCCGCGATCTTGTACAACAACATCCGATTGACGGCGGCGTCGATGAAGTCGAGGATGTCGTCGAGCCGGGAAGCCAACTCGTGAATATCCTCGCGTTCGAGCGGCGTGACGAACGTCTTGTTCATCCGCTCGATCATCTCGTGGGTGAGGCGGTCTCCTTCGTGCTCGATGTCCTTGATCTCGGGGGCGCGAGCAGCGATTTCGTGGAAGTTCTCCATCAGCTCCACGAGCTTTTCCGCGGCCAAATGAACATTGGCCGCGGAGCGCTCGAAGAGGTCGAAGAAGACCTGTTCTTTAGGCAGCAGGTTGAACACGAGGCGTGCTTAGAGCACTAAGCACGCCGACGTGACAACCGCGCGGCCTTTCCGTGACGACACCGCGACGTTTTACCGGTTCAGTACCGCAGCAGCGCCGTGATGGCGCCTCCACCAGGAACCTCGCCCGGGGCGACAACGAACACTTCGCCACCCCGGGTGAGCACCTCGGCGATGGCGCGATCAGCCAAGTCTTCGGCTTCCGGGTCCTGCCCGGCGGTTTCGCGGGCCTCGCGGGCGACCTCGTCCCAACGGCCCCACAACGGCGCCTCACTGGTCACGAACAAAGTATCGACGGCACCGTTCGTCGCCGCCTTGATCACGGCCGCGGCACCACGCGCGACCCGCGCCGGAGCCGTTCGCTCGAGCCGCGCCCGGGCGTGCTCGAGACCCCGCGCGAAGAGCGGCTCGACGATCGGCAAGGCCTTCGCCCGGAGCTCGTCTCCAGAAGCGTGGTCGAAGTTGCCGTCGAGCCCCACCAGCACCAGGTTCGGGTAACCCGATTGGTCACGGTAGAGATCCTGGACGTATTCGACTCCAGCCAGCACGAGCGGCGGCTTGCGGTCCTCGAGGTGGGCCAGCACCCCGTGGTCGACCCGGTTCAGGAAGTGCCGCAACTCGGCCTTTTCGGTCTCGGCTCCGGCGAGCCGATCGGGGTCGGAGATCGGCCCGCGATCCTCGGGCAGCGAGCGCGGGGTGTCACCGAGGTCGATCTCCCGGCTCGCCGTGCGCGTCATCTCGAACAGCCGAACGGCGTGGTGGGACAAGGCCAGGAGGTAAAACCGCCCGTCCGCGGAGAAGAGCGAAACCAGCGGGGCCACGTGGAAGCGCTCCCCCACGACCACCCGCTCGGGCACCGCCACCGGGACGCGGAACCAGCCGAAGACGCCGCTGCCGACGAACACTGCGAGGCCATCGGCCGGGGTGGCCCAGAGCGCAGGCTGGTCGACCAGGGAGCGGGCCGGCTCCAGCACTTCGGAGGCGGCGCCGAGCTCCTGGTCGGCGCGGCGCAGCAGGTTCTTGAAACGCGTGGAGTTCTCGGCCGCTTCGCGACCCCCGCGGGCCGTGGGCAGGTACAGAGACACGCAGGGACCGGGACGGCGTTCGAGCAGGAATTCGAGGTCGGCAAGGTGGAGTGGGCGCATGGCGGGGACCTCCTCGGGGAAACGACGAGACGGACTCGGCCATGGTAGCCGAGCGCTTCCCCATCGGCGCCACCCTGCCGCGTGGTATCTCCTGTGGTATCTTGTTGCGCTCGTTACGACAACCTGCTTGAAAGGACCTCAACCCACCATGCGACGGCTACAACGGATTCTCCCGGCCTTCCTCCTGGTGCTGCTCGCCGCGCCGGCCTGTGCCCAGGCCCCGGCAGCGCCCGCGGCTCCGACCCTCACCACCGACGATGAGAAGACCCTCTACGCCCTCGGCCTGGCGATCTCCCAGGGTCTCGCGCCCTTCGGCCTGACCGAGCAGGAGCTCGAGACGGTCCGCGGCGGCCTCGCCGACGGCGTGCTCGGTCGCGAGCACAAGGTCAAGCTCGAAGAGTGGGGCCCCAAGATCCAGGCCCTCGCCCAGACCCGCGCCCTCGCCGCCGCCGCCAAGGAACGCGAAGCGGGCACCAAGGTCGTGACCGATGCCGCCGCCATGGCTGGCGCCAAGAAGACCGCCTCCGGCATGGTCTACATCGAGACCGCCGCCGGCACTGGCGCCTCGCCGGCCGCCACCGACACCGTCCAGGTCCACTACCGCGGCACCCTGCGCGACGGCAAGGAGTTCGACAGCTCCTACAGCCGCAACGCTCCCGCCACCTTCCCCCTGAACGGCGTCATCCCCTGCTGGACCGAGGGTGTCGCAATGATGAAGGTCGGCGGCAAGGCCAAGCTCATCTGCCCGCCGGACCTCGCCTACGGTGACCGTCCCGCCGGCCAGATCCCCGCCGGCGCCACCCTCACCTTCGAGGTCGAGCTGCTCGCCATCAACCCCGCGCCCGAGGCTCCCCCGGCCGCTCCTCCGGGCCAGTGAGTTCGGACTTCGGCCGAGTCCCGAAGAGGCCCGCTCCCGAAAAGGGGGCGGGCCTTTTTTTCGTGGCACGGCATGCGCCGGCATGCCGGCGAACCCAAATCCGGAATCAGGTGGACTAAGGCATCGAGACCGTCTAACGGTTTCAGATGCGAAGGACTCGACCGCTAGGTGGCTCGATCTCGAGAACCTCAGGGTCTGTACAGGCCGGAAAGCGCGGACCAGCCATCCTGAAAGGCCGTGCCGAACACTGACGCCTCGCCGGGGATTCGCAGAGCTTCGCTGAAAACGCCAGCCCCCTCGGCTTGCCACTTGCCCTGCGCCGATTGGTGGTGGTGGCCGAAATATGTGATGACCCAGAAGCTTCCGGCACCTTCTCCGGCGAATGGCACACTCATGAAACCAGGCTCGGGAGAGTTTCGTCGAGTCCTCTGCCCGCTACCTCGTACCTCCGCCTGGATCGACTCGGTTGGCAGCACGAGGTGCATGCGCCAAAGGCCCGGCTCGGTTTCCTTGACCTCGAGGTCGACGAACTGCGCCGTTGGGTCGGTGGCGAGGATCCTCTCGCGGCCGACGACGTTGCGCGAGTACCAGCTCGCTAGTTGCAGCCAGTCGACTTTGCCCTGCATACGCGGATCGCGCGGACCCGCCGCACGCACCCACCAGAAAGCCATGGGGATTGGGTCCTGCGAGGGCGTGCTTTGGCCATCCACGACGAATGAACCCACGGACATGAAGCAAAGACTGCCAACAACGGCGTACGCGGAGTACTTCGCGTCGCTCTTCAGTAGGTCGGCGACGCTAGGGTCCTGTTCGGCATACTCGGAGGCGAGCATGAGGCGGTAATCCTTGGGGAGGCGTATTTCGGCCCGCGATGGGTCGAACAAATGGTCGCGGCAAATCTCAGCGCGAACATCCGTCACTACATTCGTGCTAGCCGCGCCGGCGGGAAGAACGCCAAACGCCACCTCAGCGGCCGAAGCCGGCATGCCGACGCACAGAGCCAGTAGTACGCAGAAGCGGACGTTCATTTTTGCAGCCTCCAAGAAACCGCCCTACGGCAGCCAGAGTTCACGAGCAAGGCTCTACCCACCCCCACCCCGCTCTTCGCAGAGCCGCTTCAGAACGGCCAAGGCCTTCGGCCAAGTCTCGCGCAGGAAGGGCTCCCATTCTTCGCTCACGTCCGAGTCCACGATCAACTCCGTGCCTCCGGCGGTGGCAAGGAGGGTGTAGTTCTCGAAAGCCGGTGCCCAGGCCCGGACGCGGTCGCTGTCGAGGTCCTCGACGCCCTCGACGATCTCGCCAAGGTGCTGAATGGAAAGGAACTGCGGCCGTCGATTCTCGGCGATGACCGCCGACATGCCGCTCCCCCCCGGCGCCAGGAAGCGAATGCGCTCCCCTTCCGCCCAGGAACCTTCGAAGTACGAGCCCTCACCGAAGGGCGTAGTCCAGGTTCGATAGCAGTCGGGGTCGAACATCGTGTCCCAAACGACCTCGCACGCGGCTTGGATGGGAGTCGAAAAACGGAGGGTGAGCTTCATGGTCGGCTCCTGGGTCGGTGCGTAGAGTCTAGATCATCGCTGTTGGCCAATCCAAAGCCGATTACCGTCGGGATCTTCGATCCGGAACTCCGTCATGCCGTAGAAGGTGATCTCGAGATCGGGCACCGTCAGGCCGTTCTCGCGCACGAGCCGGTGATACGCCTCGATGTCGTCGGGATACAGGTAGAGCACACCCGCCCGCGGCAGGCCCGGGTGCTGGCGGATCGACTCATCCACCATCAACAGGCAGTCGTCGAAACGCAGCTTCGCCCAGCGCCAGTCGTCGTTGCGTTGCTCCACGCGGAACCCGAGGCGCTGGTAGAACTCGACACTCGCCGGCATGCTGCGCACGGGCAACATGGGCACCAGGGGACCCATTTTCATGGGGACACTCCGATCGTGGCCGTAAATATGGTGACACCGATGCTCGGGTTCGGACCGAGGAGGAAATCGACCCGGGAGCCGATCCGCAGGGTGGCCTGGACGGCGTAGTCCGTTTCGATGTTCCCCAGTTCCGCGCGAACCAACGTCTTGCCGTTCACCACGACGAGCGCCAACACGCCACCGGTCCAGTTCGCGCCCCAAGGCATCACCTTGCCCGCCTGGCCGCGAACGCTAGCGCGTCTCGTCATGCGCCCGCTTGACCGCCCCCAGCTTCTCGAGCGTCCCAAGGCGATATCCGCCGAAGACTGCGATGGCGAGGACGGTCACGGTGAAAACGCCATCGGCCGCGGTGCCGACGGGGAGGAAACTCGCCGTGGAGGGACGCGTGACGAAGAGGATCACGAGGGCGCCGAAAGCGAGGACGGTCATGGCCCGGGCGCGGCGGAGGGCATGGGCGAGGGCGTCTTTCTCGGCCTGATCGAGGGCTTCGTCGTCGGGTTCCCCGTCGGCGGCGGGCGGGTCCGGTCGCAACCCCGCGATCCTTTCGACCAACAAACTGCGCACGGCGCGCTTCCTCAGCATGAAATCGCCTCCTCGGGTTCGCGTAACCGGGATCTTTTCACGGCTCTTCGGACTTACCATGAGGTAACACAAGGAGGAAGCCATGCATCGTGAATTTGGAGAGCGCCCGCTTCCCGAAGACGACCAGGACTGGAAGCGCCACCTATCCCCCGAACAGTTCGCCGTTTGCCGGCTCGGGGCCACCGAGTCGCCGTTTTCGGGCAAGTACTACCGGCACAAGGCGACCGGCACCTACCGCTGCGTCGCCTGTGGCGCCAAGTTGTTCCGCTCGCTCGAGAAGTACGACTCGGGCAGCGGCTGGCCGAGCTTCTGGGAAGCCGCCGAGCCCGGGGCGATCCGCCGCCGGGTCGACTCGAGCCACGGCATGGTGCGCACCGAGGTGCTGTGCGAGCGCTGCGGCTCGCACCTGGGTCACGTCTTCGACGATGGTCCGGAGCCGACCGGCCTGCGTTACTGCATCAACTCGGTGGCACTCGAGTTCGAGCCGGCGGAAGAATAGGGGACCTCAATTCGTCGGCGTCGCCAACGACTCCGTTCCTTCGCCTTCCGCGAGCACCCGGTTGCGACCCTCCGCCTTGGCACGGTACAGCGCGCGGTCGGCGGCTTCGATGAGGATTTCCGGGCGCTGGCCCACCAGGGGCACCAGGGTGGCGACGCCGAAGCTCGCGGTGATCCGCCCGAGGGGCACGGCATCGTGGGGGATCGCTAAGTCTTCGATGCCTTCGCGCAGCTTCTCGGCCACCTCCAGCGCGCCGACCAAGTCGGTGTCCGGCAGCAGCAGGGCGAACTCCTCACCGCCGTAGCGGACGAGCAGATCCGTGCGCCGACGGACCGCGCCGTCCAGAAATTGTGCCACGCGCACCAGACACCGGTCCCCTTCGTGGTGCCCGCGGGTGTCGTTGAGCAGCTTGAACTGGTCGAGATCGAGCATCACGAACGAAATCGGCCGTTCGTGTCGCGCCGCTCGGCCCCACTCGGTTTCGAGGACCGTGCGAAGGCGCCGCCGGTTGGCCACGCCGGTCAGCTCGTCGAGCTGCGACAGCTCTTCGAGCCGAGCATTGGCGCTCTGCAAATCACTCTGGGTCCGTTGCAGCTCGTCCACCGTGCGGCGCAACTCGAGCGTTTGCAGATCCACCTGGGCCTGGAGTCGAGCCGCGTGCTGCGCGTGACTGCGACTACGAAGTCGACCGTAACCGCGCAGGCCGACCAAGGCCAGGCCCGCGGCGCCGAGGAACGCCCAAGGGGTGCGGTACCAAGGCGGCAGGACGCGGAACGACCACGTCGTCTCCGGACCGATTTCGAGCTCCGAAACCACCGTACGGACGCGAAAGGTGTAGTCCCCAGGAGCAAGCCGTGTCAACTCCGAGAAAGGCTCGGGGCTCGGCGTGCTCCACTCGGCATCGAGCGGATCTAGCCGCGTTTGGTACCGCAGACCGGTGCGGAACGACAGGGGCGCGAAGTTGAGGCGGAGCCGGCGCAGACTAGCAGGCAAATCGATCGTAGCCGGGGGTTCCCCGGGGCGCCCCGAACGCAGGACCGTCGCGCCCGAGGTGACCGACTCGAGGAGCGGCGGCGCGGGCGGGCGAACCGGCTCCGCGGCCTTGCCGGCCCACCGGTACAGGCCGTTTTCCCCACCCAGCCACATGGCCCCGTCCTCGTCGACGAAGAACGGCTCGACACTGCGGGCCGGCAACTCCGGCAGCGTACGAATGGCGGGTGGCCCAGTGCCCGTGCCCCGCAGCACGACCGAAAGCGGCCGGGTGGCGCGCCAGACGTTGCCGTCGGCGTCCTCCTGGAGCAGGGCGTGGCGCCCGTCGGCGGTCAAACGATCCAAGCCCGGGTCCGCGACCAGCCGAGCCGCAACGGTGTCGAGACGCATGAGCTGATCCCCGGCGGCTACCACCAACTCCCCGCCGATCCAAAACAACGAGCTGCTCGGCTTGGGACCCGCCACGGCGATCGGCTTCTCCGAGCCCGTCGGGGGCAGCGGTAGATCCATGCCCAGGAGTTCATCCGCTTCGCTGGCGACCCAGACCCGCCCCCCTTTCTCTTCGACTCCCCGCACGGCGCCGTTGCTGGCCAGACGCCGCTCCAAAACCCAGCCCTCGCGACCGCGGCAGGCTACGCCGAAGCCGTCGTTCAGCCCCACCCACGCGCAGTTCGGGTCGTCTTTCTTGGCGCTCAAGGTGTAGACGGTGCCGGCGAAGCCGTCGACCAGCACTGGGAGACGGCCCTCGCGATGGACCCAAAGCCCTTCGTTGGTGCCCACCAACAGGTCCTCGCCTCGCGACAGCAGACTCCAGACCGACGGGCGGAAACCGGGCACGGCCCGGAAGGCGCTCGCGCGCTCGCCGCCGTCCGTGGGTCCGGAGGTGAACAGGCCCGCGGCGGTCGCGACGAAGAGCCGGCCCTGATGCCGCAAGACGGCGTAGGGGCTGCCCTCGAGGCCCGTGCGACGGTCGTAGACCGCCAAGGGCTGGCTCTCTTCGATGCGCACCACATCGCTGTTGAGAGCGGCCCACAAGGCCCCTTCGTGATCGACGGCGAGGTCGTACACGAAGTCGTCCGGCAGGCCGTTCTGGCTGTCGATCAGCCGGTTGATCGAACCGTCCGGGTGAAGCGTGAGAATGCCGTCGAGCAGTGATCCCAGGGCCCAGCCACCCGAGGGCAACTCGATCCCGGTCATCACGCGCGCCGTGCGAACCCAGGCCGAGGCCTCGGGAGCGAAGGGCGTGACCCGGCCTTCGTGCCAACGGGACAGCCCGCCTTCCCGCTGCACCACGAGGCACCCGTCGACGGGAGCGGGCAACACGACCCGCACCCGTTCGCCGCGGAAGCGCTCGCCCCCGGGTACCAGCGCGAGGTGGTCGCCGTCGAGTCGCCGGAGCCCTTGGTCGACGGTCCACAAGAAGACCTCGCCACGGCAGACATGGAGGGAAGGAGCCGGACCCTCGTTCAAGAACTCTGCGACTTTGGTGATCGCCCGTCCGTTCCAACGCCAGAGCCAGCGATCGGTGAGGAACAAGAAGCCCTCGCTGGTGGCGTGAACGGCCAGAACCTGGTCGAAGCCCCGTTCCTCTTCGGGCAGTCGAGCGGAGAGCGAGACATACTTGGGGCGACCCTCGGCGTCCGGTTCGACCAGTCCGAACTCCCCACTCCCCCCCACGGCCACACGCCCGGCGGAATCCACGGCGACCGCCCAGGCAACTCGGTGCATGCCGATCGGCAGAGAGGTCCACCGGGCGCCGTCGAAGGTCAGCAGACCCAGCAAGTTGCCCACGTAGAGCAGCCCCCGTGGGTCGGCCGCGAGGCCGAAATTCTGCGGCCCGGCGTCTTCAAGGGTCGGCACGACCGAGCGCAGCAGCGGCAACCCCGGCGGGGTGTCGGCCCCGGCCGGAGACGGCAAAGCGAGTAGGCCGGCTGCAAGGCCGGCCGCAAGCAGGCGGCGGCGACGTAGGGTCGAGATCACGTTCGGGCACTCGATAGGGTGAGCAGTCTACCCCCCGTGTGCGGAACCGAGAAACCGTTTCAGCGCGAGTCTTTGACCGCCCGCTTGACACCTCCAGGCACGGCTGGGTATGCTGCTGGCACTCGCCGGCAAGGAGTGCTAACAAGACACTCTGCGACGGTTGGATTCCAACACCCAGAAGATTTCGTCAGGAGGTTTCACCGTGAACATTCGTCCGCTGCACGACCGAGTGGTGGTCAAGCGTATCGAGCAGGAAGAGCAAGTCCGGGGCGGCATCATCATCCCCGACACCGCCAAGGAGAAGCCCCAGGAAGCGGAAGTGGTGGCCGTCGGCCCCGGCAAGTTGAACGAGGAGGGCAAGCGCTCTCCCATGGACGTCCAGGTCGGCGACCGCGTCCTCATGGGCAAGTACTCGGGTAGCGAGGTCAAGATCGACGACCACGAGTACACCATCCTGCGCGAGGACGAGATCCTCGCCGTCATCGCCCGCTGATCCCGCAAGCACCTCCGAGGAGATTTTCAGATATGGCCAAGCACATCACCTACAGCGAGGACGCGCGCGCCGCGATCCTGCGCGGTGTCAACAAACTCGCCGACGCGGTCAAGGTGACCCTCGGTCCCAAGGGCCGCAACGTCGTCATCGAAAAGAAGTTCGGCTCGCCCACGATCACCAAGGACGGCGTCACCGTCGCCAAGGAGATCGAGCTTGCCGATGGTCTCGAGAACATGGGCGCCCAGATGGTCCGCGAGGTCGCTTCGAAGACCTCCGACGTTGCCGGTGACGGCACCACCACCGCCACCGTGCTCGCCCAGGCGATCTACCGCGAGGGCGCCAAGAACGTCACCGCGGGCGCCAATCCGATGGAAGTCAAGCGCGGCATCGACCTCGCCGTGAAGGCGGCCGTGAAGTCGATCGAGGCCCTCGCCCGTCCGGTCGACGGCAAGGAGATCGCCCACGTCGGCACGATTTCCGCCAACAACGACACCGAGATCGGCTCGATCATCGCCGAGGCGATGGAGAAGGTCGGCAAGGACGGCGTGATCACCGTCGAGGAGAACCGCGGCATCGAGACGACCTTGGAGGTCGTCGAGGGCATGCAGTTCGACCGCGGTTACCTCTCGCCCTACTTCGTGACCGACGCCGAGCGCATGGAGACGGTCCTCGAGAACGTCCGCATCCTGCTCCACGAGAAGAAGATCAGCTCGATGAAGGACCTCCTCCCGATCTTGGAGCAGGTGGCCAAGCAGGGCCGTCCGTTCCTGATCATCGCCGAGGACATCGAGGGCGAGGCGCTCGCCACGCTGGTCGTCAACAAGCTGCGCGGCACCCTCCACGTGGCGGCTGTCAAGGCCCCGGGCTTCGGCGACCGCCGCAAGGCCATGCTCGAGGACATCGCCACCCTGACCGGTGGCCGCGTGATCACCGACGACCTCGGCATCAAGCTCGAGAACGTCAAGTGGGACGACCTCGGTGAGGCCAAGAAGGTCGTCATCACCAAGGACGACACCACGATCGTCACCGACTCCGACGACGCCAAGCGTCGCGAAGCGATCGCCGGCCGGGTCAAGCAGATTCGCGCCCAGATCGAGGAGACCACCTCCGACTACGACCGCGAGAAGCTCCAGGAGCGCCTCGCCAAGTTGGTCGGCGGCGTCGCCGTCATCAAGGTCGGTGCTGCCACCGAGACCGAGATGAAGGAGCGCAAGGCCCGCGTCGAGGACGCCATGCACGCCACCAAGGCGGCCGTCGAAGAGGGCATCGTGCCCGGCGGCGGCGTGGCCCTGCTGCGCGCCATCAAGGCGGTCGACGCGGTCTCTGCCGAGGGCGACGTGCGCGTGGGCGTCAACATCGTCCGTCGCGCGCTCGAAGAGCCCGCTCGGCAGATCGTCGCCAACGCCGGCCAGGAAGGCTCGGTCATCGTGCGCGACATGCTCGCGCAGGAAGGCCCCATGGGTTACAACGCGGCCACCGGCAAGATGGAGGACCTGGTCAAGGCCGGCGTCATCGATCCCGCCAAGGTGACCCGCACGGCACTGCTGAACGCGGCGTCCATCGCCGGCCTGATGCTCACCACCGAGGCCATGATCTCCGAGATCAAGGAAAAGGAAGAGGCCAAGGGCCCCGGTGGCCCCCCGGGCGGCATGGGCGGCATGTACTGAGGAAAAGCGCCTCGGCGCTTTCAGAAAGGGGGCTCCGCGAGGGGCCCCCTTTTTGTTGCTTTTTTGTTCGCCCCCCGTGTACCCTGGCTCCCATGATCGACTGGTCGAAGTGCAACGAGGTCGAACGAGACCCGGACAAGGTGAGCGGTGCCTGGGTATTCCGCGGCACTCGAGTTCCGGTAGCTGCCCTCTTCGAAAACCTCGAAGACGATGTCTCCCTTGCACAGTTCGTCGAGTGGTTTCCAGGTGTCGCGCTCGAGCAGGCGCGCGCGGTGCTCGAGCTGGCGGCGAGAAGCTCCCGAGCGGTCGCGTAACGGTGCGCGTTCTCTTCGATCAGGGAACGCCCGTTCCACTTCGGCGTTTTCTCAGCGGGCACCGGGTCTCGACCGCCTTCGAGCTTGGCTGGATGAGGCTCAAGAACGGAGACCTACTCAAAGCCGCCGAAGAGAGCGGATTCGAGGTCTTCGTCACGACCGACAGCAATCTCAAGTACCAACAGAACCTCGGGGCTCGGGTGCTGGCGATCGTCGTATTGAACTCTGCCAGCTGGCCGCGAATTGCTCTGCAAGTCGAACAAGTGGTTCGCGCAGTCGACGAGGCGAGGCCAGGAAGCTACGCAGAAGTTCTCGTCTGACCGGTCCGTCGAGGACCTTCAATACCGAACCTTCCCCGCCGGGCAGGCGAGCTCGATCGTCTGGCCGGGAGAGTCTGCCCGCTCGATCGTGAGCGTCAGGCCGAGCACGGCGTTGAGCTTCTCGAGCGCGGCGACGTCGGGGGTCTTCAGGGTCAGCTTCTCGAGCCGGCAGCCTGGCGGGGAGGTGGTGGCGGGGTGGGCGGTGTCCGCGGACCAGGCGATGAAGAACGGCGCAGGCTCGGGCGCGCCGAGGATGACAAAAGTGTGCCACGCGAGGGTTTGGCCGGCTGGGGTGGTGCGTGAGCCGGCAAGCGGCTCGCTCAGGCGATAACCCGCCTGCGCGAGCGCAGCGCGGGCGGCCGCGAGGTTGGTGACGGCGATCGCCCAGCCGACCGCGGCGGGGGTGGCGAGAGCCGTGAAATCGACGCCGAAGGCCAGCGGCCGCTGGCCGGGCTGGGCGGCGATCAGCTCGAGATAGGTGTGGTCGCCGAGCGCGAGCAGGGCATTGTGCGTCCCGACCGGATGTTTGCCGCCGTAGACCGGGCGCACCCCGGTGCTCGCGGCCACCTGCTCCGAAACGCGATCGAGATCGGCGGCGCCGACGAGCAGGTGATCCAGAACGAAGAGGGGCGCGGACGACTCGGCGGCCATGGCGGGGCCTCCCACGAGCAAGAGGAGCAGGGCGAGAAGCGGCTTCATGCCGTTTTTCTAACACGAAAGGCCGCGAGGACCGCGCGGTCCCTTCCGGCCCGTTCCTGCGTTTCCCCCTACGAGCTGCTTCGTTCGACTTCGATCCACTGGCGGATCGAGCCGAGGCGGCCGAGGAGTCGACATGTCCCTTCGATCTCGTACTTTCTGGTTGCCGCTGTGCTGTGCGGCAATCGCCTTCCCCAGCGTGGTCCCCTTTGCAGCGCAGGAGTTGCCCGATCGGGCGCCGCGGATCTCCAAACTCGCCTCCCGGGTGTCGCCCGAGGTGCTCTCGCTCTTCGCCGGGGAGTCCCCGGACACGCGCGGCACGGTTCTCCTCCACCTCGCCCCGGAGCGGGACGACCGCCCGCTGGTGCCCGCGGCCACGGCGACCCTCGAAACCGACGGCGTCGGTGGCCTGCGGTTCACCCTGAACGGTAGGCCGGTCGACGAAGCCGAGCTTGCGGCCCACGCGGCAGTGGCCAAACGGCAGTTGGCGGCCCGGGCCGCGGAGCGGGACGCACGGTCCGAGGCGCGGCTGACGGCGCTTCTCGCGGAAGCGGGATTGTCGAAGCAGGTCGTCGATCGCACCACCACGACCGCCCGGGTCCGGCTGAATGCCGAGGAACTCGGTCGACTGGTGGAGGTCGGAGCCGGCCGCTTGCAGGCCATCGAGGTACCGAAGCCGATCGTCAACACCCTGACCAACGCCATCACGACGAATCCCGTTGGGGCGCTCGAGTGGCTGCGCATCCTGCCCTATGCCCACTCCTACAATTTGAAGGGCCAGGGCATCGGCATCTGGACCGGCGAAGGGAATTCTCCCGATGCCACGGATTCCGAGATCAACGCCGCCAAGGTGGTCTACCTGACGCCGGACGCACCGTCGACCCACTCCACCTGGACCACCACGATGCTCCAGAAGACTGCCCCGCAGGCCACCGTCTACTACGGTCACGAGCCGGCCGGCTGCCACATCTACAAACCCATCGCCCGCCAAACCAACCCGCCGGTCTACCTCGGCTCCCAGTCCTGGAACTGGGGCGACGTCATGACCAACACCTACACCGCCTGTGCCGCCGAGTGGGACGACTACGTCTACCAGAGCCGCATCGCCATGTTCGTGCCCTCGGGCGGCACCGCGACCGGGTTCTTCACCACCACCCCGGGCAAGGGTTTCAACGTCTTCGCTGTCGGCGGCGCTGACACCGACCCGCTGATGATTCCCAACCAGGCCCTCAACTACACCGGTTGGCTGGACCCGGAGACCGGTGCCGTCAAACCCGACGGGGTCACGCCCGGCACCTGCATCACCCGTAAGGCCGGGGAGCTCTGCGCGGGCGGCGTCAGCCTGGCCACCCCGCTGGCCGCCGCCTTCGCGGCGGACCTGATGAGCGGCTCGGCGTTTTTCTTCAACCAGCCCCAGGCGATCAAGGCCCACCTGGTGGCCGGAGCCACCACCGATGTCGTGCCCAACGACATCGACAAGGACGGCCCGGGCATGCTCAACTTCCTGCACACTCAGTTCTTCCGCTGGGGCAAGTGGTGGAACGGCAACAATTCGGCCTACTTCGACCCGGCCACCAAGAAAATCGTCGAACTCACCAACCTGACCGCCAACAAGCGGTACCGCATCGCCATCTCGTGGTTGGTGCAAGGGTCCTACGCGCTGTCGAACAAGGCGCCGAACATGCGCATGGAACTGACGGTGACGCGCGGGTTCGCCCAGTGGAGTTCGAAGATCCCCAACAGCACGATCCAGTGGATCGACTTCGTGGCGCCCGAGACGGGTACCTACACGATCGAGATCAAGCGGGTGACCAACGTCAACAACGGCCAGCTGGCGCTGGCCTTGACGGTGGGTGAGGTGGTCTGAGGCGGGCGGAAAGCAGGGGAGATCGGCCGACACGGAGGTCGGCCGATGTTTGTCACGCGATGCCCCTCAGCGCTGGTAACCCTGGCGGCAAGTGGACTGGAAGCGCTCCCAGCGGGTGACCTGCTCGGCCGTGAGGATGGCCTCGAACTCGTCATCGGCGGCAGCCCGGGCGGCCTCGACCTGGTCGTGGATGCCGTCGATGTCGATCACCACCTCGCCGACCTCGGTCGCCGAGGGCGTCGCGGTGTCGAGCAGGTCTTCGAGGGCTTCCTTGAGCGGGGCGATCTGAGCGTGCAGGGGCTCGACCGTGGTGCGCAGCTCGCTGTAGATCGTGCGGGCCTGCTCCGCCTGCGTCGCCGACAACTGGAGGACGCGGGCGATGGCGCGGAAGTTGTTGCAGCGCGGGGCGCGGCTCTCCTGGGCGCTGGCGACGGTGGGCAGGACGAGCAGAGCGCCGAGAGCCAGGGTCGCGAACACGAGGGGCTTGCGGTTCATACGAATCTCCTTGTGAGTGAGCGGCGGGGCATCATGCTGAAACCGCCTTTCCGCTCCTGGAACCCTCGACTTGGTGGTTTCCTGCGATTCCGTCGCGACATTTTTTGCGGGCATCAACGCGTCAGCCGAGCGAGGATGTCACCGAGCTCGTCTTTGTCGGTGACCCCCGCTCCAAGATGGGCGATGTTGCCTTCCGCATCGACGATCAGCATCGTCGGGAGCGCTCCCGAGCCGAGGTTCGCGAACACGGACTCGGCTTCGTCCAGCAGCGTCGGGTAGGAAGCCGGGTTCTCGCTCAGCCATCGGCGGACGACTTCGGCCGACTCGCCGACGTTGATGCCGACGAACTCGACCCCGCGGGGCTTCCAGGTGGGAATGACGCCGCGCTCCAGAATGTCCGCTTGAATGTGGCACGGCCCACACCAGGTGGCCCAGAAGTCGACGACCACGACTTTGCCCGCGAGACTCGAGAGCGAGAACGTCGTGCCGTCGAGGCCCGGCAAGTCGATAGCGGGGGCCGGCCCCCCGACCCGCGGAAGCCCCCCGGGGGTACACGCCGCGAGGGCGCAACCCAGCACCAGGATTGGAACGGTCAGCCAGCTGCGCAGAGTCATCGCGCCTCCCTCAGGATCCGACTGCGGCCGTGAGGCGCTCGAGAGCGGGACGCAGGCGGCCGATGGCGGCGTCGATCTCGGTCAGCCCCACGGCACCCACCGAGAGCCGGAGCCAACCGCTGTCGTGCTCGAGGCCGAAAGCCCGGAAGGGCACGGCCGCCAGCCCGGCCTCCTCGAGCAGGAACCGGCGCAGCTGGTCGTCGGTGCCGAAGCGCTCGAGCAGATCGAACTGTACGGACAGGTACAAGGCCCCGGCCGGCGGCAAGGCTCGTACCGGCGCACCCGCGCGCCGCAGCTCCTCGAGCCCGGCGTGGAGCCGCTCGAGCCGGGCGATGAGTCCGTTCTTGATCGGCTCGACCAGCGCCAGGCCGGCGTCGGGGTCGGCCAAGACCTCGGCGGTGGCGATCTGCTCGGCGCGCGGCGCCCAGGCGCCGACGTGGCCGAGCAGGTCCCGCATGCGCTTTACGATGTACGGCGGCCCCACCACCCAACCGACCCGCAGGCCGGTGGCCGCGAAGCCTTTGCTGATGCCGTCGACGAAGAGGGTGTACTTGGCGACCTCGGGGACGAGGCCCGGCGGCGTGAAGTGCGGAGCCGAGTCGGCCGCCAAGGTCCAATAGATGTGGTCGTAGAGCAGGAAGACCGGCCGCTCGCCGCGGGCCTCGCGACGCCGATTCTCGTCGACCACGAGGGTCGCGATGGCGCGCACCTCGTCGGCGGAAAAGCCCGTGCCGGCCGGGTTGAGCGGGCTGTTGAGCGCGATCAGGCTGGCCCCCGCGAGGTGCGGGGCGATCTGTGCCGCCGTCGGCAGGAAGCCGTTTTCCGGCAAGGTCGGAATCGCAACGCCCTGAGCGCGGCAGAGGTGGATGTAGTGGTTGTTGTTCCAGGACGGCACCGGGTAGATCACCCGATCCCCGTCTTCGAGCACCGTCCGATAACTCGCCCACAGCACAGGACGCGCCCCGGACGCAATGGCCACGCCCTCGAGGGGATAGTCGAGGCCCAGATGACGCTGGTAGAACGCGACGACGGCCTTACGCAGGGCGGGCACGCCGTCCGAAGGCGGATAGTTGGTTTCCCCCGCCTGGAGCGCACGTACGATGGCCGCCTCGAGCGGCTCCGGACTCCGGAACTGGGCGGGAGAGAAGTCCCCCACGGTGAAATCCGACACCGGCGCTCCGGATTCCTTGATCGCCCGCACTTGCCCGGCGATCTTCAGGATCTCGGAGCCGATCAGGTCGTAGGCGAGCGAGCCGATGCCGTCTTTGGGCAGGGCGGGAGGTGAAAGATCGAGTGGCGTGGCCATGGGAGCGTCTCCTCGGGGGTGCGTCACTGGGGACGGCAAGGATACCCAATCCGCCCGCGCCCCCGCACGGCGGGGTGCGGCAAACACCTACCTACAGGAGCCCACGCACCAGTCCGTCGGCCACCGCGAGGCCGGCACGGGTGGGGCGGAGGCGGTGAGAGTCCAACGCGAGCAGGCCGGCTCCGACCTGGCGTTCGAGGGTGGCGCGGTTGCGATCCAGGAAGTCCGGATCGAGGGCGCCCAGGTCGACGCCGTCGAGGGTGCGCAAGCCGAGCATCAGCCGCTCGAGGGCGAGCTCGTTCGGCCCGAGGTGCTCCCGGCCGGCTTCCGGGGACTCGCCGCGGGCGAGCCGCTCGGCCCAGGCGCCGAAGTCCCGCTCGTTCCAGAACCGGTCCGTGCCGTCGAAGGAGTGGGCGGAGGGGCCGAGGCCGAGGTAGGGCCGATGGCGCCAGTACTTCTGGTTGTGGCGTGAGCGAAACTCCGGTGCCCGCGCGAAGTTCGACGCCTCGTAGGGCTCGTAACCGCCTGCGCCGAGCACTTCGTGGACCCGTTCGAAGGCCGCCGCCTGGTCGGGCTCGGGCAGCTCGGCGAGACGCCCGCGGCCGAGCGCCCGGCCGAAGGGCGTACCCTCGTGGAAGGTCAACTGGTAACAGGAGATGTGCTCGGGAGCAAGCGCCACGGCGGCCTCGAGGCTTGCGGTGAGGCGGTCGAGCGATTCACCGGGCAGGCCGAAGATGAGATCGACCGAGACGATGTCGAACCCCGCTCCGCGGGCCGCCACGACCGCCTCCCGAGCCTGCTCCGGCCGGTGCCGCCGGCCGAGGAACTTCAGGGCTGCGGCATCGAAGGACTGCACACCCAGCGACAACGTCCGCACCCCAATGGCCCGGTAGGCCGCCAGCCGGTTCGGCGCGGCATCCTCCGGGTTCGCTTCGAGACTGAGCCAGGCGTCGGCCGTGATCGGCAGGTGAGTCCGGAGCGCCGCCAGCACGGCCGCGAGTTCGGCCGGGTCGAGCCGCGACGGTGTGCCGCCCCCGAAGTAGACGGTGTCGAAGGGCCCCGCCGTCCACCGCCCGTCCCAGCGCTCCGCCTCTAGATCCAGGGCTCGAACGAACGACTGGCGTTCCTCCGCGTGGTCCCGACGGACTGCGAAGTCGCAGTAAGGGCAAATTCGGGCGCAGAAGGGAACATGGACATAAAGGCCCGGGGCATCCATGGGGCCATGGTACCCGTCGCCTCCCGTAAAATCCCATTTCCATGAACACACCGAAACAGAAGATCGTCGTGCTCGGCGGCGGCATCGCCGCGCTTTCCACGGTGTACTCGCTGACTTCCCGCGCGGATTGGCGGGAGCGCTACGAGATCACCGTCTATCAGCTCGGGCACCGGCTCGGCGGCAAGGGGGCCAGTGGTCGCAACCGGCAGCTCGCGGACCGCATCGAAGAACACGGCATCCACGTCTTCTTCGGCTTCTACGACAACGCCTTCCGGATTCTGAAGCAGTGTTATGAGGAGCTCGACCGGCCCCTCGACGCGCCGCTGGCCCGAGTCACCGACGCCTTCAAAGGCAACCCACGCATCAGCTTCGTGGAGAAGCACGACGGCGAATGGTCGGTGTGGCACTGGGAGTTTCCGCTCAATACCGCGCGGCTCGGGGAGGGCGGCCCGATCCCGACCCCCTGGGGTTACGTCGAGGTGCTGCTCGAAAGCATGGTCGAGTGGTACGACCAGGTCATGAAGGACACCCCGGCGGAGCTCGCGGCGCACTTGTCGGAGCGCCTGCCGCACAAGCGCGACTTCCTGCCCGGGTTGATCGACCGGCTGTGGCGCAGCACCCGGCCCAATCTGCTCGAAGCGCTGCGCGACGTCATCGGCAAACTCCAGTCGGCCACGGACGACGTGCTCGGTGAGCCCGACCGCCAGCGGCGCTCCGACCGTGCCGCCTTGGCTCGACTCACCCGCCGAACCCAGATCGTGCGCGAGGCGGCCTGCGGCCTCGGGCGCCATCTCGACCACCTGCCCTCGGTGCGCCGGGCGTTGATCCTGCTCGATTTCGCGGCCACCACCATCCTCGGCCTCGTGCGCGACGAGCTCGTCTACCCGCCCGAGGACTGGCGGAAGATCGACGGCATCGACCTGCGCCGGTGGCTGGTGAAGCACGGCGCGGCCGAGACCACCGCCCACTGCGCGCTCATCGACGGCATGTACGCCGGCATCTTCTCGACGGAACACGAGGTCGGCGCCGGCACCATGCTCCAGTACACGCTGCGCATGTTGTTCACCTACCGCGGCGCGATCTACCACAAGATGCAGGCGGGCATGGGCGACGTCGTCTTCGCCCCGCTCTACCAGGTCCTGGCGCGCCGCGGTGTGCGCTTCGAGTTCTTCCACCGGGTCGACCGCCTGGAGCTCGATCCGGACCGCCGGCAGATCGCCCGCCTCCACATCGGCCGGCAGATTGGCGTCGCCGCCGGCTCCTACGAGCCGCTCTACGACGTCAAGGGCCTGCCCTGCTGGCCGAGTGAGCCGCTTTACGACCAGCTCGTGGGCGGCGAGGAGTTGGCGCGGAGCGGCGAGAGCCTGGAGGACGGCTGGACGGCGGTCAC
>JANRLG010000135.1:0-10632 GCA_033762835.1 Thermoanaerobaculia bacterium
GGGGCGGGGAGTAGGAGAAGAAGTACGAGCGCGAGCGCACCGATCCGTTGCTTGACCATCCGTTCCTCCGTGGCGGTCGCTTGGAAGCCGACTGCGCGCAAGAGCGTCAATCAAAAAGTCAACAGGGTGCAACTTGAGGGGTTGGGAGGTGTGTCATGCCGGCGCATGCCGGCGCATGCGGGCTACCTCGTCGCGAAGGCGGCGGACCGGCGGGGTTGTTTCGGCTTGATTGCAACCATGTTGACTGATGAGATACCATGGTGACAAATGCGCCCGCCGAGACTGCCGGTTGTCGATCCCAGCAACTGTTTTCGAGAGACCTTCGTCTCCCGCTTCGATCCGGAGGTTCAGGAGACCGTTCGGCTGTTTGGTCGACTGCTCGATGACCTCTTGCTCGAGCGAAGCCTTACGGAGCGCGGGGCGGAAACCGACTTCGAGCTCGAGTTGCGGGCCTCGGCGGTCGAGCTGGAGACCTTCGCGCGGAACTTGGAGACCTTGGGGGCCGAAGCGCAGGCCCATCCTGAGAGGGCGCGCGATCGGATGCTGGGGGAGGTAGCGCAGGAGGTGGGGGCCGGCCTCTCCGTCTTCGCCGACAAGTTGGCGCGAGCCCTCGCCGAGGACGATGCCGAACCACCGTCGCGCCCCCTGCGGCGCCGCACCGATGGCGCCCAGCGCCACTTACGGCCGGTGCCCAAGTTGCCCGAAACGGATGGTTAGAAGGCGACGTTCAGGAGCGCGAGTCGGTGCTGCCACCCCGCGGGGTGACGGTCAGGATGGCGAGCGCCTCGGTCAGGAGCTGCGCGGCGCGTTCGCGGCTTTCCCCGGTGACGACGGGTTTCAGGTCGCGGGTGCCGAGGGTTGCCAGGCTGCCCGGCTCGGGGGCGCGGCCGGTACGGCGGGTGTAGGAGCGCACGACCAACTCGTAGAGCTGGTACAGCTCCTGGGTTTGCAGGCCGACGGCTTGGGCGATGCGACCGACGACGAGCGCTCCCGGCATCTGCTTGCCCTGCTCCCAGCGACAGATCTGGCTGGCGTTGGTGTCGGTCTTCGCCGCGAGCTCGCGCTGGGACATGCCGGCGCCGACCCGGGCAGCAGCGAGGGTCAGGCCGAGGATCTCGCGGTCAGGTGCCATGGTGCTCCGGATTGTACCGACCGCGGCGTCAAACGGCCAACCGACCGCGCTACCAGCCTGCTTCAAACATCGACAAGCCTGCGTCATCCGTTACCTTTGATGCTCTCGACTCGTCGCTTCGGGAGGTGACCATGCGCCCGCTTCACCTGGCCCTCTCCGCCGATCCGCCGGTCCCGGCGACGGCCTTGCTGCGGGTGCTCGAGGGCCTCGCTCGCCAGCAGAGCGCCGTGGCCGGCGAGCTGCTGCTCGCGGGCGCTACCGGTTCTCCGCTCGAGTACCTGCGGCGACTCCAGACGGCCCGGCACCGCCGCCGGGTGATCCAGGTCGATCGTGACGGCGCCGCGAGAGCCCGGCGTTGGGCGGCCAAGCTGCGAGCCCGTCGTCCGAAACCGGCGAAGCCCAGCGTGCCGTCGCTCGCTTTCGCCCGTGGCCTTCTCGAGCTGGCCGAAGAGCAAGCAGCCGGCGGCCACCTGGATGCAGCCTTCGAGCTCGCTCTCGAAGCCGAGGCCGAGGTGTTGCGGGCGCGGGAGCTCGGTCTCGTCGAACACGCCGACCGCCGCGACGTCGAGACCCGGGCGTATGTGCTCTGTGGGCGTCTCTTTCGGAAGGCGGGGCAGACCCCGGAGCTGCTCGAGGTGGTCCGCGGACTCGAAGCGGACGTGCCGGCGGTGGCCCGCACGCTGCGCACGGAAGCCCGCGTCCTGACGCTGCGGGCGCTGACCTTGCGGGATGCCGGCCAGTTCGCCGAAGCCGAAGCCCTGCTGCTCGACGCCCTCGAGCTTCTGGCCACGCCGTTTCGGATCATCGGTCGCGAGGTGCTCTACGCCCTCACCGATTTGCTGACGACGACCGGCCACGCACGCGAGGCCGCGGTGCTGCTCACCGCGACGGCCCAGCGGGGGCGCGAATTTCTCGATCTGGAAATATCCGCCGAGCTCCACCTCCGGGCGGCCGAGGCCTGGCTCGCCGGGGACCGTCCGCGCGCCGCAGCGCGCGCCCTCGACCGTGCCCAGGCGGGCCTCGAAACGAGCACGAACCCGGCTGCCTGGGCGGCTCTCCATGCAGGCCGCGCCGAGTACCTCGCCCGCACCGGCCTACTCGCCGAAGCCGAAGCCCTGTGGGGACTCGTGCACGCCGAGTCGCCCCGCGGCAGCGTCCTTTCCGTCCGAGCCGTCTTCGCAAGCCTCGAGATCGCCATTGCCCAGAGTTCTCCGGACGCGATCGAAGGCTGGCTCGAAGCCCTCGACGAGGATCTTCGCGCCCTTCCCCCCGACTCTCCCGATCGCCGCTGCCTGACCGCCCTCAGAGCCGTCCTGGGCGACGAGCCGACCCTCGAGCCACTCGCCGACGCCCGCGCCTACCTCCGCCACGCCGAAGAGAGCCCCGGCCTCGCCTTTCAACGACCCTGGCCGGGAGCTCGGCGGCTCGTAGCACCGAAGTAGCGATTTCATCGCTTCCGAGCGCCGAAGCGAGCTGCCAGGTAGGAAGCCGGGCCTTCGACGACATCGCTTACATGAATGACCTAAGCGTCACTTCTGTAGCCGGCCCGGGAGTGAGCGCATCGGCCTCGCGAGAATGGGGACCTCAAGATCGCATCCGTTCTAGGAGGCTTTCATGCGTCCTCGTCGCTCGCCTTCCCTTGGCCTCGTCCTCGCTGCCAGCCTGATTCTCGCGATCCCGGCCCAAGCCGATCTCTGCTCGCGACTTCCGCGTTGGGCGGAAGCGCCGTGTGAGGTTTTGAGCGTGTGGTTTGCGGCGGTTGGGCCGCTGGAGGACGGGCCGGCGATGCGCCCGCTCGGTCGGGGGCGGATGGAGGCGGCGCCTAGAGACGAAGGCGCTGTCATGGACCCTCATGGCCGAACTTCGGTAGGGCCGCCAGCCAGCGTTAGCAGTGAGGAGATTGACGATCCTCAGGGGTAATCTCAGGCCCTTCGCCGGATTTCGGTGAAACTCAATTCGCAGCTAGCTGCCGCTTGTGCGCGAGCATGTGACAGGTGTAGGCTGTCAAAGCGTTAACCTCGAAGTGCGAGAAGGAGCGAGCGATGGCGAACCCGTTCCCGGCCGAACCCCTCAGTTGGGCTTTGGCACATGCCGAAAGGGACGGTCTGCGTGGTGAAGAGGCCCTCGTTCGAGCGCTCGAACTAGTTGTCAGCGAGGGCGGGCCCAGCGGGCAAAATCTCGTGGGCATGGTTCAAGAGGCTGTTGCAGTTGCCCGGCGGAGTTTTGAGATTCCTGAGCAGGACCGTATCCGTGCCCGAAAGCTGGTAGCCAAGCTCGAGCCGCTCAATCCACAAGCCCGGCTCGCCAAAATCGCCCTAAGTCGGGGGCACTACCGTGGAGTGGCTATTGGCGAGGCCCTCCTGGAGCACTCCTGGATGGCCCTGCCAGCAAACGGCCAGGAGTCTGGCTCCTGGGCTATCTGTGCGATAAAAGTGATCCACTGCTCCGACTCGATTGAACCCCGCTCGGTGGCCCACCACTTTGCTGTCCTTGCTCGGGCTTGGGCGCTGGCAGCCAACAGTGCTCGAATCGCCTGCGACCTTCGCAAAGCGGAGAAATTGATGGAGCAGGCCATCCTGACGGTCGAAATGCAGGGTGTGTACGATCTCGCGACTCGGGCAGAAGTCTTGGAGCTTGCCGCGGTACTTCAGCGAGCACGGCGCCACTACGACGAAGCCGCAAATAACCTTCGCTGGACCGCAGCTGTCTGGGAGATTCTGAGCCGTGATTTCGAGAGAGCGAGAACTTTGGTCACTCTAGCGACCACGCTCCAGGCAGGCGGTGAAGTTGACGCTGCATTGGACGTCGTGCGGGAGGCGTTGAACATCACTTCGGAGGTTGATCGACCCCGTCTCGCGCTGGCCTTGCATCATATGGAGGCGCTTTACCTTGTGGAGCTGGGTCGCTTGAAGGCAGCCGAGAAGGCGGTGAGTCAGACCCGTCGCTTGGCGGAACCTTTCACAGACCAATTCACCCAGCTCCGAGTCAGCTGGCTTGATGGCCGCCTAGCCCGCGCTCAAGGGCTTCAGGAGCGAGCCGTTGGCAAGCTCGAAGCCGCCCAGGCCGGCTTCCTCGCCCTGAACAATCCCTACGACTCCGCCCTCGTCTCCATCGACCTCGCCACCCTTCACCTCGAAGCTGGCCGTTACCAAGAAGCGGCCGAGCTGGCTACGGCGATGGCGGCCACTTTCGATGCCCTGGGTGTCCAGCGCGAAGCCTGGGCGGCCTGCCGGCTGTTCGCCGATGCCTGTGAGCGCCAGCGCGCCAGCGTCGCTCTCGCCAAGAACCTCGCCCGTTATCTCGACCAGGCGCGGCAGGACCCGGAGTACGGGTTCCCGGCTTCGGCGGTGGTGGGCTGAGCGCGATCCGCGGTCTTGCTTGAGCGAGTGGCGGGTCTCCGAACCCAAACTGACTCCTCTCTCACCCCTTCTTCTCTTTCTCGGGTTCTGACTTCTAGAACTCGAGTGGACCTCCTTGGATGGTCCCGGACAGCGGCGGGCAAGAAACGCTGTTGACTCTTGGCGCACCCAGGTCTACTCTTTTCCGCAGTGATGACGAACTGACGGGAAGGAACTCATGGGAAAGTCCTGGAACGCCTCGTTTCGGCTTCTGGTGATTTCGCTGATCTGGGCGCTGGCGATAGCCTCTCGAGCCGTCGCGGCGATCTCGACCTCCCACCTTCCCGATGAAGCCGCGGCAGACGCGATCGTGGCGGCAAATGGCGGGGCTTACCGCTTCGCCACCGAAGCTCGGATTGGTCGCGCAGGAGACTGGGAGCTCGGCCTTCGGCGGCACCCATCGATTCTCAACGACGGCACCTTGCGCACGGCCAACTTCGACCATTGGCCCAATGGCCAGCCGATCGAGTGGACGGTGACGTACACGGCCTCCAGTCGTCAGTTGTCGACCCGGCTTCGGTTCGCCGCTTCGACGTCCGTCATTTCTTGGTCCTCGACCCAGCTCGTTGGCGACTTCAACGAACTCTTCGTGCGCACTCGAGCGGCCACTGCGAACAGCTCCATCCGGGTTCAGAACCTCGTTCTCGATGGTGTTCCGGTCGATGATTCCTCGGTTTCGGTGAACACGGGCGGTGACGCGCGGGACGTGCTCCGTATTCGCGGTGCCGAGCTCGCCGACGGCTTCACGCTCACGGCGACCGTCACCATGGCCTGGACGGGCGCCAAGCCGCGGAACTCGGCGCTCGATGCCCAGGTTTGGGGCGCCCACGTCGTCGAGATCCCGAGCGACACGACGCCCCCCGGCGTCACGTTCACGGCGCCGACGAGCGGCAGCCTCCTGAACGCCGAGACCCTCCTCGAGCCGGTGACCGCGGTTTGGAGCGATGCGGATTCTGGGCTCGACTTGACCTCCTTCCGACTGCTCGTCGATGGGGTCGACAAGTCGGCCGAGGCGACGGCCACCGCCGCGGGCCTTTCTTGGGTGCCAACCCTTGCCGACGGCGCCCACCTACTCGAGCTGTCCATTCGCGACCAAGCCGGCAATCTTGGCTCGGCCACGCTCAACGTCTCGAGTGACGCCACTCCGCCCCTCGTCTCCGTGCTCGCTCCCATTGCAAACAGTCTTTCGAACGAGCGGCAGCCCACGATCGTCGTCGAGTACTCGGATGCGGGCTCGGGAATCTCTCTCGAGCGCTACTATTTCAGCGTCGATGGCAATGGCTGGTCCGGTCGGGTCACCCCCGGGCCGGCCGGATTCAGTTACACGATTCCGGTCGAGAACGCCTTCAGTTACGGCGGTCACTTCGTGGCGGTCGAGATCTACGACCAAGCCGGCAACCGCAAGTACAAGGTCGTCGAGTGGGACGTGGACCCGGACGCGGCGATCGTGCGGGCCTTCGACCCGTTGCCGGGAAGCCGACTCCTCGTCAAGCCGCCGTTCGTGATTTCCGGGGGCTGGCAAGATCGCGGCGCCACCAGCACCCCGCCCGAGAATGTGCGGACGATCCTCGATGGCCAGCCGATCCCTTGCGAGGTCTCCCCCGGAAGCTTCCGGTGCGAGGTCTCGGACCCTGCGGACGGCCCCCACCACTTCCGGCTCGAAGTCATCGACCCGGCGGGCAACTTCTCTTTCGGGGAAACGCACTTCGAGCTGGAGGTCGATCGCGAGCCGCCGGTCTTGGTCCTGGACACTCCGCCCGACGGCTTTCTCACCCAAGAGGAATTCGTCGTGTTCTCCGGCCGGGTGAGCGACGACACCGGGGTGACTCGGCTCAGTCTGGCGGGAGACGAGGTCAGCATCGCTGCCGACGGCAGCTTTTCGTTTGTCCATCCTCACCCGGTGCTGCCGACAATTCCCGTCTCGGGCTCGACCCTCTCGATGACTGCTGAGGATGGCGTGGGCCAACGGGTAAGTATCCGCCGGTCGTTCCAGGTCGATCGTTACCCGCCGGACCTCGAGATCTACGAGCCGGTGGCAGACGGCAGACCGGTCAATGCGCCCACAATTCGGGTGCGCGGCCGGGGGGCCGACGTGTCGAGAATCGACCGCGTCGAAGTCAACGGGGTTCTGGCCACGATCACCGGTCAGACCTTCGAGGCCGTGGTATCCCTCACTGCTGGCCAAAACGCTCTCCCGGTCCGCGTCTTCGACGGGGCGCAGAACGTCACCGAACGCACGCTCCACTTCAACCGTGTGGATCTGCCGTCTCTCTCCGTCACCTGGCCCGCTGAGGGGGAACGGCTCGCCGTCGAGACCATCGAGATCCGTGGCACCGTCGCCGAGAACGCGGCGGTGCGGGTCAACGACCGCCCGGCAACCGTCACGGGAACGAGCTGGGTGCTGCCCGATCTCGCCCTCGCCCCGGGCGGCAATTCGATCCGCGTCGAAGCCTCGGCGCCCGGCACTGGCGTCGCGACGGCAGTCGTGCACGTCGTGCGCGATCTCGAGCCGCCACATCTGGCAGTGACCACGCCCAGCGCCGACAGCACCGTCTTCACCGACCACGTCTGGGTTTCCGGTCTCGTCAACGACGTGGTGCCCGGTACCGTGCACGCAGGCAATACGGTCGTCACGGTCGCCGGAGTCGTCGCGACGGTCGGCAATCGTTCTTTCGCCGCACGGGTGCCTTTGGCCCTCGGCGAGAACGAGCTCGCTGTCGAAGCCCTCGATGCCGCGGGCAACCGCGGGAGCACGACGGTCACGGTGACCCGGGCTCTGCCGGCCGGGAAGCGCCTCGAGATCGTCTCGGGCGACCGCCAGACGGGCTCGATCGGTGGCGCGCTCTCCCTCCCCCTGCGCGTTCGCGCGCTCGACGTCTCCGGCGCGCCCGCAGCCGGGGTCCGGATCGTGTTCCGCGTGCAGGGGAGCGATGGTGCGCTCGACGGCGACCGCCGAGCCGTGGTTGTCGTAACGGCGGCGGACGGAACGGCCGAGACCTCAGGCCGACTCGGGACTCGCTCTGGCGTCGCCGTGCAGCGGGTGACCGCCTCGGCCGTCGGCTTCGGTGAGTCGGTGACGTTCCTTTTCGATGTCGAACCGGGGCCGCCAGAGCTTCTGGTCATCGACGCGGGCAACCAGCAGACGGGCGTCACGGGCCGGCTGCTGCCGCGCCCCTTGGCCGTGGCGCTCGTCGATGCCGGCGCGAACCGATTGCCGGACGTGCCGGTGACCTTCCGCGTCACTTCGGGAGGCGCCACCTTCGCGGACGGTACGACCGAACGCACGATCGCTACCGACAACGACGGCCGCGCCTCCGTTCAGCTCGTCCTCGGCCCGGACGAGAAGCTTGCCGGCAACACGGTCGATGTCTTCCTCGCGGGGACCGACCCGGATGCCCCCGGCGCCTTGGTGGTGGGCTTCACGGCGAACGGCCGGGCCGCGGGGCCGGTGGCCGAGACGACGATTTCCGGGATCGTGCTCGACAATCAGGACGAGCCCGTGCCCGGTGCGAGGCTCTGGCTCGCCGGCACGAGCCTCGAGACGACGACCGGTCCGGACGGTCGTTTCCTCCTGACCGGCGCGCCGGCCGGCGAGCGCAAGCTGCACGTCGATGGCTCGACCGTCACCCGCCCCGGCACCTGGCCTCCGCTCGAGTTCGACCTCGCCGTGATTCCCGGCCGGGAGAACACAGTGGGCATGCCGATTTTCCTGTTGCCGCTCGACCTCGAGCACGGGGTCTTGGTGGACGACGCGACCGGCGGTACGCTGACCTTGCCCGAGGTACCCGGTTTCGCCCTCGAGATCGCCCCGGGTTCGGTGACCTTCCCGGACGGCTCGCGGTCGGGCCTCGTGTCGGTCACCCCTGTGCACTCGGACAAAGTCCCGATGACACCCAACTTCGGCCAACAGCCGCGCCTCATCGTCACCATTCAACCGGCGAACGCCCACTTCGACCCGCCGGCCCGGATGACGTTGCCGAACGTCGAGGGTCTCGCGCCCGGGCAGGTGACCGAGATGTACTCGTTCGATCATGACCTTGGGAGTTTCGTCTCGATCGGCCCGGCGACGGTGTCGGAAGACGGCCAGACGATCACCTCGAACCCCGGCGTCGGCATCCTCAAGGCCGGCTGGCACTGCGGCGGCAACCCCGGCGAGTCGGGCACGGTGCACGACTGCCCGCCTTGCACGATCTGCAACGGGCGGCGGTGCGTGCCGGGGTGCGAGCTTCCTCAGACGGTGACCTCCGGCGGCCTCGAGGCAGCACTCTTTTCGACTTGCGCCTGTGAGGAGAAGGCCTGCGAAATTAACCAGACCTGCAGCGGTAGCGGGTGCGTCGGCGAGAAGCTCTTCGTCCGCGGGGTCGAGATCACCGGCGACGCCTTCACGGCGCCCATCCCCATCGTGGGTGTTGCGATGACGTTCGAGGCCCGGGCGGTCTCGACGAACTGCCCCACGGTCACCTTCGATTGGGACTTCGGCGACGGTACCACCGGCAGCGGCGCCACGGTGCAGCACACCTACCGTCGCAAAGGCATGCAGGCGATCGTCGTCACCGCCACCTGCGCCGACTCGTGCGCCAGGGACGAAGAGAAGCTCGACGTTTCCGCGGTGGCCCTCAAGCTCAAAGAGCTCACCTACTCCGGAGCGACGTACAACACCGTGCTGGAAGACACGGGGACACCCTACGAGGCTCCTCACTGGCAAGACAACTCGAGCCCCCTCGACGGCGACGGCAGCGACGAAAACGGTGATCGCAGCTTCCCGGTGACCTTCGTCCGCGACTCGCAAGTCGAAGTCGAGGCGAAGTTCCTGACGGATCCGCCTACCATCTTCCCCGCGGACCAAAAGCCCAAAGTCCGAACCCAAGGCGAACTCAACAGCCTTGCCGAAACTGAGCTCCGGCCCGCCGGAGCCGACCTCCGCCTCGACAAAGCCCCGCTCGAAGATCGCCTCCCCAACGCCGTCGATTTCCTGAACCCGCTGCGCCTACCCTGGGAGGTGACCTCGGCGAAGGGCACGGAGTGGACGTCGGCGGGGACGAGCGAGAACCGGGTGTATGTGACGCTGGGGGCGCCGGCCAATCCTGGGAAGCTCTATGAGTCTGTGTTGGATATTGCTTGCCGGAATGGGCAGGGGGCAATTTCACCTCTTGGTCTCGTGGGTCAGATTTGGACCGACTTTTCCACTCCCGAGACGGGAGTCCTCCGCAAAGCGGTTGATGGGCACAACAAGCAAGACGCAGGCGGCGAGACAACTTCGACTGACGGTCTACCTGGCGAGATGCTCTACTGGGTCGAAGCTGGTGACCGTCGAGAGAGTCGGGTCAGAGAGCTTTGCCAGAGCGTTGAGGCAATGCTTGACCCTCGAGCTACACAAGGCGATCTAAGGAACATCGGGACTTGTATGGCTTGGACTGACCTCTTCGTGGCCACACTCGAGGCCAATGGGCTGAGAGGCTATTCTAGCCGAGAGATCATCTCCAAGTGGCGAAACCCTGTTCAGGTGGCTGGAGCCCGGAACGGCAGTGCCAAGATACTTGTTAAACGCTGGAGTCTGGTGACGGCGAACACCTCGACATGCCCGGACCCCCGATACCGCATTGGATACGGCGATGGTGAGTATGAAGACGAGCAGGGAGTCGGTGCTCAAGGGAGAGAGAATCCGGGTGCCAAGTTCTGGAATCATTTCATCGTAGTTGGTGACAACGTAGTCTACGATCCTTCATACGGTGCGGGACCTTATGCAGGCTCTAGTCCCGAGGCGGCACTCCAAGCTTGGGAGATCGCGTCGCTATCCGGATATGAGGTGATCTGTACCCCGGCTGACGATGTGCATTCGGTAATTCCAGTCACTCCAAATGCTAGCGGAGTTATCTTTGTTGCCGGAGGCTCGCCATGAGACCGACCTTGTCATTGTTATGGTCAATGTTCTTGCTTGCTCTGCTTCAGGCAGGCCGAGCGCATGGTGCGACTGCGCTCGACCGCGCAAGCTGCGGAGGAGTTCAATTCAGCCTTCAGCTTCGAGAAGAGATGCTAGATAGGTCTGGTGTTCGCCGCCAATATTTGCAGTTGGAGTCGAGTGCCCAAGCTGCACTCATTGAG
>JANRLG010000136.1:0-2718 GCA_033762835.1 Thermoanaerobaculia bacterium
GTCGCCAAGAGCTCGGCCGAGGATGGTCTCCCCCGCCTCAAGCGCAACAACGCAGGCGCGGTAGGGCACGCACTGGAGCCGCGGAACGGCGTGGCCGAAGGGGAACGAGCGTTCCGTGGGCAAAGCCAGGATCGGCGGCTCTCCGGATTCCGAATAGATTCGCTGGCCGGACTCGATGGCCCGAGTCTCGAGCGGCACGGGGATGTCGAACGGCGCCGGCTCCTGGGCTAGGGCCGGCGGCCCGAGCGCAGAGAGGGCGAGAAGGCAGACGAACGGCGTTCGCATGGGTCAGTTCTCCTTTGTCAGGGTCGGTTCTCGGGGGCGAGCGGTGTCCAATCCAGGTCCACCACCTTGATCCCGAGGGGGTTGGTCAAACGGTCTTCGATCGCTTCGGGCGGCTCGACGCGCACGGTCACCAGCGCCCGCCAGCTCTCGGCGGTCGTGCGGTTGCCGGCGAGGCCCCGGCGTTCTTCGTCCCACTGGACTTGGTAGGTCTCGCCGTCGCCGAGGCGCAGGAAGCTCGTGATTCGGGGTGTCACCGTCTCGCGCTCGGCGCGGGCAAACGGCGGGTGCTTCGAGAACCAGTCGTTCAGGTAACCCACCGCGCGGCCATCGGCGAAGGCGTAGGCGTCGGTCAGCAGGCGTCGCTGGACATCGCGATCGGACGTCACCGTCCGGGCGTTCAACAGGAAGAGCCGCACCGCGTGCTGGACCATCGCCCGGTCCGGCTCCGCGGCGACTTCGGCCGGCTCGACGCCCAGCGTCTGCCCGGCGCCGTCCACGCGGACGATGTAGGGCACCACCCGGATCGACTCCGCCGCGCGGACGTAGGCCACGACGAGGCCCAAGTCGAGCACCAGCAACACGCCTGCGAAGCTCCAAGCGACCCGCAACGCCCGCCGCAGGGCCAGGTAGGCATTCGTCCGGTCCGCCCGCACCGCGAGGTACGGGTTCGCTTCACCCCAACGTCCCGAGTCGCGGCCGACCTCCGTGTCGGCCGATCTTCCAGGCACGATCGGTGCGGAAAGTGCCAAGTTACCCATGGCGCAACGGGTTCGCGGAGGACAGCGAGAACGAATCACCGATCCGCCGCGCGACAACCTCGGGCAGGATCAACACCAGCCCGCCCCACATGGCCCCGGCCACGGGCATCGCCACGAGCGCCCAGGGATTCCCGGTCGCTGCGCCATTCAGGTTGCCGAACTGGTCGAGCCACAAGTTCCCGAAGTTCTGGCCGACGGCGATCAGCAGGTACCAGGTGAACATCCGGACGCCGAGGTTCACGAGGTAGCGCAGGTAGCCCTCGGCCAGCGGGTACGTCAGCTTGCTGCCCCAGAAGCCGAGGAAGAAGGCGAGCCCGGAAAGGGCCAAGGCGACCTCGACCAGGATGCGGACGAGCTGGAACGCCACCAAGCTGAATCCGAGGAGAAGCACCGACGACGCCACGCCCCGCCACAGCAGCTGCGCCGGCAGATCGAGGATGCCGGTGAGCGGGTCCCACAGCAGCCACATCAGGAACGACAGCGAGATGCCTTGATCGAGAATCGCCGAGGGCGACAGGCCCCCGAGCCCGGTCATGTGCCGGCCGATCTCATCGAACCCGCCGACGAGCTGCGGGAGCCAAAACGGAGTCGTGATCAGGGCGCCCCACAGAATCAGGAACACCACGAACTTGTGCAGCGCTCGAGTGAACAGGTCCGGCGTATCGGTCAGGGACCAAGTCGCCAAGTCCCACGCGAAGTCGATGGCGAAGAGGGTGACGAAGAGCGTCTGCGCCGGCCCGATGACCCGCAGCAGTGTCGGGTAGCTGACGGCCTGGAACGCGCTGACGACCTGGTCGAGGATGTTGCTCGGGTCCATCACGGAAACCCCGCCGGGATCGTCGAGATCGGTTCGTAAGCGCCGTACCGTTGGGGATGGACGGCGCCGCGCTCGAGCCAACGGTGGAACGTCTCCGCCGCCGTCAGCTCCCGCGAAAGCCGTTCGGCGAAAGCCACGGCCAGCGCGTTGTTCGAGGCCGCCTGCAACTCGACCGCGCGGCTGACTTCCTCCGCCGCGTGGGACGAGATGATCCCGGCGGCCTGGATCGCTTGGAGATTTCCTTCGGCCTCGTCGAGCTGCTTCTTCGCCGCGCCGAGATCCTTCTGCGACCGCACCGAGATCTTCGCCATCCGGTGCGTGGCCAAGAGCGTCGCCCGCAGGCTCTCGAGCGTCTTCTCGATCCGCTCCCGCTCCGCTTCCCGCAAATTCTCGACCGGCTCAATCGCATACAGCTCGCGGAAGCGCCGGTTGGCGTCCTCGCGGATGTAGACCACCGCGTCGATCTCCCCGATGACCTCTTGAAGGGCATGAAGCGTCGTCGCCAACTCCCGCGACGACAGGTCCTCGATGTCCTCCAGGTTCTTGAGCGCCGCTTGCAGCTGGCGGTAGATCCGCACCCCCTGCTCGACCTGTTCGATGTAGTCCCGGTAGCGCTGGTAGTACGCCAGCACCTGCTGGATGATCTGGAGCACCTCCTGGTAATGCACCAGGGCGTCGTGGACCGGGGTCTGCGCCCGGGTGGTGGGGGCGGGGAGTAGGAAACACAAAACGAGAAATAGAGCTGGGATCTGGAGCCTCATCGGTCACACCTCCACAAGCGTTGCCGCCGAGACATCCTTCGCCAGCGTCGTGGCCGATGGCAACTCAACTGGGTCAGAGAGGGACAGGGCGGGACAA
>JANRLG010000137.1:0-4254 GCA_033762835.1 Thermoanaerobaculia bacterium
GCAAGGTGGATCTGAATACGCCCGGTTTCCTGCCGGTTGCCTTTCGGGCACAGGTCGTAGCCAATGCCCGGAATCTCTATGTCGCAGCATGACGATCGCGACCGACTCCGGCACATGCTCGACTTCGGGCGAGAGGCCCTCGAGCTGACGGCCGGTCGGGTTCGAGACGACTTCGCTACGGATCGGCAGCTGTTCCTCGCCTGTTCCCGACTGGCCGAAATCGTTGGAGAAGCAGCTTCGCGAACGTCTCCCGCCCATCGTGATCGAATGCCTGAGATCCCTTGGCGACACATCGTCGGCTTCCGTAACCGATTGGCCCACGGTTACCTAGAGGTTGACTTCGACGTTCTTTGGGAGGCGATTCGCTACGACTTCCCGCCGATGATCGAGATCCTCGAACGCTTTCTCGCCGACCACGAATCGGCCTGACTCGGTTCTCAGGCCCCCGCCCCCAGCACCCCCAGCGTCCGTTTCGCACTGCCCAGCAGGCCCAGCTCGCGGTCGGCCGGGACGGTGAGGACACCGGTGGGCGAGAAGGTGGCGCCGGGTTCGTTCTGCACGAAAGTGATCAGGCGGTCGACGTCGATGCGGGCGTCGCGGCGGAGGCGGATGGTGAGGATGCCGCTCTTGGCGGAGATTTGCTGCACGCGCAGGCGTTCGGCGTCGCGCTTCAGGCGGGCGACATCCAGCAGCGTGGCCACCGCGGCGGGCGGCGGGCCGAAGCGGTCGGCGAGCTCGGCCAGGATTTCGCGATCCTCGGCCTCGCCCTGGGCGATCTTGCGGTAGACCTCCATGCGCAGATTGGCGTCGGTGATGTACTCCGTGGGGATCGCGAGCGGCACCGGGAGGTCGATCGTCACCGCCGGGCCTTCTTCTTCGACCGCCTCGCCGCGTAGCTCGCGCACCGCATCCTCGAGCATCTTCAGATAGGTCTCGATGCCGACGGCGGCGATGTGGCCGCTTTGCTCGGCGCCGAGCAGGTTGCCGGCGCCGCGGATTTCGAGGTCGCGGGCGGCGATGCGAAAGCCGGCGCCCAAGTCGGTGAACTCCCGAATGGCGGCCAGGCGCTTCCGCGCCACCTCGGTCAGGATCTGATCCCCCGGCACCAGCAGATAACAGTAAGCCAGCTGGTTCGAACGGCCCACTCGGCCGCGCAGCTGGTAGAGCTGGGCCAAGCCGAAGCGATCCGCCCGGTGCACGATCATGGTGTTGACGTTGGGGATGTCGATACCGTTTTCGATGATCGTCGTCGCCAAGAGCAGGTCGTAGTCCCCCCGGGTGAAGGCGTGCATACGCTTCGACAGCTCCTGCTCCTCGAGCTGGCCGTGGCCCACCGTAATCCGGATGTTGGGCACGATCTCGTGCAGAAAGGCCTGGATCTCCTCGATCGACTCGACCCGGTTGTAGACGTAGTAGACCTGCCCGCCGCGCTCGATTTCGACCTCGATGGCCTCGCGGATGACTTCCTTGTTGAAGGGCAGAATCGCCGTTTCGACCGCCATCCGGTCCTTCGGCGGCGTCTCGATCACCGACAAGTCGCGCACGCCGGCCAACGACAGCTGGAGCGTGCGCGGCACCGGCGTTGCTGACATGGCGAGTACGTGAACGTCCTTCTTGAGCTGCTTCAGGCGCTCCTTCTGCGCGACGCCGAAGCGCTGTTCCTCGTCGACGATGACGAGACCCAGGCGCGGGAACGTCACGTCCTGGGACAGCAAGCGGTGGGTGCCGATCAGGATGTCGACCTTGCCTTCCCCCAGGCGTTTGCGGATGTCCGCGATCTCCTCCTTGGTGCGGAAGCGCGAGACCATCTCGATCGTCACCGGTAGGCCCTGGAAGCGGCGCTGAAACGTTTCGAGGTGCTGGTCTGCGAGAATCGTCGTCGGCGCCAGCACGGCCACCTGGAAACCCGCATCGACGGCCTTGGCGGCGGCGCGCATGGCGACTTCCGTCTTGCCGTAGCCGACGTCACCGCACAACAGGCGGTCCATGGGTCGCTCGCGCTCGAGATCGGCCCGGATCGCGGCGATGGCATCGAGCTGATCCGCGGTTTCCTCGTAGGGGAAGGCGGCCTCGAACTGGCGCGAGAGCTCGGCATCCGGCGGCATCACGGGGGCCTTGGCCACTTGGCGCTCGGCATAGAGCTTGAGCAGCTCGCCGGCCATGTCGCGCAGACTCTTCTTGACCTTCGCCTTGGTCTTGTTCCACGAGGTGCCGCCGAGTTTGTCGAGCTTCGGGGAAACACCTTCGATGCCGCTGAACTTCTGCACCTGGTCGAGCCGCGAGAGCGGCAGGAGCAAGCGCTGGCCGGTGGCGTAGGTGATCTCCATCACTTCGACGGCCAAGGCACCCGGGTTCGCGAGCGACCCCGCGAGAGCCGGCGGCAGGGGCGTCGTGCTGCCCTCGCCGCCCACCGTACGCAGGGCCACGAATTGGCCGACGCCGTGGTCGGCGTGGACGACGTAGTCCCCGACTTTGAGATCCCGCAGGCCCGAGACGAACGGTCCGAAGCGGCCGCCCCGGCGGGCCGGACGGCGCTCGGGGCCACCGCGGGGCAACAACTGCGGCTCGCCGTAGATCGCCAAGCCGGCAGACGGCAGACGGAAACCCCGGGCGAGTTCGCCGGAAACGAGCTCGACGCCCCCGGGGCCGATCTCGATCTCGCGGCCCTCGAGTAATTCCGCGAGCCGATCGCGGTGCTCGCTCGGCGTCACCACCAGGCAACGTTCGCCCCGCGCCCGGCAGATCTCGACCTCGCGCGGGAAACGGGGGAGTTGTCCCTGGAAGAGGTCGGTCGTGGTGGCGTTCCAGTCCACCGCACCGCCGGGACCCGTGGCGGTCACCAGGTCCCGCAGGCGCAACTCGGCGTCTCCCAGCAGTACCTGGACCTCCTCGGGCGTGCGCTCGAGGGCCTCCGGCGGCACCGCGATGCGGCCTTGGTCCCGGCGGCTGCCGAAGTCGTGGACGAGGCGCTCGGCGTGGTGGTCGACTTCCGCGGTCAGGGACTCGGGGTCGACCGCAAAAACCAGGGCGCCGGGCAGGTAGTCGAGCAGACCGACGGTCTCTTTGGCCAAGAGGGGATGGAAGTTCTCCCAGCCTGGGGCCTCGCCCGTGGTGCGCAACGCCTCGATCTCGCGGGCGGACTCGACGCTCGTCTCCCCGCCCGTGAACTCCACCAGAAGATCCGCCAGACGTTTGGCCTCGGCGGGGCCACAGGGGAAAAGAGCGACTGGCAGAACCCGGGCCGCATCCACCCGCTCCTCGGAGCGCTGGGTACCGGGGTCGAAGCGGCGCAGGGTGTCCACCGTGTCGCCGAAAAGCTCGACCCGCAACGGCAGCTCGTCTCCGGGCGGAAAGACGTCCAGAATGCCGCCGCGCACGGCCAGCTCACCGACTTCGCTGACCATGTCGACCCGGCGGTAGCCGTAGGTCAGCAGGTGGTCGACGAGCAGGTCGATGGGCAAGTCGACGCCCGGCTTCAACTCGAGCACCGCCTGGCGAACCGCCGCGGCAGTCGGCAAGCGGCGGAACAGCGCCCGCGGAGTCGCCACCACGGTCGTGGCCCGACCCGCCGCCAGCCGGTCGAGAGTCAACGCCTCGAGGGCCCGCACGGGCAACGACGCCGCGGCATCCTGATAGGGCGTCAAGGACGGCGCCGGGAAGTAGCAGGCGGAGTCGGAGCCCGAAAACAACGCCGTCGCCTCGATCCACCCGAGGGCATCCGATTCCCGCGGCACCAGGACCAGCAGCGGCCGCCCGAGATCCTCCCGTAACAGCTCCGCCACCCAAGCAGCAGCGGCCACCGGCAGGCGCACCACGTCCCCCCGCTCGGCCAAGAGCCGACGATAGGGGTCACTCGCACGAAGCCGGGCGGAGGGAGCGACGAAGGGCGCAGCGATCACGGCGGGGGAAGTGTACCCGGCCGACCTGACCCCGTCGCATACAATCCCGCCCCATGACCACTTCCAAACGCCCAGGCGGCCGTGCCGCCGATGCTCTTCGTCCGCTTCGGCTCGAAACCGGCTTCCTGAAATTTGCCGAGGGGTCGGTGCTGATCGAGATGGGTGACACCCGCGTGCTGGTGGCGGCGAGCGTCGAGAACCGGGTGCCGCCGTTCCTGCGCGATTCGGGGAAAGGCTGGGTGACGGCGGAGTACTCCATGCTGCCGCGGGCCACCCACACGCGCAGCGTGCGCGAGGTGACGTCCGGCAAGCCCTCGGGACGCAGCTCGGAGATCCAGCGCCTGGTGGGTCGCAG
>JANRLG010000138.1:0-8092 GCA_033762835.1 Thermoanaerobaculia bacterium
ATGACCTTCGACGCCACGTTGCTCGTGGACCGCAGTGTGGCGACGGCCAACGTCGCCCTGGGCGGCGACGGACAAGGCGGCGCCGCGGGCCCGGCAGGCGGTGGAGGGTACTACCTGACTCGCTTCTTCACCACCGACACCGCGACCGTGCGCCA
This sequence comes from Thermoanaerobaculia bacterium, assembly GCA_033762835.1. GTDB lineage: Bacteria > Acidobacteriota > Thermoanaerobaculia > Multivoradales > DATKCC01 > JANRLG01. Next base: position 156 of record JANRLG010000138.1, read on the forward strand.
CGGTGTGATCGCCGGCAACCAGGCCGGCGAGGGTGCCGGCACGCCGACCGGAGGGGGCGGGGGCGGTTTGTTCCTGCAGGGGATAGCGGCGACCCTCGACCACCTGACGATCGACGGCAATCGGCTGGGCTCGGCGAACATGCAGGGCGGAGCCCTGGTGGCCCTCTCCGGTCTTGCCGGATCGACGGTCGCCCTGCGCTGGTCCGCGGTCTCGAACCACACCCAACCCGCGGGCGCCTCGGCGGTCCACGCCCAAACGGGCAACACCGTGACCTACGCCACGGGCCTGTGGGACGGCAACTTCGACGACTCGAACGAGGGCGCCGGCGGCGCCGGAACGTTCGTCAATTCCGGCACCATGACGAACGGTGGCAGCCTCCTCTACACCGCTCCGGGGACGCCGAATTTCGACTATCACCTCCAGGGCGGCTCGCCGGCCATCGATGCCGCCACCGGCTCGACGGCGCTGCTCGACTTCGAGGCCAATCCCCGCAGCCAGCCGGACGTCGGCGCGGACGAATTTTTCAACGAGCTGATCTTCGCGAACGGCTTCGAAAGTGGGAACACCTCGGCATGGAACTAACCGCCACCGTTCCCGCCTTCGGCCGGAGGACCGCGGGCTTCGGCGTCTCGGTGTTCGCCGAGATTTCACGGCTCGCCCAACTCCATGGCGCGGTCAATCTCGGCCAGGGCTTCCCCGACTTCGATGGCCCGGAGTTCGTCAAGCAGGCCGCCCTCGACGCCATCGCCGCCGGATACAACCAGTATTGCCGGACGTTCGGCATCCCCGAGCTGACTCGCGCCGTGGCCGACCACGAAGCGCGCTTCTGGGGCACGCCCTACGATCCGGAAACCGAGGTGACGATCACCTCCGGGGCCACCGAGGCGATCTTCACGACGCTCCAGGCGATCCTCGACCCCGGCGACGAAGTCGTGCTCTTCGAGCCGTTCTACGACTCCTACCGGGCGAGCGTGCTCCTCGCCGGGGGCGTGCCGAAGGTCGTCACCCTGCACGACCCCGACTTCGCCTTCGACCCCGCGGCCCTGGCAGCGGCCATCGGTCCGCGCACCCGGGCGATCCTGGTCAACACGCCGCACAACCCCACGGGCAAGATCTGGTCCCGTGCCGAGCTCGAAACCGTGGCCGAGTTGTGCCGTCGCCACGACTTGATCGCGATCTCCGACGAGGTCTACGAGCACCTGGTGTTCACCGGCGAGCACCTGCCCCTCGGGGCACTGCCCGGCATGCGCGAGCGCACGATCAAAATCTCGTCGGCGGGCAAGACCTTCAGCTTCACCGGTTGGAAGATCGGCTGGACGCTGGCGCCGCCGCCCCTGACCGCGGCCATTCGCGCCGTCCATCAGTTCGTGACCTTCTGCCACGCGACCCCGTTCCAGTACGCCATCGCCCAGGCTCTCGGTGCCGACGACGCCTTCTTCGCCGGGTTCCTGGCCGACTACCGCGCACGCCGCGACAAGATTTGCCGCGGTCTCGCCGAGGTCGGTTTCGGCGTGCGCGAACCTGGTGGAACCTATTTCGTGTTGGCCGACCTGCGGCCCTTGGGCTACGACGACGATGTCGCCTTCTGCCGCATGTTGCCCGAAAAGTACGGCGTCGCTGCGATTCCGCCGACCGCGTTCTACGAGCACACGCACCACGGCAAACACTTGGTGCGCTTCGCCTTCTGCAAGACCGACAAAGTGCTCGACGAGGGCCTGCGGCGGCTCCGTTCCTTGGCCCAGGGAGGCCCATGAGAGTCGCCGCGCTCCAAGTCGACACCGTCTGGGAGGACGCCGCGGCCACCTGCCGGCGGATCGAGCCGTGGATCGCTACCGCTGCCGCCGGGGGCGCTGGCCTCGCGGTTTTGCCCGAGATGTTCGCCTGCGGGTTCTCGATGAACACCGCGAAGATCGCCGAGCCCGTGGATGGCCCCACGACCACGTTCCTGCGCGACCAGGCGGCGAAATACGGCCTCTGGCTCGGCGGCACCGTGCCGGAGCAAACCGCAGACCGCCCGGCCAACGTCTTCGTGCTCGCGGGGCCCGGGGGCGAGATCCACCGCTACAAGAAGATCCGTCCGTTCACGCCGTCCGGGGAAAAGGCCGCCTTCGAAGCGGGCACGGAGACGCTGACGATCGAGATTCCGGACGGCGATGCGGCCCTGCGCATTTCGCTTTTCGTGTGTTACGACCTGCGCTTCGCCGACCTGTTCTGGGACTTGGCCCCGTCCACGGATCTCTACCTCGTGGCCGCCAATTGGCCCGAGACGCGCTCCCGCCACTGGAAAGCGCTGCTCGACGCCCGCGCCATCGAGAACCAGGCGTTCGTGCTCGGCGTCAACCGCGTGGGCACCGGGGGCAACCTCAAGTACACGGGCGACAGCCGCATCGTGAGCCCCCTGGGCGAAGAGCTCGGCGCGGCGGCGAGCGTCGAAACCGTGCTCTTCGCCGAAGTCACCGCCGAACGCGTCGCCCAGGTGCGCCGGGACCTGCCGTTCCTAGCGGACCGGCCCGGCTGACGCCGCGAAGCCACGACCGTGGCCGCCGCGATTCGAGCCAGCGCTGTCCAGCCCTGCCCCAGCTACAGCGGCACGCGACCCTACATCCCTCGTCTTCGAACCACGGCGACGCCGCGCGCTCGGGCCGCTCGAGGTGGCGTCAGGACGCGCTCCACGGCACGATCCCCCGGTACTTGGGATGCGTCAGTGCCAGGAAAGCGGCCAGGTTGAGGACGACGCAAATCCAGAAGACGACCTGAAAGCTCGTCTTGCTGGACTTGTGACGCAGTGCTTTCTGCGCGAGCAAGCCCCCGGGCCATCCTCCCAGGAGACCCAATAGGTGCAGGGTCTGCTCGCTGGTTCGCCAGTCGCCACGGCGAGCCGCTCCCTTGTCACGGCTATAGACGATCGCTGTGACGAAGGTCAGGGCCAGGTAGTAGAGAGCCCACTCATGAGCTATGCCCCAAAACTTCCAGACGACGACGTAAGCGGCAGCCAAAGCGACGAGTGCTCCGAGGCTAAACACCCCCCAGCCCGCAGGCCGCTCGCTTTGGCTTCGAGGCGAGGCCCGGCGGATGCCCACGCGCTCGACCTCCTCAGCACGCTTTCCCCTGGGACCGACCTCCACTTCGAAGGTGACGACGTCACCGAGGACGGGTCTGCACCCGACCACCCGGAAGGACTTGATATGGACGAAAACCGGCTCGCCGCCCTGCCTCGGCTCGATAAAGCCGAAGCCCTTGGCATCATCCCAACGAACGAGTTTGCCTTCGACTCGCATACGTACTCAAAAAAGGGGTTGGCCGGGCGTCTCACGAAGAGTGAGCCGACAGGTACGACCGCCACCACTCGCGCACTTCTTCCTTCGATCGTGAATAGCGTTGCGAAGCCAGCCTCGGCGGATAGAAGCCCGAGCGAAAGCCCTCGATGAGGAAGAGCGCCTCCTGACCAACCGTGGAAGCCTCGGTGGGCAGCCAGGACGACAACACCGAAACGACCCCTGAGCACGGTTCTTCAGAATCGAGCAGCCCCATGAGCTTGGGAACGTCTTCGATCGTCACCCACCCAAAATGGCGCCCTTCGACCACAAAGCCAGGTCCTTCCCATGGGGCCAGGGAGTGACTCCTGAGCATTTCCAGGAACTCCAGCGGTCCCTTCTTCTGCCAAGCGAAGTCTTCACTGCCGGCGCTTGGCTCGCTTGCGCTCGCCAAAGGCGACATCACGGCGAGCACCATGGCGAGTGCGATGCTGCAGAGTGCGCCGCGCAGAGAAGTCCGCTGCCCCGACTGGCTAGCTATTTGCCTGTTCATCAGCGAACGCCTCAATGACTCGCGCGGCTTCGTTGGCCGCCACTTGCACGCCCCTTCACTCCACCCCCAGCTCCGCCAGCACGCCCTTCGCCTCGGCACCGCCGAAGCTCTCGAGCACGAAGAGCAAGTAACGCACGTCGACGCTGACGTTCCGGGCAATCTCGGGGTTGTAGCCGAAGTCGTTGGCGACGTTCTCCCACACACGATCGAAGTTGACCCCCACGAGCTCGCCGCGGCCGTTGACGACCGGGCTGCCGGAGTTGCCGCCGGTGGTGTCGGCGGAGGCGAGAAAGGCCACTGGAACGTCGCCGAGCCGCGGATCGGCAAAGCGGCTCGCGGGGGCCTCGGGGGCCACTGCCAGCAGCTTCGGCGGCGCGGCGAAGGGCTCCTCACCGGTGTGCTTCTGGACCAGGCCGGCGAGGGTCGTCTGCGGTTCCATCCACATCCCATCCCGCGGCCGGTAACCCTCGACCTTGGCGAAAGACAGGCGCAGCGTGCCGTTGGCGTCGGGCGCCAGGGGTTTGCCGAGGTGGGCGGCGACGGCGCGCCGCCAGGTCGGGCGCAGGCGCGCGGCGGCGCCGCGATCCTCGTCGCGCCGGTCGTCGAGCCGCCGGATCTCGGGCTCCAGCGCGAAAGCGAGTTCGAGCAGCGGGTCACGGCGTGCGCGCAGCTCGGCTTCCGTCTCCTTCAACATCTTGGCCCGCTCGGCACCGTCGAGCACCCGCGTGGCGGCCTGGATCTCGGTCAGACGGGAACGCACGGCTGCTGCCGGCTCGCCCCCCGCGGCCAGCCAACTCGCCACCACGGCCGGCCGTTCCCCGGCGGGAAGCACCGCCAGGCGGGTGAAGAAATCCACCGCCAACTCGAGCTCCGTCGGCGGGTCGATCCGCTTTTGTTCGACTTGCAGCCGGTCGGCAAGCCGCCCGAGGTTGCGCTCCATGTACTCCGATTGGCGCTCGAGGTCGGGTTTCGCCCGCTCGAGGGCCGAGCGCACCACGGTCAGGGCGAGGTCGAGAGAGCGGGAGCCGGAGGGGATCTGTTCCAGCAGAAAGTCCCGCGTCCACGTCTTGCCGCGCTCCGCCACCCGTGCCGCGAGCTCCTGGTAGGCGGTCACGGCAGCGCGGTGCGGGTGGTCCGCGGGGGCGGTTCTCAAGGGCGCCAACACGGCTTCGTCCTCGGCGCGCTTCTTTTCGACGATGCGCCCGCGGGCGAGACCGGCGACTTGGCCACGGGAGTTCTTTTCGCGGTTGGCCAGCGCCTTGATCCGGCTGGCCAAGGCGATGGCGGCAGCGGAGTCGCGCTGGGCGCCGGCTTCCATGATGGCGATCCAACGAGCCAAGAGCTCCGCCCGAGCCGGGTGGAAACGGCCGCCGCGTTCGACCATCTCGTCCGCCACCAGGCTGCGCACGGTGGCGCCCGGATACCCGGCGACCATGACGAAGCTGCCCGGGGCGACCCCTTGCTTGGCGATCGGGAAGAAGTGCCGCGGCTCGAAGGGCCGATTGCCCGCGGCACCGGCAGCGGCCGGTTGGTTGTCCGCGCTGGCGTAGACCCGCAGAAGGGTGAAGTCCCCGGTGTGCCGCGGCCAGCTCCAATTGTCGATCTCGCCGCCATATTCGCCGATCGCTCGCGGCGGCGCCCAGACCAGCCGTACGTCGGCGAACTCGAGGCTTTCGACCACCTCGTAACGGACACCGTCGTCGTAGCTGGCGGCGCGGCAACGCCGATTCGGCGTCTGCTCACAGGCCGCCACGAGCTGCTTCAGCTTGCGGTCGATGGCCCGGAACCGCTCGGCGTCCGTGGCCCCCGCCGGCACCGCGGCCTCGACCTCGGCGGTGACGTCACGCACCGAGTGGGGCACGAGCGCCCGCGTCGCACGGCCACCCAGCTCGTCGCCACGAGTGGCGGCGACGAAGCCGTTTTCGATCAGGTTGCGCTCGGGGGTCGAATGCTCCTGGAGGAGCGGAAAGGCGCAGTGGTGGTTGGTGACGAGCAGGCCCTGGGCCGAGACGAAGCCCGCGGAGCAGCCGTCGATCTGCACCACGGCATCGAGCAGACCGGCGCCGTCCTCGTTCCACAGCGAACTCGGCGGCAGCTCGAGCCCGAGGCCGCGGAGCCAGGCCGGATCGAGCTCGAGCATCTGGGAGGGAGTCCACTTGCCGTCTTCGGCCGGCAGAGCAAGCGGCAAGGCGAGGAGGAGCGACATGGCGAGCAGAGAGGCGCGCGGGTTTGGCATGGCGGGAATCCTAGCGCGGCGGGTTCCTCGACTGTCGCCCGAGACTGTGTCACGGTCTTCAACTTCATGCGCACTTCAGAATTGCTACTCAAGAAACCAAGGAGGCTCGACATGCGCAAACCCCTCTCCCGCTGGATCGTCGCTCTGGTTCTGCTGGCCTCCGCCGGCACGGTGCTGGCCTTTTTGGTCCCGGCGCCCACGGCGGAAGCCATCGCGGGCCCGGGCATCTGCACCTACTACAGCAACTCGAGCTACACCACCGTCGTGGGTGCACGCGGCACCGGTTGTTGCGGCGCGGTCATCCACTGGGGTGTCACCTCGGCCTTCAAGCGCTGCGAGGTGCTCTACTGCCTCGACGTGCTCTGCCCGCAGACGGAGTAATCCCCACCCGCGGCCCACTCGCCCCCGGGTCGCTCCCCCCGCCAGAACCCCCGCCTCCCCTGCGAGTCCCGCTCGGATTTCGAGCGGGGCTCGCCGCCTCTCCACGGACATCCGCTAACATCCGCGCCCGATGGCTACCGCGACCGCTCCGCCGCCCAGTTTCTCGCCCGAGCTCGAACGTCTACCGATCGCCCGGTTCACCGAAAAGGCGTACCTCGACTACTCGATGTACGTCGTGCTCGACCGCGCCTTGCCGTCGGTGGCGGACGGCCTGAAGCCGGTGCAACGGCGGATCATCTACGCCATGTCCGAGCTGGGCCTGTCGGCGGCGGCCAAGTTCAAGAAGTCCGCTCGCACCGTCGGCGACGTGCTCGGCAAATACCACCCCCACGGCGATTCGGCCTGCTACGAGGCCATGGTGCTGATGGCCCAGTCCTTCAGTTTCCGTTACCCGCTGGTCGACGGCCAGGGCAACTGGGGTTCGCCGGACGACCCCAAGAGCTTCGCCGCCATGCGTTACACCGAAGCGCGGCTGACGCCCTTCGCGGCGGTGCTGCTCTCCGAGCTCGACGCCGGGGCCACGGACTGGGTGCCCAACTTCGACGGCACGCTCGACGAGCCGCGGCTGTTGCCCGCGCGGCTGCCCCACGTGCTCCTGAACGGCGCCGCGGGAATCGCCGTGGGCATGGCGACGGACATTCCGCCCCACAACGTCGGCGAGCTCGTGGCCGCCACGGTGCACCTGCTCGACCATCCGGACGCTTCGGACAGCGAGCTGACCACTTTCGTGCCCGCGCCGGACTTCCCCACCCCGGCCGAGATCGTGAGCACGAAGGCCGAGCTGCGCCAGATGTACGAAACCGGCAACGGCTCCGTGCGCCAGCGCGCGCGCTACGTGCGCGAGGGCCAGAACATCGTGCTCTACGCCCTGCCCTACCAGGTGTCGGGCAACCGCATCCTCGAGCAGATCGCCGCTCAGATGCAGGCCAAGAAACTACCCTGGGTCGAGGACCTGCGGGACGAAGGGGACCATCAACACCCGACGCGCATCGTCATCGAGTTGCGCTCGAACCGGGTGGACGTCGAGCGGCTGATGTCCCATCTGTTCGCCACCACGGACCTCGAGAAGACCTTCCGGGTCAACATGAACGCCGTCGGGCTCGACGGTAGGCCACGGCTCTACACGCTCCGCACGCTGCTCGCCGAGTGGCTGGCCTACCGCATCGACACGGTACGCCGCCGGCTCGAGCACCGGCTCGAGAAGGTGCTCGACCGCCTGCACGTGTTGGAGGGTTACCTCGTCGCGTTCTTGAACATCGACGAGGTGATCCGGATCATCCGCGAGAACGACGAGCCGAAGCCGGTCCTGATGGCCCGCTTCGAGCTCACGGACCGCCAGGCCGAGGCGATCCTCGAGTTGAAGCTGCGGCACATCGCCAAGCTCGAGGAGATGAAGATCCGCGGCGAGCAGGACGAGTTGACGCGCGAGCGTCAGCATCTGGAGAAAACGCT
>JANRLG010000139.1:0-3592 GCA_033762835.1 Thermoanaerobaculia bacterium
GAGGAAGCGGTGTTCTCGCCCCAGGGCTTCGAGAGCTTCCAGTTCGGCGACGACGAACGCAAATTCGACAGCCGAGAGCTGCTCGAAACCCGCGGCAACTTGACCGCCGAGGGCACCGCCGCCGTCACCGTGCCGCTGCCCACGGATCTCGACGCGCCGTCGTCCCTGCGCGCCGTGGTGACCGCGCGGGTGCAGGAGCAAGGCGGCCGCGGGGTCTCCGCGCGGGCGGCCTACGCCGTGCACCCGTGGCCGCGGTACGTCGGTCTCAAGCGTTCGAGCGATGGCTGGGCCGAGCCCAACAAAGACGAAGCCTTCGAGTTCGCCGTGGTGGCCCCGGATGGCGCCGCGGCGCGGGCGCCGTCGTTGCGGGCGGAGCTGTGGGAAGTGCGCTGGAACACCGTGCTGCGGCGCACCGAGCAGGGCGGATTCCGCTACGAGACGACGCGCGACCCGCGTCTCGTCTCGAGCCAGAATCTGGCGTCACCGGGCGCTCGCGGCAGCTTCTCCTTCCGCGCCGCGAAACCCGGCAGTTACCGGGTGGTGGTAACCGATCCCACGGGCCGCGCCGCCAGCGCGGTGAACTTCTACGTCAGCGGCTGGGGTTACGCGCCCTGGGCGGTCGAGAACCCGAACCGCCTCGAGCTCGCCCTCGACAAGGACGAATACGCCCCCGGCGACGTCGCCACCGTGCAGGTGCGCGCGCCCTTCGCCGGTAAGCTGTTCGTGACGGTCGAGCGCAATCAGGTCGAGTGGACCGAAATCCACACGATGACCGGCAACACCGCCGCCATCCGCATTCCCATCCGCGGCGAGTACCGGCCCAACGCCTTCGTCACGGCCACCCTCGTGCGCGCCGTGGACGAGCTCACGGCAGGTTCCTCGGCCCGTGCCTTCGGGGCCGTCCCGTTGCCCGTGGATCGCAACGCCAACCGCTTGGAGCCCGTGATCGAAGCGCCGGAGGAGAGCCGCTCGGCCCGGGAGGTGACCTTCGGTGTGCTGACCGAACCCGGGGCCACGGTGACGCTGTCGGCGGTGGACGAGGGCATTTTGCAGTTGATCGGCCAGGAGTTGCCTCAGCCCTTCGACTTCTTCTACCGCCAGCTCGGGCTGACGGTCACCACCTTCGACACCTTCCGGTATTTGTTGCCCGAGGTCGACCCGGTGGGTACGGCCAAGGCCGGCGGCGGCGACGGATTGATGGCCAAGGGCGCCTCGATGCGCACCGAGAGCCTGCGCCGGGTGGAGCCGGTGTCCTACTGGTCCGGCCCGCTGGTGGCCGACGCGACGGGGCGGGCGACGTTCAAGGTCCAGCTGCCCGAGGAGTTCCAGGGCAGTCTGCGCCTGACCGCTGTGGCCATCGACGGCAAACGCTTCGGCGTCAGCCGGGACGACACGCGGGTGCGGGACCCGCTGGTGTTGCTGCCCACGGCGCCGCGGGTGTTGTCTTTCGGCGAGGAGCTGTCGGTGCCGGTGACGGTGCGCAACGACACCGGGCGCGCCGGTACGTTCCGTGTCGCCCTGGGTGTCGAAGGTCCGGCCACGGCCCAGTCCGCGAGCACCGATCTCGAGGTGCCGGACGCCGCGGAACGGACGGCCTACCTGGGCTTGACCACGGGCGAGACGAGCGGTGCGGTGCGTCTGCGCATCACCGCCGAGGGCAACGGCGAGCGGGCCAAGTCGACGATCGTGGTGCCCGTGCGGCCGGATCTACCCGCCGCGGCCGAATCCCAGGCGGTGGCCGTGGCCGGCCGCTCGATGGCCATTCCGCTCGCGAACCCGGATCGCTACCGTCCCGAAACGCTGCGGCGCGAGGTGCGCATCGGCACGTTGCCATTGGTCCAGTTCACCGGCCAGTTGTCGAACCTGTTGCAGTATCCCTACGGCTGTCTCGAGCAGACGGTCTCGACGGCGTTCCCGTTGCTGTACCTCGGGGAGCTTGCCCGCCAGCTCGAGCCGGACCTGTTCACCAAGGAGAAGGGCCGTCCGGACCCAGAGGTGCTGGTGGCCGACGCCGTGCGTTCGGTGGCCCTGCACCAAACCTACGACGGCGACTTCACCCTCTGGCCCGAGATGGAACGGCCGCAGTTGTGGGCCTCGGTTTATGCCACGCACTTCCTGGTGGAAGCTCAGCGGGCGGGCCACGAGGTGCCAGCCGGTTTGCTTGAGCGAGCCTTGGAGGCGGTGGCACGCAAGATCCAGTCGAAGGACACTTACGGCCGTGCCGAGCTGCAACGCACGGCCTACGGGCTCTTCGTGCTGGCGCGGGCGGGCCGGCCGGAACTCGGCACCATGGACTATCTGCGGGAGAAGCAAGCCGCGACGCTGCCGACCGAGGCCCGCGCCCTGCTGGCCGCGGCCTACGCTGCCGCGGGCAACCCGGCGGCGCCCCGGCAGCTGCTGGCGGGGCTCGGCGAGATCGAGACGATCGAACGCCAGACCGGCGAGAACTTCGAGTCGACCCTGCGCAATCGGGCCCTCGTGACCCTGGCGTATCTCGATGCCGATCCCAAGAGCCCGGAGCTGCCGCGCCTGGTGGACCGCCTCGCCCGCGAGGCTGGCCAGGTGACCGGCTGGTGGACGACTCAGGAGACTGCCTGGGTGTTCTTGGCCCTCGGCCAGTTCGCCCAGTCTCAGGCTGCCAAGGGGCCGTTTGCCGGCACGTTGTGGGTCGGGGACAAGAAGGTGGGCCGCTTCTCGAGCGACAAACCCGCGGCGTTTCTGGATATTGCCGGCACGGCGCCCTTGCGTCTCGAGATGGACGGCGCCTATGCCGACGGCTCCGCCTACGCCTCGGTCCTCGTCCGCGGCGTGCCCACGGACGGCGCTTACCGGCCGGCCTCGGCCGGTCTCGAGGTGACCCGCGAGGTGGTCGATCGCGACGGCCGGGCGGTGGATCTCGACAGCGTGCAGCAGGGCGACCTGCTGGTGATCAAGACCGCGGTGCGCAGTGTCGCCGGGCCGGTGGAGAACGTGGCGATCGTCAACCTGCTGCCCTCGGGGCTCGAGGTGGAGAATCCGCGGCTCGAAACGACCGAGTCCCTGCCCTGGGCCACCGGCACGGCACTGTCCCCGGACGCCACGGACCTGCGCGACGACCGCATCGTGTTGTTCGCCGATCTCGGCACCGAGTGGCGGACGTTCTACGCCCTGGTGCGGGCGGTGTCGCCGGGCAAGTTCCGGTTGCCGCCGGTCCAGGCCGAGGCGATGTACAACCCGGCGCTGTTCGCGAGCGGCGAGCGCGGCACGGTGGAGGTGCAGGTACGGCCGTGACGGTGGCGAGCCGGCGCTGGGGCTGGGCGGTCCTCCTGCCCTTGGCGTTGTTTCTTTTGGTGGATCGGCTGGCACCGTTTCCCGAAGCCCGCCTGCGCCGACCCTCGGCGCAGGTGGTGACGGACGCGCGGGGCGAGCCGCTGCGCTTCTTTTTGCCTCCGGACGACCGCTGGCGGTTTCCCGCTCGGCTCGACGAGTTGGGCGAGGAGCTGCCGCGGGCTCTCGTGGCAGTGGAGGATGGGCGCTTCCGGCGGCATCCGGGAGTCGATCCCCTGGCGATTTTGCGGGCGCTTCGCCAGAACCTGGCGGAGGGTCGCATTGT
>JANRLG010000140.1:0-2098 GCA_033762835.1 Thermoanaerobaculia bacterium
GTGGATTGACGGACAGAAGCAGCCGTTCCTCGTTGGTGGACCGCAAGGAACGTCCGGCGCGGCCATGCCGGGCGCGAGGAACTCGGGTCCGAACCGCGGAACCGTGGAGGACGTCTGGCGCTCGTGGCTCGAGCTCTTCGATGCCGTCGGGCCGAACGACATCGAAGCGATGGAGGTCTTCCGGGGTGTTTCGCAAATTCCGGCCGAGGACCTCGATGACAGCTGCGCCGCGGTGGTGATCTGGACCCGCGATGGCGGACGGCGCGGGGGGTAGTGACCGTCTGTCGCCGGTCGACGAGCCTTCCGTCGCCCACTACCGACCACCATCTTACTGTCGTGAGCGGGATCGTGATCCTGGCCGGCGCCCTCGCGGCCTGTGGTGGACGTGAGGAGGGGCGCCTCGACGCTCGAGCCCTGGGCGTGACGCATCTTGCGGAAGCCGACTCCTTCTACGTCGGTCAACCAGGGAACTTCGCGGTCGACGACCGCGGCGACTACCACATCATCGACCGGCTTTCGAGAAGCGTTCTGGTATTCTCGCCTGAGGGGACTCCGAAGGTCGCGTTCGGTGGCCCCGGTCAGGGACCAGGCGAGGCGCCGACGCCCACGCTCGTTCTCTTCCCAACCGACTCGACGATCGTGGTGACGGACTTCGGCGAGCAACGAGCCGACCTGCTGGACCGCGCCACCAAGGCGTTCGTCCGCCGCGTCAGGACGGATGGTTATGTCGTCAGTGGAGAGGTGAAGGGCGGAACGATCTGGCTGGGATTGTACTCTCAGGTCAAGCGAACCGGTGTCGGGGCGTGGAACCTGGCCACCGACTCGATTCAGAACCTGGTACCCTTGCCCGATGTCTACGTCCCGGGCAGCCAGATCGCGGCGAGTCAGGTTGGGATCCAGGTCGCGGTGGCGGGCGACTCCCTCCTCGTCGGCTTCACCGCGGTCGAGCCGATTCTCGTCGCTGACGGCGAGGGGCGGGTCGTCGACTCGCTCGTCATACCGGCCGTTCGCCGGCGGGGGTATCCGCCCGGGTGGACCGAGATTCGGGACTTCGCCGAGTCGGTCAGCGCCAAGTCGACGCTACGGTGGCTCCGGCGGCGCACCGATGGGTCATTCTTCGCGGTACACTACGATCAGGTCTTCGAGCGGAACGCGCTCACCGGCAAGATCTTTGTTTCGGTGCTCAGCCGTGATCTCGCCAAGGCTTGTGTCGATGCTCCCGTGCCGACCTCTGGCGAGGTTCGGGCCTCGGTGTTTTCGCGAGGCGACACGCTGTTCGTCCTCGACCAGGAGTCGGGGAGTGGTAGCCGCCTGCGTACGTTCGTGACCCGATATGTCCTCGATACCAGCAGGTGCACCTGGATCACCACCCGCCCCTGGCGCTGATGCAGGATCAGTCCGGATCCAGCAAGGCCACCAGCTTGCGGGGCGCCACCATCCGGTAGCCGTCCTCGAGCAGCCCCGGCAGTTCGCTCCACCGCACCCGCCGGTCGAGCCAGACCCCGATCCAGCCGCTCGGGCCGACGTACGGGGGCGAGAAGAATTTGTCCGGGGCCGCCGCCAGCATCAGCTGCTGGTTGGTGGGGCTGGCCTTGATCCACACCGTGGGCCGGCCCTTGCCATGATGCGTTCCCGCGCTCGCATACATCGCGAACAGCTTGTTTTTGACCCGAAACGTCGGCTCACCCCACGCCACCTGCTCGTGCGCCTCCGGCAGCGCGAGGCAGAGCTTTCGCAGCCGGGGCAGGGGATCAGCGGCCATGGGAACCCGAGGGAACGCGCGGCGCCTGCCGCCATCGGCCGATCAGTCCGAAGATCAGCGCCGCCGCGGCGGTGCCGATGGCCAGCGGAGGAAGCGCTTGCCGTGCCAGGGCGGCGGGAGCCGCTCCCTGGAGGAGCCCGTCGCCCACGAAGGACGGGATCGGGACGAGCACGTCGAACCAGCCGCCGGTCACCGCCACGGGAGCAAAGCAGAGGCCGGCCCAGAGCGCGCGGGGCATTGGCCGGCGCCATAGCAGCCTAACGCCGATCGCGCCGACGATCCAGGTCGGCAGGAAGTGGGCGACGAGGAGGCTTCCCATCTCACGCGGCCGGCGGA
>JANRLG010000141.1:0-3483 GCA_033762835.1 Thermoanaerobaculia bacterium
GGAGCATGGGCCGAGCGTCGTCCTGATCGACGAGTGGGGAGCCTCCGCGCGCCAGCTCCACGACCCGAGCGACCTGCCGGGCGGTGGCTTCGAGACCCGGTGCACCTTCGCCCAGGCGCTCACCGAGTCGGCCAAGCTCGCGGGCAACTGCCTGCTCGTCATCTCGCTGCCGGCCTCGGACACCCACGGCTCGCCGCACACCCACGCCGACGACGCAGAAGTGGGTGGCATCCGCGGGCGCGAGGCGCTCGAGCGGCTGCGCAACGTGGTCGGGCGGGTGGAATCGTCTTGGCGGCCGGCGACGGCAGAAGAGGGCTTCGAGATCGTGCGGCGGCGGCTGTTCGAGCCGCTCGCTGGACCGGACGCCTTCAAGCAGCGCGACGTGACCGCCCGGGCCTTCGCCGACCTCTACCGCAGCCAAAGCGCCGAGTTTCCGCCGGAGTGCAAGGGCGGCGACTACGAGAAACGCATCCAGGACGCCTACCCGATCCACCCGGAGATCTTCGACCGGCTCTACACCGACTGGTCCACGCTGCTCAAGTTCCAACGCACGCGCGGCGTCCTGCGCTTGATGGCGGCGGTGATCCACAGCCTGTGGGAGAGAGGGGACCGCAATCCGCTGATCCTGCCCTCGACGGTGCCGATCGACGATCCGCGCGTGCAGTCCGAGCTGACCCGCTACCTCTCGGACAACTGGGCGCCGATCATCGAGAAGGATGTAGACGGGCCGAGCTCGCTGCCCCTCAAGATCGACGGCGAACAGGCGTCGACGCTGGGCAGAGTGCATGCCACCCGGCGGGTGGCCCGCACCCTCTACCTGGGTTCGGCGCCCACCGCGGCGGCGGCGCACCGCGGCCTCGAGGACCGTCGAGTCAAGCTCGGCTGCGTCATGCCCGGCGAGTCCCCCGCCGTCTTCGGGGACGCGCTGCGACGGTTGGCCGCGGAGGCCACGTACCTCTACCAGGACGGGCCGCGTTACTGGTACGCCACCCAGCCCACCGTCAAGAAGCTCGCCGAGGACCGCGCCGAACAGCTCAGGCGTGACCCCGACAAGGCCGCCCAGGAACTTGACGAGCGGCTGCGCACCGACCTGCGCAAGGCCGGCGACTTCTCCCGCATCCACCCGCTGCCCCGATCGGGCGCCGACGTGCCGGACGACCTCGATGCGCGACTGGTGGTGCTGCCCGCCGAGCATCCGTACTCGAAGGAGCCGGGCAACGCGGCCGAGACAGCGGCAAGGGCCATCCTCGAGTCGCGCGGAAACACGCCGCGGCTCTATCGAAACACCCTGGTCTTCCTCGCCGCAGACAAAGTCCGCTTGCACGATCTCGACGGCGCCGTGCGCAGGTTCCTCGCCTGGAAGTCGATCGTGGCCGAGAAGGAGCCCCTCAACCTCGATCCGCACCAAGTGCGCCAGGCCGAAACCCAGAAGCTGGTGGCCGACAGCGCGGTGGCCGCACAGTTGCCCGAGACCTACCAGTGGTTACTAGTGCCGGAGCAGAAGAACCCGCAAGCCGCGATCAGCTGGCAAGCGATTCGCCTGTCCGCCAGCGACGTTCTCGCCGTGCGGGCGAGCAAGAAGCTTCGAAGCGAAGAGCTGCTGTTGCCTTCGCTCGGCTCGACGATCCTCCGGAAACACCTCGACGACGTCCCGTTGTGGCGGGGTGACCACGTGGCCGTCAAGCAGCTCGTGGAGGACTTCGCACGCTACCTCTACCTGCCGCGGATCGCGGGCCCGGAAGTCCTCGCTCAGGCCATGCGCGACGGATTGGCGTTGCCTACCTGGCTCGTGGATTCCTTCGCCTACGCCGACAGCTACGACGAACTCGTCGCGTGCTACCGGGGCCTGCGCGGCGGGCCGGTGGCGTCGCTCTCGCCCGACAGCTCAGGGGTGTTGGTGAAGCCCGACGTCGCGCGACGCCAAATGGACGCCGAGCTGCCGCCGTCACCCAACCCTGCCCCCGGACTCAGCACCGGTCAAGGACCTGCGCCCGATCCGGTGCCCGCGCCACAGCCGCCACCCGAGCGCACCCTCCGACGCTGGCACGGCACGGTGAACCTCGATCCCGCCCGCGCCGGCCGCGACGCGGGCCGCATTGCGGAAGAGGTGATCGCCCATCTGGCAGGCCTGGTAGGCGCCGAAGTAACCGTCACCCTCGAAGTCGAAGCGAAACTCCCCAGCGGCGCCTCCGACCAGATCGTCCGCACCGTGACGGAGAACAGCCGGACGCTCAAGTTCACGAGCCACGGGTTCGAGAGCGAGTAGGGGCGGGCTCGGCGGCGGGAAGCGAGAGCGGAGGTGTCAGAGTGTTTCTGCCGATGGTCGCGAGCAAGGCATTTCACGAGAGTCCGGAGGCGCTCTGGCGCTCGACCTTGTCGAGAATCGCCCTCGGCGAGAGCAAAACGGGCGGACTTCCGGGACTCCGCTTCGAGCGGAGGCTTGACGGAACCACCGAGCTTGGATCTCGACTCGAGACCTTCTGGACAGGCAGTGAGTCGGGCTCGAGGCCCGTTGAAACCCGCGTAACGCTCTGGGAGCCAGATCGTCGTCGATTCGAGATCACCGTCTTCTCGCCGGACGGCGAAAAGGCTCGCAGCTACCGATACTCGATCACTGCGCAGGAGAACGGTGGCAGCCGGCGACACCTCTTCCTCAACCTGCACTTCCCTCTGCGGGCTCGCTCACTCCTGCGGCTGTTGCTCGTCCTCCCGTTCTTAGGGTCGATTGCACGGGACGCTGCGTGAATGGAGTGAGACGCCGCCGATCCCGAACTCACGGCACAACTCCGAAATCTCGAAGTACCCACTCGCAAACTTCTCCGCGAAACGCTCCCGCTCGTCCAACATTCCTAGTTCTCCCGATTTACCGTCGAGAGCAATAGAGAGCGCCGCCTCTAAGAACCCGGCAACCTTGTCACTCATAGACCCGGTTTGTACCCTTCTCGCCCTCGACGGGAAGAGTCCAAGGCGAAAAGTGAGAGATTCAACAGAGTCGCGTCACTCACATCAACGTGCTACCATACAACCATGGAAAGCTCAACCTCGCTGCCATCCGAACGCCTCCACGTCTGGGAAGAAGGAATACGATGTCTTCAGAAAGCCTGCGAGGCGGGTGCAAGAGAAGCTAGCGGCTGGATTGGCCGGCGAAACAAAGAGAAGGCGGACGCCGCTACTGCGCTAGCAATGCGCCAAGTCTTGGCCACTCTGCCGGAACCTGCCAGGGTCGTCAGCGGCGAGGGTCTGAAAGATGAGGTTGAACACCTAGCCACTGGAGAAATAATGGGCCTGTCGTCGGAACGCCTCTACTTCGACCTAGCAGTAGACCCAATTGAAGGAACTTCGAATCTTGCGAACGGTCTTCCCTGGGCTCTCTGCGTCGCTGCCGTAACACCCTTCAAGGCACTCTTTGATCCCGGCCCGTCGCTCTATATGGAGAAAATAGTTGTTCCGCAACCAGCTGTTAGGCATATAGACCCAAACGCT
>JANRLG010000142.1:0-2766 GCA_033762835.1 Thermoanaerobaculia bacterium
GCCGGGCGAAGCCGCCCCCGCCCAAGAGCCGGGTAGGGAGTTCGAGGCCGAGCTACGGCGGGTGCCGCTGTCGGCCATCGTGCCCTCGGACCGGAATCCCCGGAAGCACTTCGACGCCGAGGGCATCTCGGAGTTGGCGGCGTCGATTGCGGCCGATGGGCTGCGGCAGCCGCTCGAGCTGCGCCGGTCCCCGGGTGATCCGCGGCGGCTCGAGGTCGTAGCGGGCGAGCGGCGCTTTCGGGCGCTGTCGAAGCTGGTCGCGGACGGCCAACTGCCGGCGGACTTCGGAGTGCCGGCGCAGGTGGCCACCGAGCTCGACGACGCGACCATGCTGCTGCGGGCGATCGTCGAGAACCTCCAGCGCCAGGACCTTCACCCGCTCGAGGAGGCCGAGGCCTTCGCCCAGCTCCGCGACGAGCACGGGCTTTCGACGGAGCAGATCGCGACGAAGGCGGGCAAGAGCCAGCGCTGGGTGCAGCTCCGGATCGCCCTGACCGAGCTGGTGCCCGAGGCGCGCGCGGCGTTCGCCGATGGGCGAATCGGGCTCGCAGAGGCGCGGCGCTTGGCTGGGCTCGGGGAGTCGGAGCAACGGCGGGGGTTGGTGGGGTTGCTGGGCGGGCGGGAGGACGCCGACGAGGAGCAGGGGGGAAATCGGCCAACATGGAGGTCGGCAGCGACGCCGACCGAGGATCTGAACGCGGATCGCCGTCCCTCGACGAACCCGGTTGACGAGCCGCGGGACGCTGGTCCTGACCAGCCCCCACCCCCCGAGTCGCGGCAAACCTCAGTGTCCGCCGATCACTGGGGTGCGCGCCTCCCCGAGGCCCTCACCCAAGCCCTCGCCGACTCCTACCCGCTGGCCCTGCGCTTCGCGCTCGCCGAGCGTCAGGCCACCCTCGGCGACGAAACCGCGGGCGACTTGTTCGACCAGCTCGCAGGCCTGCCGCTCGAGGAGCTCGAGGTCCAGTTCGCTGAGGCGGTGGCTGCCACGGTTCGCGCGTCGTCCCCCGGCCTCATCTCCGCACTCGCCTCCGAGCTCGGGCTCGAGGAGGTGGCGTGATGCGCGTCATCGCAGTCGCCAACGACAAGGGCGGGACGGGCAAGACGACGACCGCCGTCAACCTCGCCGCGCTGCTGGCCGAACGGGGCCTGAAGGTCCTGCTCGTCGACTTCGACCCGCAGGCCAACGCCACCCGGTGGCTCGGAGTGCTTGCGTCCGAAACCAATCAGGCGCCCTTCCACGTGCTCGAGGGCTCGGTGCCGCTGGTCGACGCCCTGCAACCGGGCAACGAACCGGGCATCGAAGTGTTGCCCGCCTCGCCGTACTTGGCCGTCGCGACGCGGTCCCTGGCTGGCGAGCCCGGCGCCGAGCGACTGCTCGCGACGGCGCTCGAGGAGCTGCCGCCGGGGCGGTTCGACGTCGTGGTCCTCGACTGCCCTCCCTCGCCGGGCTTCCTGACCCAAAACGCCTTCGCCGCGGCCACCGAGCTGGTCATCCCAGTCGAAGCTCGGTTCCTCGCCGCCGAAGCCCTGGCACGCATGACGATGACGATCGCCAAGGTCCAGAAGCGCCTGAATCCGGGCCTGCGGACGGCCTCGATCGTGGTTTGTCGGCTCGATCGCCGGACACGGCACGCCACCGAGGTGGCGGACCGGATTCGGCAGTTCGCCGAGGCCTCCTTGCCCGGCGTACCCGTAGTCGCGATCCGCGAGAACGTCCGGCTTTCCGAAGCCGCCGCGGCCCGCATGCCCATCCACCGCTTCGCCCCGAGCTCAACGGGCACGGCCGATTACCGCGAGTTGGCTCGGGTACTGATCGGCGAGCCAGAGGCGAACGCCGTTCGCCAATCGGCGTGACGTCGGGGGGAGAAGAGCCCATGCGAGGCCGGACCCTCACCGCCGCCCGGCAGCGCCCGTGCCCTCTTTTCCCCCAGCCTTCGGCGCCCCACCCAGGGCCGTGGAGTTCGGGTGGCCGCCGGCAGAGCCGGCACTTCACCCCCGCCCGAAGAACCTTTCCGGCCCTTCCAGACCCATGGTTTGGGGGCGCGGAAGCCCGTCAAGGCCGCCCCTCCGAAGACTCCGGGGGCGCCCCTGCGGGGTCGCTGCGCGAGCCCTGACGGGCTTCCTCTCCGCCCCCAAAAGTCGCTTCGCTCCTGTTTTTTTGGGAAGGGCCGGAAAAGAAAAATGCCGGGGTCTATCCCGATCTCGGCAGGTCAGCCCCGAAACGGGGCAGAAAGTCGAAGGACACCATGGCCCAAATCAACCGCCTCACGCTCGCCGGAAACCTGACCGCGCAGCCCTCCTTGAGGAAGATCGGACCCGACGAGAAGCCCGTCGTCGAGGTCGGTCTCGCGATCAACAAGGTATGGACCGACGCCCAAGGGCAGACCCAGAAGCGCACCACGTTCGTCGACTTGGCCGTGTGGGGCCGCAGCGCGGAGAATTTCTTCAAGCTTTGCGGCAAGGGCGACAACGTGCTCGTCGAAGGTGAGCTGTCGCTCGGCGAGTGGGTCGACAAGCAGACCGGCGAAATCCACAAGAAACACCGCGTCCAGGTTCGCGCGTGGTCCTTCCTGCGGAAAGCCAGCAAGCGGGCCGCCGCCGAGGTAGTCGAAGACCTCGAACCCGGCGACGAGGGACCCGGTTACGAGCTGATCCCCGAGGACGGCGCCGCGGTCGATGTCGATGAGGTCGTGTTCTGACCTGCCAGGCCCCGGAGCTTCGGCCGAGTGTCGCCGCTCCGGGGCCTGGTCTTCCTTCTGGGGA
>JANRLG010000143.1:0-7981 GCA_033762835.1 Thermoanaerobaculia bacterium
GGTGCTCTTCGGGCACTACAGCAGCACGTTTGGTGGGAACGAGCTTCCGGATGGTGACAGCGGGGCTCAGGCGATCCACTGCAGCCAGCACGTCGCGATCCAGACCAAAGCGGGCTTCTTCGATCGGCGAGTGAAGGGACCGGGCCTCGTGCCCCGAACGTTCCATGACCTCGTCAAGAACTGGATCGCGGGCTTCGCCAAGGGACCGGAGATCACCCAATATCAGTTCGACAACGCAGGGGCCGGGGTCTACACCCCGTCCCACTGCCCGTGATGCGGTAGGACCTCGTCGGCCTGGTTTCGCCCCCGGCCCCCACGCCCGCAGTAGTCCCAAACTCGCGGGCATAGGCACATAGCTCATATTCGAGGCTTGCGCTTCGGACCCCGGGCCGGGGTGAATTCAAAAGGAGACGAGATGGAGATCCACCTGCCTTCTGCTTCCCTGGTTAGACGCCTTGGGCCTTCTCTACTCGCAGCGGTCTTGTGCGCACTGCCCTCGAGCCTCGGGGCGCAACCGCTGGGGCCGCTGACCGTGTGTCCGGCGGGTAGCCCACCGGTCAATCTTCGACCGCTGTTCTCGCCCTATGGCGGCACGGGCATTCCGCTGATCCGCCGGACGATCGACACGGCGCTCTACCCGAACGCCAAATGCAACGACGACTCCCCGGCCGTGATCTACATCCGCCCGGCGAACGCCGCATTCAACAACAACCCGATCGTCAACGCGACCAGCAAGTGGGTAATCTTCCTCGATGGTGGCGGCGGCTGCCGCAATGCCGATGCTTGCCTCGAAAACCGCTGGTGCTCGGGGAGCGGGCAGATCTTCGACCGCGCCGGGAAGATGAGTACGAAGGGGCTGTGGGCGGCGATCGACGGCACGGGGATCTTCAGCTCCAACCCGGCCAATCACTTCGTCGACTACAACATGGTCCTCGTCAACTACTGCAGCTCGGACAACTGGATCGGGTCGCAGGACTACGTCGGATTACCGACGACGGCGGGGGCGACCTACGACATCCGCTTCCAGGGCGAGGCCATCGTCAACGCCGTCATCGACACTCTGTTGGCCGGGCCGACAGCTCCCGATGCCGACGTCGCCCTGGGTTACTACCCGACGGCGCTGCCCAGCCTTGCCGATGCGAGCCTCGTCGTGCTCTCCGGCGAGTCGGCGGGCGCGGGCGGCATGCGCCACCACATGGACCGGCTGAACTACGACAAGATCGTGCCGGCCGCCACCAACCCGAACATCGTCGTCCGCGGCCTGCTCGACGCGGGTTTTGCACCGTGGCTCGGGGACCCGGCGATCACCTGGGGAGCGGTCGCGGGATCGCCGTCGGACTATCGGGACCACCTTTTGACCAACGTGGCGCCTTCTGCCCAAGGCTTCTGGGGTGCTGACGACTCCGCACTCGACCAGTCGTGCCTCGATCCCACCTGGGTTGGGGCCCACTTCCTGCTGCACGGCGGTAGCCATCCCGAGATCTGTCTCGACACGACCTACACCCTGCTGAACCACATCACGACCCCCACCTTCCTCCGCCAGGACATCAACGACCCCCTGGCCAAGGACCCTTATGTGCTCTGGAGCCTCTACCCGAGCCCCGACGACTACTGGAAGGCCCAGTTCGACCAACTGGTGCTCTTCGGGCACTACAGCGCGACCTTCGGCGGGCTCGAACTGCCGGATGGTGACAGCGGTGTTCAGGCGATCAACTGCAGCCAACACGTCGCCATCCAGACCAAGGCGGGCTTCTTCGACCGTCGTGTGAAGGGGCCGGGGCTGGTTCCCCGCTCGTTCCACAACCTGGTCACGAGTTGGATCGCCGGAGTCGCCAAGGGACCGGAGATCACGCAGTACCAGTTCGACAACGCCGGGGCCGGGGTCTACACCCCGTCCCACTGTCCGTGAACTAGAGCAGCTCTTCGCTCCGCCGGACCGCGAGGCGGACCGGCGGTTCCTTCTCGACCCTCGGTGCGGGCAGCACGGCGGCCCGCACGCGACCGAGAACCTGGTTGAAGACGTTCTGGCGCGGCAGGAAAGCGAGCACCGGGCGCCGTCGACGGCCCATTTCGGCGCGCAGTCGCTCCAGTTCGAGGTGCCCGGGCAGCAGGCGCAAGCCGCGATCGAGGGTGGCCACGGCGCCCTTGCGGTCCCCGGCGAGCAGCTGGGTGCGCGCCAGGTGCACGTAGTTCTCAGGCTGGTAGAACTCCTTCTTGAGCGCGTGCCTACACAGCGCGAGGCCTTCCGTCGTCTTGCGCTCGAACTTGGCGATGCCGAAACCGAGGAAGGAGTAGAACTGGCTCGGCAAGCTGCCGTGGCGCTCCGCCTCGGCAACGCGCTTCAAGACGGCCATGCCGCGCGCCCAGTCCCCTTGGCGGCACAGGGTGATGCCCTGCAGGGCGTAGTCGGTCAGGCGAGCGTCAACCACCAGGGAAAGCCCTCGGACTCGGGAGGCAGAAAACTCTGGCGAATATACACATCGACCAGAGCGTATACAAGTCCGGGCGCGGCACGCCTCGGTGTCCCTTGAAAACCCCGCGTCCGCTCGTATAATCTTCAAACTATGAGAAAAGCACGCGTTCAATCTCTCCTGTTCGCCGCCCTCTTCACCGTTTTCCTCGCGCCATCGGTCCTCGCCACGGGCGCCCCCCGGTGTCCCGCCGGCCATGGCCATGTACCGTCCGCCGAGGAGCGCCAGCGCCTCGAGCCGATCCGGATTCTGCGCTGCTTCATGACGGACGAGGAAATCGAACTCGTCTTCGAGTCCATCGGCCGTGACGCACAGACGACGGTGACCGATCCGCAGTTCGACAGCGGCCGGCTCGACCCGGACGGCACCCCTCGGCCCCCGCTCTCTGCCGAGCAAATCGACGCCTTGATCGAGATGCACAGCATCCTCGACGAAGACATGCGCGCGGGCGCCATCCTGCGCAAATTCATTCCGAATTCGGACATCGGCGGCTTTCTGTACGGCCGGATCGTCATCGGCTCGCCCACGGCCCCGATCATCGTGCCGACCAACACCGTCCGGGGTTTCGTCGGGCTCGAGCGCAATACTCTGGGACTGAACGCGGCGCGCACCGTGTCGGCCCTCGGGCTCGATTTCGAGACGGTGGCCTTCGGCCAGTTCACCGACGCCACCGCCGACCCTCTCCAGCGCGAGGTGGCCCTCGAGGTTCTCGAGAACGGCCTGCACTCGATCCGCCACGTCATGAGTGCCCAAGGGGCGATCGATGCCAAGATCCCCCTGGCGAAAGACCTGCGGGATGCCGCGATCGCTGCCGTGGCCAGCTTCACCAACCGCTCGATCGAGCGCAACCGCGCCGGCCAGACCAATCCCTACACGGGCCTCGGCATCTCCGCGGATCTTCTGTTGCTGACTCTCAAGCCCAACGACGGCGATGCTCGGTACCCCGTTCACCTCAACGAGGAAGACGTGATGACCGTACCCACCCCGCTCGCGGTGGGGGATGAGCTGCTGCGCCGCGAGGCCCTCGGCTCGGGCCACGACAGGGTCATCGCCCGCTACACCGCCGTGACTCAGGAGGACGGCACCGTGGTCAACCGGTGGGTGCTGGCCGGCAACTTGCCGCCTGCCCTGGAGGCCTACTACCAGCGGCTGTTCGACGAGGCCCGTGCGCGGGTCGAGGCGGCCGGGGGCTGATGCCGCTCGTCGCCCGCGACACTCCGGACGGGCCCGTCTGGGTTCGTCCGGCCTTTCGCCCCGAGGACTACGCCGCGCCGGCCGAGGCAGTGGAACTCTTCGAGCGGTGGCAAGGAGATCCCCTGCCGACCGAGATGATCCTCGGAGACCGCGAAAGTCCGTTTGCCAACTATGTCGAGGTGGCCCGCCAGGAACGCGAGGGGCGCGTTTGGATCACGCTGCTCGAAGCCAGCCGGGAGTTCGCCCTCGACGTGGAGACGAGCCGCACCGGATTCGGGGCGATCGTCGCCCTGCCCCCGCGGCGTGCCTACGAACTCGCTTGTGCCCGGGACCGCCTGCGCTCGCGGCCCGTGGTCGTCGAGGGCTGACGGGAATCACTCGCCGAACGGCGTCCAGATGTTCTTGACCTGTAACGCCTCGCGGAGGAACTCCTCGCCCGCGCCCTGTTCGGGATCGGCCCAGTCGCGGCGGTGGCCGTAGTTCACCCAGGTGCGTTTCAAGTTGCCGACCGAAGCGCGTTCGACCGCCGTGCTGCCCGCGGCGCTCCCGAAATACCAGAGGCCCTCGACATCGTCGTGATCGGCGAGCACGCCGGCCAACACCTCGCGCGCGCCGGTGACGATGTTGACGACACCGCCCGGCAGGTCCGAGGTGTCGAAGACCTGGTAGAGATCCGTCGCCGCCAGTGGCCAACGCTCCGAGGGCACCGCCACGACGGCATTGCCCATGGCGACGGTGGGCGCCACCAGGGAGACGAAGGCGAGCAGCGGCCATTCGTCGGGACACACCAGGCCCAACGTACCGAGCGGCTCGTGGACGGCGAAGGTGAAGTTCTTCTGCGGCACCGCCTGGACGCGACCGGCGTATTTGTCCGCCCACGCCGCGTAGGTGAACAGGCGCTCGATCGCGAGCTCGACTTCGCGGTCGGCGTCCGCCCGCCCGGTCATGGCGGCGATGCGCTGCGCGAAGTCGGCGCTCCGGGCCGCGAGGTTCTCGGCCGTGTAGTAGAGGATCTGCGCCCGCAGATGGGCCGTCGACTTCGCCCAGCCGGGTTGGGCCTTGTGGGCCGCCTCGACGGCGTTGCGCACGTCCTTGCGGTTGCCCTCGCCGACGGCTCCGAGCAGCCGGCCGGTCGGAGAGACGATCTTGCGCACCAACTCGCCGTCCGGCCGCGTCTGTTTGCCGCCGATGTACAACTTCGCCGTGCGGTCGATCTCGGGCAGGGCGCCTTCGCGCTCGTCGCCCCGTTCTTGGCGGTCGCTTCCGTCGTCAGAGTCCTCGGCGCCCGGCTCTTCGCGCTTCCCCTCCCAAGCCGGCCGCACGTACTCCCACAGGCCTTCCTTGCCGCCCTCACGCCCGAATCCGCTCTCGCGGTAACCGCCGAAGCCGGCCGCAGCGTCGAACTGGTTGGTGCAGTTGATCCACACCGTGCCGGCTTTGATTTTCGAGGCGATTTCAAGGGCGAGGTTGACGTTTTCCGTCCACACGCTCGCGGCTAGGCCGAAGCGGGTGTTGTTGGCGAGCTCGAGGGCCTCTTCGGGAGTTCGGAAGGTCATCGCCACGAGCACCGGACCGAAGATCTCGACCTGGGCGATGGTGGCGGCGGGTGCCACGTCGGTGAACAGCGTCGGGGGGTAGAACCAGCCTTCCCGCGGGCAGCTCCACGAGGGCTGCCAGAGCTCGGCCCCCTCCTCGACGCCTTGGCGAACCAGCCGCTCGATGCGTTCGAGCTGCACCGGGGCGATGATCGCGCCGATGTCGATGGCTTTGTCGCGCGGGTCGCCCAAACGGAGCGTTTCCATTCGCGCCCGCAGCTTGGCGTAGAGCCGCTCGGCGACGCCTTCGTGCACCAGCAGGCGCGAGCCGGCGCAGCAAACCTGACCCTGGTTGAACCAAATCGCGTCGACGACCCCTTCGACCGCACCGTCCAAGTCCGCGTCGTCGAAGACCAGGAACGGCGACTTGCCGCCGAGCTCGAGAGAAAGACGCTTTCCGGTACCGGCGGTGGCCTGGCGGATCAGCCGGCCGACGTCCGTCGAGCCCGTGAAGGCGATCGTGTCGATCCCGGGATGGCGCACCAGCAGCTCGCCCGTGCGCCCGTCTCCCTGGACGATGTTGACGACGCCCGGCGGCAGCCCGGCATCCTGGCAGATCTCCGCGAAGGCGGCGGCGGTGAGGGGCGTGAACTCCGCTGGTTTGAGCACCACCGTGTTGCCCATGGCCAACGCCGGCGCGATCTTCCAGGCGAGCATCAGGAGCGGGAAGTTCCACGGGATGATCTGCCCGACGACCCCTACCGGAACGTACCCGGGCAGCTCCCGCGCCAAAAGCTGCGCCCAACCGGCGTGGTGGTAGAAGTGGCGCGCGACGAGGGGCACGTCGAGATCGCGGGTCTCGCGGATCGGCTTGCCGTTGTCCATCGTCTCGAGCACGGCGAGCAGGCGGGCGTTCTTCTGGACGTGGCGGGCCAACGCGTACAGATGACGCGCCCGGCCGTGGCCACCGAGCGCCCACCAGCCCGGCTGGGCGGCACGCGCCGCCGCCACCGCGGCTTCGATTTCGTCGGCGCCGCCCTGGGCCACCCGCGCCAGCGTTTTGCCGTCGGCGGGGCTCAGGGTCTCGAAGAACTCGGCCACCGCGGGGCGACGGAAAGCGCCGTCGATGAATGGCAGGATTTCGCGGTCGCGGGCTTCCAGCCACGCCACCGCGGGGTCCGCACTCTCGGGGGCCGGGCCGTATTCCATGGTTTCGAAGATCTCGGCGACGGTGGCTTTCATGGGGGGCGTGGGGCCTCCTCAGGCGAGCGGATGGCGGAAGGAGGCCGAGTAGCGGCCGGTGACGTGGTGCTCGAGCTGGCGCTCGATGTCGCCCAGCAGGCTCGAGGCCCCCAGGCGGAAGAGCTCCGGGCGTAGCCACGCGGAGCCGAGCTCTTCTTTCATCAGGGCCAGCCAGTCCGCGGACAACTTGGCGGTGGAGATGCCACCCGCCGGCTTGAAGCCGGCCCGAAAACCGGTGCGCTCTTGGAAGTCGCGGATGGCGCGCACCATCACCAAGGAAACCGGCAGGGTGGCGTTGGCCTTTTCCTTGCCGGTCGAGGTCTTGATGAAATCGGCCCCGGCCATCAAGGCGACGCGGCTCGCGCGGGCGACGTTGCGCAGGGTACCGAGCTCGCCGGTGGCGAGAATGGCCTTCAGGTGGGCCGGGCCGCAGGCCTCGCGAAACGCTCGAATCTCGTCGTATAGCGCCGTCCACTCGCCGCTCAGCACGTGGGCGCGGCTGATTACGATGTCGATTTCCTCGGCGCCCGCGGCGACCGACTCGCGAATCTCGGCAACTCGGAGAGCGAACGGGCTTTGGCCCGCCGGAAAACCGGCGGAGACGGCGCAAACCGGAATGCCGGATCCGTCGAGAGCCTTCCGGGCCGGGGCGATGAGCTGGTGGTAGACGCAGACCGCGGCGACGCGGATGCCGAGATGGGCCACCCCGAGCGCTTCGAGCAGATCCTCGCGGATCGGCCGGCGGGCCTTGGCGCACAGCCGCGCGACGCGGCCCGGGGTGTCGTCCCCTTGCAGGGTCGTCAGGTCCATGCAGGTGACGGCGCGCAGGTACCACGCCGCCTGCCACTGCTTCTTGACGGTGCGCCGCTTCGGCAAGGTGGCGGCGCGGCGTTCCACGGCACTGGTGTTGACCCGCACGTCGTGCACCCAGTCGAGTTCGAGGGCAGTGCCCGGGTTGCGATCGGAGTGGGCCGCCGGCCAAGCGGCAGCACGGGGCGACTCGCGAAGTTCGTGAACGGCCATGACCGGCGGAGCCTAACATGGGCCGCGGGGGCCTTCTGCGGCGGGTTTCGCGGCCAAGCCGTGGTACCATTCTTCGCCTTCGAGTTCGAGTTAGGGCATGAGCAAACGCCCCGTTCCCGCGGATGATGTCCAGGACTTGGTGACCGTCGCCCGGCGCCTGTTCGAGCGGGAGCTGTACAGTGAGGCGGCCGAGATCTACCTGCTCGGCATGCGGCTCGATCCCAAAAACGTCGCCGTCAAACTCGGGCTCGCCGAGGCCAGGAAGCGCCAGCGCCAGCAGCGCGGCGGCGCGGCGACCAAAACCGTGCGCGACACCCTGCGCGAGCAGCTGCGCCGCGCGGCCATCGACGCGTCGCACTTTCTTGGGCTCGCCCACATCTACGCCAGCAAGGGCGAAAACGCCCGCGCCCTCGAGTGTCTCGAGGTGGCCAAGGAGAAGGACCCGGAGAATCCGGCCCACCACCAGCTCCACGGTCAGATCCTCTACCGCCGCAAGGAGTTCGAGGGCGCCGCCCG
>JANRLG010000144.1:0-5821 GCA_033762835.1 Thermoanaerobaculia bacterium
CCCCGCCCCCCCAAAAAAAAATTTTGGTCCCCCCGCCCCCCCGGGGGGGCGCCTTGGGGTGGCGAAAGGGCCCGCGCCGCCCCCCGGTGGGGGGCGCCCGGGCGGCGGGGGGGGGGGGGCTTGCCCCCCGCCCCGCGCCCCGGCACATTGTGTACAGGGGGCCCGTACGGGGGCGGGGTAACTCGGGCGGGCGGGGGTGAGTTAGGCGCCGAAGAGCGGCTTTGACGGCCTGCCGGTTCCCCTTAAATGATTCCTGGTGTAAAAGGAGGCGTAGATGCTCGACGTCACACCAGAAGACATTTCGCAGCTCACCGACTCCGACCTGAGAGAACTTATCGGGCGCCTCTGCGAGGCAGAGGTGGCGAGTCGCGGGCACTCCACGGCCCATGTGACGTGGGGAGGAAACCAAACGGCAGCAGACGGTGGAATCGATGCACGCGTGTCCCTGGAGCCTGGGTCTTCCATCAAAGGCTTCATTCCGCGGCCTTCTACAGGTTTCCAAGTCAAGCAGCCGAAAATGCCGCGTGCCAAGATCATTCGCGAGATGCGGCCCAAGGGCGAATTGAGGCCGGCCATCCGGAGGCTCGCGAGCGAGACCGGTGCCTATATCGTCGTGAGTTCATCGGATTCGACAACCGGAACTGCTCTCGAGGACCGACTTAAAGCCCTCCGCGAGGCGCTGGGAGGCCTGGACTCCGCGGACAGTCTTTACACCGACTTCTACGATCAAGGGCGCGTCGCGACTTGGGTGAGAGCTCATCCGGGCCTCGTCGCTTGGGTCAGAAGGCGGGTTGGGAGGTCTCTTCGCGGCTGGCAGCCTTACGGTTCCTGGAGCGGGTCCCAAGAAGGACTGAAAGAGGAGTACCTCTGGGATGATCAAGTTAGGGTTCACCTGGACCCGCGCCACAATTCGCGGCCCTTGCCGATGGTCGAAGCCATTGACTCGGTCCGCGACGACCTCGCCACACCCCGGAAAGTCGTGCGCCTGGTCGGTTTGTCGGGCGTCGGAAAGACCCGCTTCGCGCAAGCCCTATTCGAAGCCCAGATTGGCTTGCGGCCCCTGCCACAGTCCCTGGCGCTCTACACGAACCTCTCGGACAGCCCGGAGCCGCAACCGATCGCCTTGGCGTCGGACCTGATTGCGAAGCGGACCCGCGCCGTATTGATCATCGACAACAGCCCTGCCGACCTGCACCAAAGGCTGTCCGAAATCTGTGGCGGACCGGACAGCAGTCTCAGCGTGCTCACCATCGAGTACGACGTCCGCGAGGACCACCCTGAGAATACGTCGGTCGTCAGGCTCGACACCTCGTCCCTCGACTTAATCGTCAAGCTGGTTCGCCGCCGATATCCACAAGTGTCCCAGGTGGATGCTCGTACGATCGCAGACTTCTCCGGTGGTAACGCCCGAATCGCCATCACGCTGGCAGAAACCATCAGGCCGTCAGCGACGATCAAGGGCTTGACCAACGAGGAACTCTTCCGCAGGCTCTTCCACCAGAGGCACGAACCGGACAAGCCTCTCTATCTCGCCGCCCAGGCCTGTTCTCTCGTCTACTCGTTTCAGGGAGAAGCCCTCGAGGGCGAAGACTCCGAAATTCCGCGACTAGCCGCGCTCGCTGCGCAGACTCCTCTGGAGTGCTTTCGGCACATCGCTGACTTGAGCCAGCGGCAGCTTGTGCAGTCGAGAGGCCCATGGCGGGCAGTTCTGCCGCACGCGATTGCAAATCGTCTCGCGGCATCGGCCTTGGAAAGCATCCACTACAGCATCATCGACCAGCAACTGGTCTCCCACGGAACAGAGCGCCTCGCGCGGTCGTTTTCCCGCCGGCTATCGTTCCTGCACGACCATCCTAAGGCCGTCTCGATTGTTGAGAGCTGGCTCGCGCCCGAAGGCCTTCTAGGGAACGTCTCGACCCTAAACGAGGCCCAGCAGGCGATGTTCAACAATGTCGCTCCAGTGTCACCGGAGGCGGCACTTGCTGCTCTTGAACGAGCCACTGACGCTATGTCCTGGGGTCGATATGCAGCTCTTCTGGCCTCGCTCGCCTATGACGCTTCCCTCTTTCCCCGAGCAGCGCGTCTGCTAGCTGGCGCCGCAGTCCGCGGCTTAGATCAGCAAGCTTTCACCTCCCTGTTCTCCCTCCACTTTTCCGGGACACATGCCGGGTTTAACGACAGGCTTGCCGTGGTCGAAGAGCTGCTCACTGCAGAGTCTGAAAAGCAGCGACAGGCGGGCCTGGCTGCACTCGAACGAGTCCTAGATACGAGGTGGCATCCCTCCATCCGGTCGTTCGAGTTCGGAGCAAGGTCGAGGGACTACGGGTATAGGCCCAAGAACCAAGCTGAAGTGGTTCATTGGTTTTCCGCCGGACTCGCGCTGGTAAAGCGACTAGCCGAAGAACAAGAGCTGGTCAGGCATGGGCTTCGTCAGGTGCTTGCTCGGAAATTCGGTGCTCTGTGGATCTCGGTGCCGATTCATGATGAGCTCGAAGCGGTCGCCCGGAAGTTCGGACATGAGGAATTCTGGCCCGACGGCTGGATGGCCTGCCGAGAAACCCTAAGGTTCGAGCGCGACAATCTTCCGCTGGATCTCCTTGAGCGCCTGTCGGCTCTCGAAGCCGAGTTGAGGCCTCGCTCCCTACTAGAGCAAGTTCAGGGATCGGTACTCAGAGATCCAGGCGCGGTCACTTTCGACCACGCCGGCAGCCAAGAGGATCAGTTAGACGCTGAGGCGCGGGAACTTGGACGCCTAGTGGCCGAGGAAGAGCAGGGGCTGTTCGACGAGATTCTGCCAGAGTTGCTTAGTGGTGAAAGCAGGGTCTCTCAATTCGGCCGCGGACTGGCGTTCGCTTCTTCGGCGGTGGTCTCCTTCCTATGGAATCGGGCGGTGGAGGAGTTTGCCCACGTGGAGCCAGCCCGAAGAAGGATTAGCCTCTTTTGGGGGATGCTGGCTGAGCTGTGGAATCGAGACGGAGACTTAGCCCACCTTCTCCTCGACGAGGTGTCTTCGCAGGCTCACATGTTGCCGTTTCTACCGTCGCTCGAGTCGGCTCTGCCGCTCGATGAACGCGGAATCAAGCGCCTAAAGAAGGCTCTCACTGAGGAACGAATGCCAGTCTCAGAATTTAGGGCCTTAGCTTCGGGGCGCGCCACACAGAGCGTTTCCGGCGATGTCCTTGCGCAGTTGCTTCTGCCGCTTGCGGAGAAGCTGAGCGGCTATGAAGCAGCCTTGGAAATTTTCTGCAAACGACTGCGCCAGGACAGGATCGCGAACCGAGGCCACGATCCGGGTTTACTTCATTTAGGTCGTGCGCTACTCCAGCGACTTGTCTACCCGAGCAACGACGCTTTTCGAGACCAGCGGTTGGCGGAAGTAGCGCGGGCTTGCCTCGGAAACCCCGAGGGCGAAGAGGTCGCATTCATAGTTGCGGGGAGGTTGAGAAATGCCCTGAAGGCCTCCCAGACTCACTCGCCTGAAAACGACCACCTGCTGAGAGCCTTGCTGACAGTTCAGCCGGTTTGTACCTTGGACGCCTTAGCCGAAGGCGACCAGGACGCCGTTGAGGCAGGAATTGAGGCCTTTGCGGTTCTAGATACAGACCCCAGCCCCGCCGACGTTCTCTCCGCAGAAACGCTGAACTGCTGGTGCAGAGGCGACCACAGCCGTTACCTGTTTGCAGCATCCATTGTGCCCTTCGCCTGCCAGAGCGGATCAAGCGGTGAGCCTGTCTGGTCGGAACAAGCGAAGACGCTTCTAGCCAATGCGCCGGATCAAAAACGGGTGCTCGAGGTGTTCATTGAACGGTTCGAGCCAACTAGCTACGGCGGCTCTCTTGCGGAGATTCTGGCCAGGAACGCTGTGCTGCTCGAGAGCGTCGCGCCTCTCGTTGACGTAGACGTTGCGGACTTCTTGAGGGCGGAGGGCTCTCGGCTGGCGACGGCAATTGCGGCGGCTCGGCAGGAGGAACTCGAATGGGAACGGGGACGAAACGAGACTTTCGAGTAGCCTCTGACGAGAAAAACTTGCCATAATACTCATAGTCCGGCTCGCGAAGATGAAGGACAAAGCTATGCCCAGAGACGCAAGGAGGGACCTTTTCGAGTCCCTCGCAGAGGGAACGCTCGCAAGATTTGGAAAATATACTCTCGCGAGCGTTTCGCTTGCAGTGCTTGCCGTACTCGGGGTAAACGGTGTGACGCCAGAGGGAATTCAGATTCCTCTGATTCCCCTTAAGCTACCTCCCACACTGGCGACGGACTTCTTGGCCACCGCTTCGCTAATTGTGACACTCGCGTGCTTATTGCAGATGAGATCCGCAAGGCGCGCTCTCTGGCGGCTGGAGTTCGAGCTAGAGTGGGAGCTGGACGAAGTGCAAGTTTTCACCGAGTCTGTAAGCTGGATCGCAGGTTCCCGTTTTGTTTACGGGATGATTCACATTGCCGGAGGCTTGTCGCTTGCTGTCTTCTGCGCTCTGCGGTTAACTCATCGAGAGCTTGCCTCAATCACCTCCCCTGTTGTTTGGACTTGCCTGTTCGTCCTTTTTCCATCAGCGCTGATAGCCGGGAGTGCCATTTATCCTCGAGTTCGCCTAGGCAGAGTCAAGGCGTTTCGATGGGTGGAGTCCCTTTGGCCGCTGTTCTCGAAACTGCCCGCACCAAAAATGAGTGACTCCGCAGAGTTTTTTCTTCAGTGGATTTCTCGGGAGTTACGTCGGCGCGAGCCTTGGAGGGTAGCTGTTCGATTTTGGTTGTTTTCTGTAACGCACAGAAACGCGCCCGGCGGCGGGCACGAAGAACTCCTTGATGTTCAAGTTGTGCGACCACCACTTGATCGCAAAAATCTGGCCCTCCTAGCCTCCGTCTTAGCCGGGATGGTTGACCTTCGAAGACTCCCAGAGACGGACAGCCGGCAGGCACCGGACCTAATCAGGCTTGTAGAGACTCGCCTCCGGGAGAGTGCGAGCGACTGGCCCTTTACTGCTACTATACGAGAATGGATGGATTTGCTATCTGCTGTCGTTGAATCAGGGTCGTCACTACGAGAGCGTTCGTGACTGTCGCCAGCGATCACTTTCAGCGGTCTTCATGGTACATTGTTAATAACTAGAAACTCCCGGTGGCCCGGCGTAGAGTTCCGCCGGCCCCAGGCCATCGAACAAGCTACCTGTCGCGCAGAGCTTCCACCGTCAAGGGGGCGGCTTTTTCTGCGGATTCTCCCCGGGGTTCTGAAAGTAGTTCACGGCGTCCCTCTACCGCCCGCATAGGTAGCCCCGTGATTTGTCTGGTGACGGCAACCCGCCTCATCACGATGAAAGTTCACCACGTCGCGAGCGGCTCAGGCCGATCCTCTCGCGACGGCTCGACTGCTGAAGCGGTGTAATACCGCGGAGGGTCGGTTCCTGGCGTCCTGGCACTGCTGGACACCCCCGGCTCCCCCTGTTCAACGCCCTTGCCACCCGCCCCGCTCTCTGCTTACGGTCCCCTCCCAAGGGAGGCTCGACCATGCAACGCCCCACCACCCCCGCCCTGATCGCCCTCGCCGCCGGCCTGGCCCACGCTCCCCGCATGCTCGTCTTGTTCGTCGAGGCGGACGGCACGGCCATTCCCACGGCCTTCTACGGCGCCTGCCTGGCGGTCTCGGCCGTGGGCTTCGTGGCGGCCCTGTCGCTGGGGAACGCCCACCTGGCCCAGGTGGTCTTCCGCTGCCGGCGTTGGGGCCTCACGGTCGCCTGGGTGGTCACGTTGCTGCTCGAAACCCTGCTGCTCGGCCCGTCGATCGCCGCCGGGCTCGAAGGGAAGGACTTGGCCGGGGTGCTCG
>JANRLG010000145.1:0-4233 GCA_033762835.1 Thermoanaerobaculia bacterium
CATTCGGGCAGAGCCCTCCGCCAGCACAGAAACTGCCGGTTATTCGTCGACCGCACCGCACCTCCGAGGGCTTCGAAGTCGAAGCCTGGCAGCTCCTTCAGCCGGTCCGTGACCTCGATCTCCCCGGTCGATCCACCAGGAAACACGCAGCCCGTCTGCTCCTTGCCGAGGAGCTGCCACCAGAAGTCGGCGCCCCAGGGGCCGGTGTTGTTGGTCTCGATGATCACTGCCTCGAGCTCGGCCAGGGCAACCCGCTCTTCCCCGCCGTCTGGTCGCGTGCAGCGAACTTCGCCCTCCTCGATCCGCACGACATAGCCAGCTTCCCAGAGGAGACTTCGGCTCTCGCCCCAGCCAAACCGGCGCAAGAAATCTCGGAAACGGCCCACGAGGAGAGGCTACGCCAAGCGAAGCGCGTTCGCCAGAACCACACCCCCCGGTCTCTTCAAGAATGACCACCTTCGCGCGAGAAGACCGTGCCGTCGTTCTCGACGAAGCAGATTTCGCACGTCTTACGCCCAATCCGCCACGTGTGTGGGCGGTCCGTGGCCAGCCAATCTCGAATGTGGGGTAGTCCCTCGGACAGAAGCCTCTCCTTCGCCACGGACCGAAGCCGGCTGGGTACCGGGTACACCATCAACGACCAGGTTTCGTCGTGCCAGCCCTGGGCAAGACCGTAGTTGCTGCCCCTCAAACCGGCAGGTAGGTACGAGAACGTAGCGGCCAGAATCGGATACGGAATCGCCTCGGCACGCAGCGCTCTGAACTCGGAGGCGAAGACCGTCGGACGGTCGGCGAAAGACAGGCTCAGGGCCGCCTCTTGGGGAACGCCCTTCAAGGCGGCACTGACTGCCTCCGCTCCCACGGGGTAGGAGAGGGCCCGAGGCAACTTCGATCGGTAGCTGGTTGGAATCATGGTCTCAGGCATTCTTCCACCAGCCATGCCGCCTCGCGCGGCGCCGTCTGCAGCAGCAGGTGAGGCGCGTCGAGGGTGACGAGCTTCGCTTGCGGGCAGATCGAGCCCACGAGCTCGCCCGCCTTGGCCGGCACGAGACGATCCTGCGCCGCACGCAGATAGAGGACGGGTGCTCGGATCGTCGCCAGCGCCGCGGTTGCATCGACTCGGCGGACTGCCCGCAACCAGCTGCGCAGAGTCGCAAGCGAGAGCTGGGCGAGAGCTTGGCCTAGGCTGGAACGCAGAGCCAGCGTTTGACGGTCGCCCAGTAGAAACCATGAAAGTAGGCGCCCCGGAACGAGGCGCGGGGGTAAGACGGCCAGGAGTGCACCGAGCCCAGTGCCAATCGGCAGAGGATCACGCGCGAAAGTCGCGCAGAGAATCAGCGCTTCGAGCCGCTCCCCCAGCTCCGACGCCAAGCGAATCGCAATCGGACCCGAGAACGACTCGCCGAGGAGCGCCACCGGGCCTTCGAGCGGCAGCGCCTGGCGCACCACCTCTTCGAGCTCGGGGTAGCCGGCCGCCGGATCGTCCGGGTACCGCACTACCTTCACGTCGAAAGCCGTACCGAGCTCGGCAACAAATGGGGCGAATAACTCGCCGGTGCCGTCCATGCCGGGAAGCAGCACCAGGGTACGGGTCGGCATCCGGCTACCTTATCTCTTCAAAGGGGCGACCCTGCCCCCTCACCGCTCCCGCTCCCCCGCCCGCTCCACGTACTCCACGGCCGCCTTGACGATCGACAAGGCGGCACTGGTCTTCGTCACCAGGCCTACTCCGGCCACCTTCCCGGCCGCTGCGCCGTCCGTGCGCCCTGCTACCTTCTCCGGCAACCCCCGCACCACCTTCTCCGCGACGGCCTCAACACCCTTCGGCCCGAGGACCTTGGCCAGCTCGCCGATGCGCTCGAGGCCGATCTCCTTCTGGGTGGTGAGGTCGAAGCGGTGGTGGGCGATCTCGTGGGCGCGGTCGCGGAGTTTGGTGATGCGGTCGGGAGTCCGGGTGGTGAGGGCGTCGAGGGTGCGACCGTAGAGCTGGTTCTCGCCGAGCTTGGCGAGGACGTGGCGGGCTTCGTCGAGGGCCTGGTGGGCCTGGACCCGGGCGGGGGTCTCGATCCCGAGCGGAAGGCTGGCGCCGCGGAGGCGGCCGAGCTCGGTGGGCCTTTGCTCGAGCAGCGCGAGGGCTCGATGGTCGCCGAGATCTTGGCGGAGCTCGGCGAGGCGGGTTCGAGCGTGATCGAGGTCGCCGGAGCGGTAGATCTTGGTCAGGAGACCGTCGAGGCGATCGTCGAGCCGGGCGCGCTCGGTCAAGGTGCTGTCGCGGACTTGGAGTCGCTGTTCGAGCCGGGCGGCGAGGCCGGTGGTGCGTTGCCAGGTGTGGTCGAGCTGGCGGATCTGGAGCTGCGTGGCGGTGGCCTCGCGGAGTCGCTCCTGGAATTCGGTGACTTGGCCGCGCCAGACGTCGAAGGCGCTGAGGCGGAGCTCGAGCTGGCGGGCCGAGGTGTCGCGGGCGACGTCGGCGAGTTTGACCTCGGCTTTGCCGCCGTTCGTGAGGACGAGGTTTTGACCGCGACGCTCGACCTCCAAGCCGAGGGGCTGGAGTCGGGCTTGGAGGTCACTCCAGCCGTCGGCGGTGCGCAGGTGGTAGGCGGCGCGCTCGCGGTCCAAGTGGAGGGTCGGCGCGGCTACGGCTTCCGGGCGGGTGCGGGGGGAGGTGCGTTGCATGGCGGTCAGTCCCTTTCGAAGCCGCGGCTGTCGCGGAAGAGGCGGACGGCGCGAGTAAGGATTTCGACGGGCAGAGCGGCCGGGCCGAGCAGGTAAGCCTTGGCCTTGCCCCTGAGGGCGGCGGCGAGATGGCCTTCGAGACCGGCGCGGAGTAGCCGGCCGGCGGCGGCGACTTCGTGGCCGAGCAGTGCGCCCGCCTGGTGCTCGCCGAGGCGCAGGGCGATGCGGCCGATGGAGCGAAGTGCGTCGTCGTTGACGGGCTCGCGGTGGGCGAGCTTGACGGCGTGGGCGCGGAGTCGCGGGGAACGCTTCCGGGCGCTCCGTGCGGGTCCTCGCGCATGCATCTCGGCGCTTTCGGTGGCGAGGAGTTGGCGGTAGGCCTGGCCGGCGGCGCGAGCGTCCTCGCGGGCCTGCCGGCGAGCGGGCGTCTCGAAGCCGGCGATCTCGGCGCCGGCCAGCCGGCCGAAGCGCTCGGGCTCCTGCGTCAGGCGGCGGTAGGTTTCGAGCTCGGGGTCAGCGCCAAGCGAACGGCGTTCGCCTCCTCGAGTCCTGACCTCCTGGAAGATCTGCTCGGCGCCGTCCTTGCCGTAGGCCCGGGTGAGCCGAGACCGCAGCTCGCCTTCGAGCCGCTCGCGATCGGCCAGCAGCTTGTCGTAGCCCGCCACCCGGGCCTCGGCCTTCTCGGCGAGCTTCACGGTGCGTTGCCAGTTTTCGCCCTGGGCAAGCCGCTGGGCCTCGGCGAGTCGAAAAGCATCGACCTCCTTACCCAGCTCGGCCAGCTCGCGGCGCCATTCCTGGAAAGGGCCGAAGCGTTCCTCGAGATGACCGCGGGAGGCGTCCCGAGCGATGCGACTGGCTTTCGCCTCCCGCTCGCCGTCGGTCACCACCAGGCCGCGGCCCTTGGCTTGGAGCTCGAGGCCGCGCTCGCGCAAACGGGCCGCGAGGTCGGTCCAGGAGGTGGCTTCGCGAAAGTCACCCGCGAGCTCGGCGCGGAGCGTCTCGATCCACGGCACCTCCCCGGTCTTGTCCTGGTGGCGGCGTTCGCCGGAGGTGAGACCCTGGGAACGGTCGGGCGGCTCTTGGCCCGGGAGTCGCCCGTGGTGACCGGGGACTTCTCGGAAGCCGAGCTCGCGTTCGATCGAGCGGAGAGAGCGCTCGATGGTGGCGTAGTCGAAGCGGCCAAACCACAGCTCTCCGGTCGCGACGTTGACGCGATTGACCATGACGTGGACGTGCTCGTGGCCGCGGTCCCGGTGAGCGACGACCAGGGCCTGGTGGTTCTGGAGGCCGAGATCGCCGAGGACCTTGTCGATGACCGGCTGCCACTGCTCGGGCGTCAGGTGTTCGCCGGGCGCAAGAGACAACGAGAGGTGGTAGACGGGCTTGTCGACGTCCTTGAACTGCTGCGATGTGCTTTCCATGAAGTCGACGGCTTGAGGCGCGAAGGGGGTCGGCAGGTGGCGGCTCGAGGTCCAGGCCACGCGGTCCGAGTCGCGGCTCTCGCCACCCCGCAGCAGGTACTGACCGAGCTTTCGGAAGCTCTCGCCGCGGCGCGCC
>JANRLG010000146.1:0-11668 GCA_033762835.1 Thermoanaerobaculia bacterium
GTTTGGCTTCTGGCTCGCCGTTACGGCGCGGATCGAGCGACGTTGGCAAAGGTCATTCGTGAGCTTCTGACCAACGACACCTTCGTTTTCGAAGACCGGGCCACCCTTCAAGAGACACTCCAGCGCTTCGAGCGGGAACCTGCGAATTTCGCGGACCAGCTGATCGGCACGGCGGCGCGGCGACTGGGTGCGCGGTTCACTTTGACGTTCGACCGCGCCCTCAAGAAGTCCGATTTGTTCGCAGTGCTGGGGGTGTGACCCGCACAGTCCTTCTTCTTTCCACCAGAGACGAGCGCAACAAGCCGAGCCGCTGATCAGCAGGCCAGCTCAAGCGCAGCGAAATTTCGCTTGACACAGTCTTTCGCTGACTGTAACGTCTTCGCCATGGACTCCGCCTTACCGCCGCAGCTGCTAGCCGTCCTGGCTACCCTCCACCGTGAGCTCGAACCTGAACGTCGGCAGTTGTTGCTCGCCCGGACCGAGCGGCAGCGGGCTTGGGATCGCGGCGAGGTGCCCGGCTACTTGACCGGCGAGGTCTCGGAGCTGGCGCGGGGGGACTGGCAGATCGCGCCGTTGCCGGCGGATTTGCGGCGGCGGCGGGTGGAGATCACCGGCCCGGTCGACAACGCCAAGATGGTCATCCAGATGCTCTCGCCGAACGACGAGGGGGTGGCCGCGGACGCCGCCATGCTCGACTTCGAGGACTCGATGAAGCCCGAGTGGCCGCGGGTGCTCCAGGGCATCACCAACGTTGCCGGGGCCGCGCGCGGCGACTTGTTCTTCGAAACGGCGGACGCCGCGGGCGGCACCAAACGTTACGAGCTCGACCCCGAGACCATGCCGCTCGTGATGGTCCGCTGCCGCGGGCTCCACCTCGCCGAGTCCAACTTCCCCGTCGACGGGCAACCGATATCGGCCGGGCTCTTCGATCTGACGACCACGGCCTACCACGCCGCAGCAGCCCTTCTCGACCGCGGTCGCACCCCCAAGTTCTACGTCCCGAAGTGTGAACACCACCTCGAGGCGCGGTTCTGGAACCGGGCTTTCGAACGCATTGAGGAGCACCTCGCGCTGCCTCCCGGCTGCCTGCGGGCGACGCTGCTGATCGAGACCCTGCCCGCTGCCTTCCAGATGGAGGAGATTCTCTGGGAGCTCCGCGGGCGCATCGCGGGGCTGAACGTGGGCCGCTGGGACAAGATCTTCTCGGACATCAAGACCCTCCGCGAGCACCCCGACCGCGTGCTCGCCGACCGCGCCACGATCGGTATGGATCGCCCGTGGATGCACGCTTACGCCGAGCAACTGGTGCGCATCTGCCACCGCCACGGCGCCTTCGCCATGGGTGGCATGGCCGCCTTCACCCCCGGCAAGACTCCCGAGCGGCGCGCCGAGCAGCGCGCCAAAGTGTTGGCGGACAAACAGTTCGAAGCGGCCCTGGGGCACGATGGCTGCTGGGTTTCCCACCCCTACTTCATTGGCCCGGCGCTCTCGGCCTTTCATTCGGATCACCAACTGGCCGTCGTCCCCGCGGGTTCGAACCGGCCCGACCTACTGCCTCGGGGCGGCGGCCCCTACACCCTCGCCGGCCTGCGCAAGAACGTGCGCGTCGGCATCGCCTACCTCGAGGGTTGGCGCCGCGGCCTCGGCTGCGTGGCCTGGGACGACCTGATGGAAGACCTGGCGACCCTCGAGATCTCCCGCGCCCAGACCTGGCAGTGGCTCCGCCACGCGGTGGTGCTCGACGACGGCGTCCCGGTGACCCGCGAGCTCGTCTTGCGCGTGTTCGCCGAGGAGGCGACGCGCATCGAAGGCGAACTGGCGAGCGCCCCCGCTGCGACCCGTCAGGCCTTCGCCCGCGCCGCCGAGGAAGCCTCCGAGATCTTCACCGAGCCCGCTCTGCGTCCGTTTCTCGCCCTGGCGAGCCCGATCGACAGGCCGTAACCCATGCCCTTGACCGTACCCCGGAGGAAACCATGACCGCTCACGCCGATGCCGCACGCCTCGCCGACCAATGGCGGAACGATCCCCGCTGGATGGGCCTCGATCGCCCGTTTTCGCCGGCGCAGGTCCTGCGTTTGCGGGGTCGGGTGCCGATCGAGTTTTCCCTCGCGCGTCGGGGGGCGGAGCGGCTGTGGCGGCAACTCCACACCGAGGAGTATGTGGCGGCGCTCGGCGCCTTGACCGGCAACCAGGCCCTGCAGCAAGTCAAAGCCGGCCTCCAGGCGATCTACCTTTCGGGCTGGCAGGTGGCGGCGGACGCCAACCTCGCCGGCCAAATGTACCCGGACCAGAGCCTCTACCCCTCGAACAGCGTGCCCGAGGTGGTCCGCAAGATCAACCGCACCCTGCTGCGCGCGGACCAGATCGAGCACGCCGAGGGGAATGCAGAAGATCACGATTGGCTGGTGCCCATCGTGGCCGACGCCGAGGCGGGCTTCGGCGGCGCGCTCCACGCCTTCGAGCTCATGAAGTCGATGATCGAGGCCGGCGCCGCGGGTGTCCACTTCGAGGACCAGTTGGCTTCGGAAAAGAAGTGTGGCCACCTCGGCGGCAAGGTGCTGGTGCCCGTGGGCCACTTCGTCGCCACCCTCGTCGCCGCCCGGCTCGCCGCCGACGTCTCGGGCGTGCCGACGCTGCTCGTGGCGCGCACGGATGCCGACAGTGCCCGGCTGCTGACCTCGGACATCGACGAGCGGGATCACCCGTTCCTGACCGGGGAACGCACCATCGAGGGTTTCTACGGTTACCGCGGCGGCCTCGAAGCCGCCATCGCCCGCGGTCGCGCCT
Organism: Thermoanaerobaculia bacterium; assembly: GCA_033762835.1. Taxonomy (GTDB): domain Bacteria; phylum Acidobacteriota; class Thermoanaerobaculia; order Multivoradales; family DATKCC01; genus JANRLG01. The sequence goes on from JANRLG010000146.1 coordinate 2,788, forward strand.
ACGCGACCTACGCGGACCTGCTCTGGTGCGAGACTTCGAAGCCCGATCTCGCCGAGGCAAAGGCCTTCGCCGAGGGCATCCACCGCGACTTCCCCGGCAAGATGCTGGCCTACAACTGCTCGCCGTCGTTCAACTGGCGCAAGCATCTGGACGAGTTCACCATTCGCCGGTTCCAGCGCGAGTTGGGGGCCATGGGCTACAAGTTCCAGTTCGTCACCCTGGCCGGTTTCCACTCCCTCAACCACGGCATGTTCACTCTCGCCGCCGACTACCGCGAGCGCGGCATGCTGGCCTATTCGAAGCTCCAGGAGGCCGAGTTCGCCTCCGAGGTCGACGGCTACACCGCCACGCGCCACCAGCGCGAGGTCGGCACGGGCTACTTCGATCTCGTGCGCGAAACCGTGGCCGGCGGCCTGACCGCCACCGGCGCCATGGCCGAGTCCACGGAAGCGGCGCAGTTCGTGTGAACGAAGGGCAGGGGCCGCACCGCCGGTCCTTGCCTTCAGGTCCCTTCGGCGTAGGACGCCACCAACGCGCGGAGTTGGCGTTGCCGCGGCAGCAGCGCGTAACGATCGTGGAGCCACAGGCCGACGAGAGAGGCGCCCACCAGGGCACCGAGCACCGCCGCGAGGGACGGCCATTCGTGGGGGCGGACCTTGCCGCTGCCGACCAAGGCGGTGAGAGCCCAGGCCAGGGCGGGGACGCTGAGGAGATGGAGCGCCGCGATCGTCCGCACGCGCGAGCGTGCCATGCGGGTTTCGTCCTCGGCGGCCCGCACCAGGCTGGCGAGATTGCCGTCGACGACGGGAAACTCGCGCCGGTGACTGCGGAAGCGGCGCAGAACGAGGCCGAAAGCGAGGGCCGCGGGCGCGAGCAGCACGGCCAGCACCCCGGCTTCACCGCCGCCTTCCGTCACGAGCTGCCACCCGAGCACCACCGCCAGGGTGAGCAAGACGCCGCCGCTGCCGATCAAGACCAGGGCCAAGCGCCGCGCGCGGGCGGCCAGGTGGTCCAGCAGCTCCTGCGCCAAGCGGGCCACGCGCTCGGCTTCGGGTGCGTTGGCCGGGGAACCCCAGACGGCCGAGATCCAGTCGAGACTCATGTCGTTCTCCTTTCGAGGTCTAACGCCAGGCGCTGGCGCGCGCGGGTGAGCCGAGCACCGACGTTGCTCACGGTCAGGCCGTGGAGCGCCGCGATCTCCCCGTAGGCAACGCCATCGAGAGACAGCAGCAACAGCGAACGGTCGAGGGGAGGCAGCCGGCGAATCCCGGCGTACAGCAACTCGAGCCGTTCGCGGTCGTCGGCTGGTTCGGGCGGTGCGGTGGGCTCGCGGCGGGGTTCGCCGGCAGGCGGCTCGAGGGATTCGAGGCGGCCGTCATCCCGCCGTGCTCGTTTCCAGGTCAAAGCCGCGTTGTGGGTGACACGGTAGAGAAAGGTCGCCGGCCGGCAATCGCCGCGGAAAGCCGGCACGGCCTTCCAAACGGCGATCAGCAGCTCTTGGAGCAAGTCCTCGCGATCCCGCGGCACCGCAAAAGCCCGCGCCGTCCGCTCGAGAATGGCGGCATGGTCGCGGACCCACTCGGTGAACTGGCGGTCGCGTTCGTCACTCGTCATGCTCTTGGCCCCGAGAGGTTAGAAGCCCAAGCGGGCAGCTTCTTACATCTCGGAGCCAGGAGGCGAGACGAGGAGGGCGACGCATGCGTCGCCCCTACGTTGCAGACGCGGCAGATCGTTCGTAGGGGCGGCCCCCCGTGGCCGCCCTCTTGGGTAGCGGACGAACGCCGCCCGCACCCCTACTGCGGGCCCGACAGGAAGTTCTGCCGCACCTCCGTGGCCGTCAGGGCTCGGCTGTAGACCGCCACCAGGTCGAGGTCCCCGAGCCACGGGCGGCCGCCGTTGAGTTCGGCGCCGATGCCGAACTTGTAGGTGGTGACCCAAGTCGACAGGTTACCGGTGGTGGTGAAGCTCGAGAGCAAGACACCGTCGCGGTACACCCGGGCGGCGCCGCTCGCATCCCGTGTGAACACGATGTGGGTGAGCGCGGTCGTCAGCGACCCGGTGGCGCTCGTCAGGTTGACACCACCGGCACCGCTGGTGGACGTGCGCAACCGCGTATCCCAGCGGTTCGTGGTCTGGCCGAGAGTGATGTTGCGCTGACTGGTCGACTGGGAAATCGTCGCGATGGCGGCCGGCCCGGTCTGCGTGAGGTTGCGCGGAATCACCCAAGCCTCCATCGTCACCTGGTTGCTCGCCCGCACGGCGCTGATCACCTTGGTGGCAGCACCCGCGCTTTGGATCAGCGTCGCCGTGTTGATTGCCAAACGGCCGGGCTGCCAGCTGACGTTGGCGGGGTTGCCGATCGTCAGGTTCATGGGCGTGCCGACGCCGGACATGTCCATCACCGTGTTGCCGATGCCTTCCCCGAAGTTGTAGAGCACCTGCAGGTTGGTGCCGATGCGGGCGGGCCGCTGGACGGTGATGGTCACGGTACCCACGGCGCTGCCGCCCTGGCCGTCCGAGACCGTGTAGGAGAAGCTGTCGACCCCAGCGAAGTTGAGAGCCGGGGCGTAGGAGAACGAGTCCGGCGAGAGCAACGTGGCCGTACCGTTACTGGCGGCCCCAAGCGCCGTGATGGCCAGCGGGTCGCCATCCGGGTCCGTATCGTTGGCCAGCGAGCCGGTCGTCAGCGTTGCTTCCATCGTCATCGAGAAGGCGTCCGCGACCGCCACGGGCGGATCGTTGACCGGTGTCACCGTCAAGCTCACCGTCGCCGACGCCGCGGCACCCGACGGATCGCTCACCGAGTAGGTGAAGGCGTCCGCGCCAGAGTAGTCCGCGGCCGGCGTATAGAGCACCGTGCCATCGCCCTGCACCGCCGCCGTGCCGTGGCTCGGGGCCACGGTGATGGCGACCGTCAGCGCATCGCCGTCGACGTCGCCGTCATTCGCCTTCACCGCCAGCACGGCACTGGTGTCTTCCGTGGTCGTAGCACTGTCTGCCCCAGCCGTCGGGGCATCGTTGACGGGCGTGACCGTGACGAACGCCACGGCCGGGGCCGAAGCTCCGCCGAGGTCGGAAACCGTGTAGAGGAACTCGTCCTCGCCGTGGAAGTCCGCCGCGGGTGTGTAGAGCACCTTGCCGTCACCCTGGACGACGGCCGTCCCGTGCTGGGGGGCCACGGTGACGACGGCGGTCAGGGGCTCGCCTTCGACGTCGAAGTCGTTGGCGAGCACGTCGATCACGAGGGTCGAATCTTCCGTCGTGGTCTCGTTCTCGTAGGTGGTCACCGGCGGGTCGTTGACCGCCAGGATTTCGACCGTGATCCGGGCCGTGGCGGTCGCACCGAGCGGGTCCACGATCTCGTAGTCGAAGAAGTCGCTGCCCCACACGTTCGCCGCCGGGGTGTACTGGAAGGTGCCGTCCGGCAGCAGCTCGACAGAGCCCAACGTCGGCAGCGTCCAGCCGGTGACCGAGAGCGGGCCGCCCTCGGGATCGATGTCGTTCGCTAGCGCGGTGATGAAAACCACCTCGTCCTCGTTCGTCGAGATCGAGTCGTCGTTCGCGGTCGGCGGCAGGTTGGCTCCCACCTGAGCCGTGACTTCGTCGGAGCTGCTCGTGTAGCCCAGGAAGTCGTCGTGAACGGCCGTCACGACCAGGTTCGCGAGGTTCGTGTCCGCCTCGAGGAAGCCGTTGCCGGCCACCGGAGCACCGACTCGGCTCGGCAGCACGCCTTCGAAGACGCCACCAAACAGGGTGCCGATCTCGGTCACGGTGAGCGTCTCGACGTCGCTGCCGGCGGTGATCGTCACCGTGGTGGTGTCCGCGGGCGAACCCGGATCGTCCGAGGTCACATTGCGATTCCAGTCCCATACGCGGACCCGGAGGTCGGCGCCCAGCGTGAACGTGTCGACGGGGTCCCCGTTGGTGGCCACAAAAGCCGTTCGCGAGCCGTGCGTGGTCGCCGAGGTGCCGAAGCCGGTTTCGAGAGGGTAGGCGGGGCCGGTCAGGAACGGCGAAATCGTCAGGAAGTCTCGCCGCACCGGGGGCCCGGGCTGTTCGTAGACCTCGAGCTGGCCGTTGAAGGCCCCGGCCTCACTGGTCAAACGCGTGAACACATAGCCCTCGAAGATCCCGGTGTGGTCGCCGGTCTCGGACACGTAGGGGTGTTCGTAGTCCGGGTTGATCTCCGCGGTGACGGACATCTCGACGGCGTCCGGGTAGTTGGCACCGCGGTCCGCGGCCTCGGCGATCAGCCGCACGCGCACCGGGGCCGACTCGAAGACCTCGGCGGTCGGTTGACCGGCGTCATCCAGGAAGAACGTCCGGAAGTCCACCACCCCCACCGTCGCCGTCACCGGCAGGCCGGAATGGAACTCCGTGTAGCCCACGAGGGAAATCGTGTCCTGCCGGTTCACGGTCAAGCCGTCGGGGGTGGCGTGGCTGGCGAGGTGGATCGGCACGGCGCCGCGGAACACCCCGGGGGTCACCTCGAAGAGTTGGAACGGGGTGGTGGTTCCACGCAGCGTGGATGCCAGATGGACCGTGACGGCATCGGTTCCGCTCGTCGTGTTCCGCGACGGGTCGGTCACCTCCACCGTCATCGTTTCCCCGGCCGCGAAGGCGGGGCGAGGCTCCCCGCGGAAATCCACGAGGCGAACCCGCGCGCCGATCGTCGTCGCGGTGGCGTAGGCGGCATAGTCGGCGAACAGCGCCGTCACCGTGTCCGGCGGACCGCCCACCTGCAGGGCGTCGTCGAAGGGAATCTGGGCGCCGAAGGGTAGGGCCACGGTGCCTTCGAAGACGTGGGTCGAAGGGCCGGTTTCGGTGAGCGTGAGGAAGACTTCATCGCCCGTGAGAGCCGAGGTGAGCAGGAGCGGCAACGAGTTCGGCTCGGGGCCGTAGTCGCTCGCGAGGCTCGTCACCCGCAACCGGGCGACGCCGTTTTCGAAGACTTCGTTCGTCGGCAAGCCGTCGGCGTCGAGGAACTCGACCGTCGCGGCGGCCACCTCGGCCACCGCCGAGGACACCGAGTAACCCACGAAGTCGTCGTGCTCCGCCACCAGCTGATCCCCCGGGAAGGCCGCCACGGCGCCGTCACCGGCGGGCGTCGAGCCGCCGGAAACGAGCTCGACGGTGCCGCGGAAAATGGCACTCTCGAAGCCGTCCTGGGTCAGCGTCACCATTTCCTCGTCACCGCCCGCGACCGCCCGGAGCCGGACCGTCGTGGTGGCGGTCCCCGGGGGCGACGCATAGCGTTCGACATTCCAGTCCTCGACCCGCAGATGGACCGTGGAGCCCACCGCGATGGCCGCAACCGGCCGGCCCGCGGCGTCGAGCAACGCCGTGCGGGAGCCCGTGGGGATCAAGGGTTCGGCGTCGAAATAGAGACTGTAGTCGAGGAAGTCGGCCCCGATCTGTACGAGGTCCCACTGGTGCGGCGGTCCGGCGATTTCCCAGGTTTCGAGGGAACCGCTGTCGTAGTTCGCCACGGGATCCGTGCGCAGGCCCAGGGCGCCGCGGAAGATCCCCGTGTTGTTCCCGGTCTCGGTCAGGCCGAAGCTGCGGTAGTCCCCCGTGACGGCGCTCGTGGCATGACCGAAGACGAAGTCGAGACCCGCGTTGTCGTTCTCAGCCGGCGCCGTGGCCTCGATCCACACGGTCGTGCCTTCGAGCGCGTCACTCGTCGGCCGGCCGTCGGCATCCACCCAGTCGAAGCGCCCATAGGCCGTGGTGGCCTGGGCGGAGGCCACGCGACCGAGATCGTCCACCAGCTCGGCGGCGAAGGCGTCGTTCAACGCCAGGTCGAGCCGGCCGGGGACGTCGCTGGTGCCCGGGCGATAGCTCGAGGGCAGAGCGCCCGAGAAGATCCCGGTGTTCATACCGGTCTCGATCAAGTTCACGGTGACGTCGTCGCCGGAGAACGTCTCGTTCGTGACGACGAGCGCGAAGCCATCGACGACGCCGGGGTCCTGGTTCGCCATCGGCCGTTCGACCACGAGCTGTGCCGCTTCGCCCGCCACGATGCGCGCGGCCGGGCGGCCGAACCGGTCGTGGAAGGCCACCCGCGCGCCCACGACGGGGGCACTGACGGTGGCGTAGAAGACGTTCGCGCTGACGCGATCGGTGGGCGGAAAGGGCGAACCCGCAGGCACCGTGGTGTCGAGGGTGCCGTTCCCGGACACGGCGGCCGTGCGCGCCGTCGGCAGCGTCCCGAGGAAGACCCCGGTGTCGAGCCCGGTTTCCAGGAACTGGACGTACTCGGCGTCCCCAGTGGCCTCGTTGGTGACCACGAACGCAACCCAGTCGCGAACGCCGGGCTGGCTGTTGGTGTGCGGCGAGTCGAGACGGAGACGAACGATGCCGCCTTCGACCACCACGTCCGTGGGCTCCCCGGCGGCGTCCACGAACTCGCCCGTACCGTCGGCGACTCGGGCCGTGGCCTCGCTGGCGAGAAAGCCGGTCGTCAGGACATGACGGACACGCACCTCGGCGTTCGGGCCGGGCTCGAAAACGCCATTGCCAAAGCTCGCGGCGCTGACTTCGGAGGCCACGGGCAGCAGACCTTCGAAGAAGTTTGACTCGCGTCCCGTTTGCACGAGGGTGACGGTTTCACTGTCGGCCCCACTCGGTTCGGTTCCGGAGACTTGGACCGTCAGCTGGACCAGATTCTGTCCGCTGGACCGGAAACCCGGCGCCTCGAGCCGAAGGCGCAGCTCGCGGCCGCGCGGCACGGCGGTGACCGGCCGGCCCGCGCGGTCGACGAACGAAGCGCGGGAGAAGCCGACGCCGATCGTGTCACCGAAGCCGGAGACCGACCCGGGCCAGGCTTCGATGACGTCCCCCGCGCCGGTGACGGGATCGACCTCGACCGAAAGCAGCAAGTCGTTGCTGGAGGAAGACGCCGTTTTCCGGTAGACCGAGACGGCGGTTTCGAAGATCCCGGTGGCGAGGCCCGTTTCGCTCAAGGTCAGGTTTTCGTAGTCCTGGCCGAGCAACGTGACCACGGAGGCTGACGCCGTGTCGGCCCCGGACGCGTTGAGGTCGAGGCCTGGGGCGAAGAGCCGCAGGAGCACGAACGCGCCTTCGAGCACCGTCTCACCGGCGGCGCCGCCCGGGTACTCGAGGAACAGCAGCCGCGACTCGGCGACCAGCGCCGTCGCGGCCCCCGGGTCGCCGAAGAACTCGGAAACCGCCAACGTGTCTCCCGTGGTCAGCCACAATCGGGTCGGCGCCGCCGAGGTGCCGGTATCGAAGTGCCCGCGGAAGAACCCGGGCCGTTCCGATTCGACGACATTGAAGGTGATGGCGTGGCCGGTGAGGGCCGAGCTGGCGGAGAACGAATGGACATCCGCCCCTGGGGAAACATCGAGATGGGGCGCTTCGACGGTGACCTCGACCGTCTCCCCAACGGCGAAGTTCCCGGACTCGTGGCCAAAGACATCAGCCAAGTGGATCATCGGCCCCATGGCCGCGAGCGGTAACGTGGACGAGAGGAAAACGGCCAGGCCCAGACACCCCGAGCGTAGAAAACGGTTCATCGGTCACTCCCTCGGATCGATTTGAACGACAAGAACCCCGAGAAGGGGCATTCAGGGGAGATTGCGACGGCGAGGAGAGAAAGTGATCAGGGGGGCGGCGGGAAAGTCGGGCGCGGCGGGCTTGCTCGAAGGGCGAAAGACTCAGCGTCAAAGGAGGCGCAGTTGCGGCCGCGAGAAATGGAACCGATCCTCCCGCCACGTGAGCCGAAAGGAGTAGCTATGTCTACGAAATCGAAGGACTCCGGTAACTGGGTCGATCGTCTCGTCACCGACCCTGCCGCCCCGCCACAGCTCCAAGTACTTTCCGGGTACCGTGGTCGCGCCACCTCTGGGGACGGCGTGCGGCTGTATCTGCAGGCGGATCTGTCCTCCTGGGTCGAGGTGCCTGCCGGCGCCGTGCTGCACGAGTCCGAGGCCACGGACAGCCTGGGGCTCACCCGTTGCTTCTTGTGGGTGAAGGCCGAAACGGCCCTCGCGGGCGGCTCCCAGGGCACCGCCATGGGCGAAGGCTGGCTGGGCGGACCGATCGCCACCGCCCTCGGCCAGGAAACCGGCTATGCCGCTCGCGTCTCGGCCCCCCGCACCACCACGCAACTGCCCACCGGCATCGACCCGCGTTGCCCCACGAACGTCTGCACGATCGTCGGCTGCCGAACTTCCTACGGTCCCCTGTGCCCAAATCCGCCCCAGCCCCAGGCCGCGGCCTTCGAGCCCGAGGCCCAACCGGCCACGGCTTTCTGCGCCTCGGCGGCCTGCCCGCCCGTGACCCAGTTCTGCCCGCAGCCGACCCATTTCTGCCCGCCCTCGCTGGTCTGTCCGCCGCGCACGACCTTGTGTCCGACGAACTTCTGCCCCACCAACGCCCAGGTCTGCGCAACACTGACGGCGGCTTGCAACACCCTGTTCTGCCCGACCCAGCACGCCACCTGCCCGCCGTCCTTCGGCGGCGGCCTGTGTCCGACGATGGTCTGCGACCCCTTCGGCGGACGTTGACGCGTGCGACTCGACGCCAAGAACGTGGCCCACTACCTCCTCGAGCGGGGTCTTCTCGACCCCGCCGGGGTGGTGGCGGGAGACTTCCTGGCCTACGAGGCTTCGCGGCGGAATCACAACGTGAAGGTGGAGCGGGAGGGTGGCGGCGGGCTATTCGTCAAACAGGCGTCCGAGCACGAAGCCTCGACCCGCTCCACCGTGGGGCGCGAAGCGCTGTTCCTGCAGGCCGTGGCCCGCGATGGCGCCCTCGCGGGCCTGGCCGACCTCGTGCCCCAATTCCTCGGATTGGATGCCGAGCGCGGGATCGTCATCAACGAGCTCGTGGCGGGCGGACGCAGTCTCCAGGAGGG
>JANRLG010000147.1:0-12735 GCA_033762835.1 Thermoanaerobaculia bacterium
ACGCCGCAGATCCTCGACGTCGAGCTGTGGCACACCTCGGGGCACTACGCCAACTACCGCGAGGCCATGTTCTTCACCGAGGCGGACGAACGGCAGATGGCGGTCAAGCCCATGAACTGCCCTACCCACTGCCTGATCTACGGAACCCGGCGGCGCAGTTACCGCGAGCTGCCCATCCGTTACGCCGACTTCGGCCGCCTGCACCGCTACGAGCGCAGCGGCGTCACGGCCGGTTTGACCCGGGTGCGCAGCTTCGCCCAGGACGACGCTCACATCTTCTGCACCGAAGAGCAAATCGAGGCCGAGGTGCTCTCGGTCGTGGCCACCATCCTCGACATCTACCGCACCTTCGGATTCCAGGAGATCGACATCGAGATCTCGACCCGGCCGGAAAAGCGGCTGGGCTCGGACGAGATGTGGGACTTGGCCGAAGGGTCGCTCCAGCGCGCTCTCGACAGCCAGGGCATCACCTACCGCGTCGACCCCGGCGGCGGCGCCTTCTACGGCCCGAAGATCGACATCAAGATCAAGGACGCCCTCGGCCGCCCGTGGCAGCTCGGCACGGTCCAGCTCGACTACCAACTGCCCAAGCGCTTCGAGCTTACCTACGTCGGCGCCGACGGCGCCGAGCACCAACCGGTGATGATCCACCGCGCCATGCTGGGCAGCCTCGAGCGCTTCTTGGGCATCCTCGTCGAACACACCGCGGGCGCCTTTCCGGCTTGGATCGCGCCGGTTCAGGCGATCGTCCTGCCGCTGTCCGAGAAGTTCCTCGACTACGGCCGCAAGGTCCAAGCCGAGCTCGCGAAAGCCGGCCTGCGTGCCGAACTCGACGAGAGCGCCGAGAAACTCGGCGCCAAGATCCGTAATGCCCAGCTCCAGAAGATTCCCTACATGCTGGTCGTCGGCGGCAAGGAAGAAGAGCAAAATGCCGTCGCCGTCCGCTTGCGCACCGGCGAAGACCTGGGCGCCATGGCGATCTCGGCGTTTCTGGAGCGGGTCGGCGAGCGGGTGACCGGGCGGAGTTTGGAGCTGTAGGCGTCCAGGTGCCCCACTCCCGATGGCGAGAGTGGGGCCGGGTATGGGGTCAGATCATGCAGCTCAGGATGCAGGCCTTCCGCTGGCGGTTCGCCTCGGCCACGCAGGCTTGATTCCCCGGCTCCTCGGCGAGGCAGTAGCAGTACACCTCCAGGTATTCGGTCCAACAGCCTTGAATGCAGGCGCCGCATTGCACCCACGGGCAGGGTTGCGTGAGGCAGGCGGAGCTCGCGAGGTCGAGGGACTCCGGGGCCGTCGGCAGGTCGACGGGCAGACCGGCCATCAGGTCGGCGAACTGGGCATCGGTCAACGGCGTCGCCGAGTCCGCCGCGAGCAGCGGCATCCCCAACAAGGTCAGTCCCAGCAACCCAAGCAGCAGCGACTTCATCTTCATACGACGAACCTCCAACGATGTGGGAGTCGGAAACAGCTCCGCTCCCACCTCTGTTGCGAGGTCTCGCTGCGCTTCGGATCAGGCGGTCACTGCGGGCAGGCGCTGAGGCAGCTCAGCGTCCAGTTCTGCACGTCGGCTTCACAAGCCAGCCGCTTCACGCGGTCGTTCGGATAGGCCAGCTGGCACCAGAGGTTCATGTCGTTGACTTCGCTGACGCAGCAGTTGAAGCAATCGGCGTGGGTGTTGTACTTCTCGCTGCACCGTTGCGGGTAGGTCCAGGAGGCGACGTCGACACAGCCTTGCTGGCACTGCCGCTTCCACTCCCGCGCCTGATCCTGGCACGCCTGGCAATTGGGCTGTGTGCCGCACCAGCGAATGTAATCGCCCCAGTTGCGACCGCAGCAGGCATCGCAGCTCGTGGTGTCCGACTCGTAGACGATGCCGCAGGCCCCGGTGGCGGGCAACCAAGGCGGCGCTCCCGACCCGGCACTACCCACGGCCGCCAAGGCTTCCTGCACTTCGGCGCTCTCGAACAGCGCGACATCGAAGATCGGCACCGTGCCGATCGACTCGGCAAGCTCGGTCTTGATCGCGGTACTGCATGCCGAGGCTTCGAGATCGATCGCGCTGACGTGGGTGGTCGGAACGGCGGCGGTCGTTCCGCTGGCGGAGCTTTCGGAAACCGCGGATTGGGCGCCCAAGATCAGGGCCAAAGCGAAGCCGGCGGCAGCAAGGCACTTTCCACGCATCATCGAACACCTCCAAGAGTGGTTGGGCTTTCCAGTGGGGTGCACGCCACGGGCGATCTTGGGACGAGGCGCCAAGCCTGGGGCCTCTCACCGAGAGTATGATCCTCAGTGTGAACCGAGAGGAGTAGTCGTTATGCCCAGCGACCGTGTGACCGTAACGCTGCCGAGGGAGGTCGTTCTTGCGATGGATCGCGAGGAACCCAATCGCAGTCGCTTCGTTCTGAGGGCTGTAACTCGCGAGCTTGACCGACGCCAGATCGACCGTCTCGAGCAGTCACTGCGGAATCCGCACCCGGAAACCTTGGGGCTGAACGAATCCGGCTTCGCTTCTTGGGCCGCGGGCCTCGCCGACGATGTTTCGGACCTCGTCGCCCCCGGGGCAGGCGAGCCGGTTCGCTGGTCCGCCGATCGTGGTTGGGTGGGTGCGAAGTCGTGAAACCGGAGCGCGGATTCGTCGTTCTGCTCTCCCTCGACCCCACCATCGGCCACGAGCAGCAGGGCGTTCGCCCTTGTGTCGTCGTGAGCGCTCCCGAGGTTTTGAACGAGCAGCGCTACCCACTCGTGTGCATCGTGCCCCTGACTGGAACCCCTGGCACGGGAGCCCTGTACCCCAGAGTCGCTTCCGGCCAGAGTGGGCTCACCAAGCCCTCGTTCGCTCTCATCGATCAGCTCCGAGCGGTCGACAAACGGCGAGTGACCCGTTTCTTGGGTAGGGTTTCGCCCGATGAGCTCGCGTCGATCGACGAAGGTCTCCGCCTCTTTCTGGGTCTCAACGAGGGATCCTCGCTCTAGCTGCTACCGTGGCACGGTGCCTCCCGTCTGCCGATGCACCGCGCCGGCCCTTCGGCCTTTCGCCCCCGCGCGATAAGCTCCGCCCGCCATGTTGAACCGCACGATTCGATTCGCCGTACTCCTCTCCTGCCTCCTCCTCCCGACCACCCTCGCGGCCCAGGCGCCGCCTTGCCAACCCTGCGCCGGCTTTCGCACCACGGATCCGGTGAAGGCTGCTGAAGTTCTGACCACCCTCGGCGCGACGAAGGAGCGCCGGCCGCTTTACGTTTCCTGGAATCTCGACCTGACACCGACCCCGGACGTGGCCGCGGCCGCGCGGGCGGCGAAGGCGATTCGCGACGCCGGGGCAACGCCCTGGATGCGCCTGCGGTTCTTCACCGCCGGGCCGCTGGCGACTGCCGGGGCGGCTCTCGAAACCGAACTCGAGGCGGCGGCGGCTCTCGCCAAGGCCGCCGCGCCGGACACCCATTTCGAAGTCGTTTGGGCACCCGGCGGCGCCGAGAGCGGCGAGATCGAGCTACCGAGCTTCGCCTTTCTCCTCCGCCGTGCCGCCGTTGCGGTGACCGGGGCGAAACCCGACGCGCGGGTGATCGCCGGGCCCGTCTTCCCCACCGGCCTCGCCCTCGGTAACCTCCATTCGCTCGGTCCGGCGCCCTACCTAGATGGCTACAGCGTGCGCTCGCCGGACCCGCAGCCCGTGATGATCCAGGCCCTGCGTGGCTTCGAGCGGCTCGAGTTGGGCCTGCCGGTCATCGTCGACGCCGAGCCCATGCCGGAGATGCCCGACCATGTGCTCGACTTGGCCGCCGACCGCGGCGCGGCGGGGGCCGCCATCACCTTCTTCGATCTCGGCGAGCCCTCGGTCGAAGAGCTGCGGCCCTTCGTTCTGCTGGCCCAGGAGTTCGCCGGCGACCTCTCCTACGATCCCGAATTCAAAGCCGACCTCTCGGGCAAGGCCTGGGGGTTCGTGCGTGGCTCGGACCTCGGACTGCGGGTGGTCGTCGGAGCCTGGGGCATGATGGAGCCGGTGGTGGTCAAGATCGCCGACGGCGCCCGCCTGTCCAACCCCGAGGTGCTCGACCCGCGGACCGGCGAGTTGGTACGCGGAGTCACGGCCAAGCGCACCGGCACCACGCTCGAGCTGTCCATCCCGTCGGCGTCTCGGGCGTTCATCGTCCGGCTGAGCCGCGGCTTGGCCACCGACCTCGCGGGATCGATCGAAGAAGAGCTGACCGTGGCCGACACCCGGGAGATTCCGCTCGAGGAGATCCTCCGGCGCCTCCAAGCCTTCGAGGACGACCAAAAGCGCAAGCTCGACCACTTCTCCGCAGTCAACACCACTCACCTGCGCTTCGGTGCCGGGGCGGGACTTCAAAGCGTCGAGGCGACGCTCGAGGGCGCCTTCTTCTTCCGCCAGGGCCAGGGCTTCGACTGGGCGTGGCAGAACTTCTACCTGAACGGCATCCGCTGGCGCGGCGAGAAGATCCCCGAGATTCCGCTCATCCAGCCCGAAAAAGCGGCCGTGATGCCGGTCGAGATCACGTTCACGCCGAGTTACGACTATCGGCTGGTCGAAAGCGACACGATCTACGGTCGTGACGCTTGGGTGATCGACTTCCGGCCGACCGCGACGGCCACCGAAACCAAGCTCTACCGCGGCCGGGTGTGGGTGGACAAGGCGACCTACGCCCGCCTGCGCACCCGCGCCGTGCAGCTGGGGCTCGAAGGCGAGGTGATCTCGAACGAGGAGACCCTCTACTACTCCCCCGTCGATGCCAACGGCCAACCGGTCGCCTGGTCCGGTGACGCCTACGTGTTGCCGCTGCGGCTGGTCGGCCAGCAGCTCATCTCGGTGCTCAACTCGACGACGTTGGTCGAGCGCGAAATGGTCCTCTCCGGCGTCCAGATCAACGGCACCGACTTCGACGCTCGGCGCCAGGAAGTGCTGGCCTCGAAAGCCACCATGGTGCGCGACACCGACAAAGGGCTGCGCTACCTCGTCACCGACGGCGCTACCGAAGGCGAGCGGGTGGTGCAGGAGGAGTTCGACACCAGCCGGCTCTTCGCCATCGGCGGCGTGTTCGCCGACGATTCCCTCGACTACCCCCTGCCGCTGGCCGGGGTCAACTACCTCGACTTCAACTTCCGCGGCACCGGTAACCAGCTGAACGTGTTCTTCGCCGGGGTGCTCGCCATCGCCAGCTATGCCGACCCGAAGTTCCTCGGCAGCAAGGTCGACTTTGGTGGGGACCTCTTCTTCCTCGGAATCGCCACCTCCGACCAGCTCTACCGGGATGAAGAAGAGGTCGTGGGCGAGGAGGTCGAAGTCAAGCCCGCCAACGTCTCGGTCAAGGTCGGCCGGCCGCTGGGCCAGTTTTTGAAGCTCGACCTCGAGTACGAGCTCTCCCGCTTCGACTTCGGCCGTGCCGACGACACGGCGGCGGCGTTCGTTTTGCCCGAGGACCACCTGCTGCACACGGCCCAAGCGTCGCTGCGCTTCGCCCGCGGCGGCTACCGGCTCGATCTCGAGGCGGACTACGGCCGGCGCTCCGACTGGTCGGCCTGGGGCCTGCCGGGCAACAGCGAGTTCTCGGACGACCAGCGCGACTTCCTGCACTGGAAGGCGACCGCGGCCAAAACTTGGCACCTGCCGAAGTTCCAGAAGTTCGGCGCGCAGATCGGCTACCTCGGTGGTGAGGACCTCGACCGCTTCTCGAAGTACCAGTTCGGCTTCTTCGGGGGCGACGCCCGTGTCCACGGCTTCCAGTCCGGCAAGGTGCGGGCGGAAGAGGCCTGGGCGGGAGCGCTGTCCTACGGCTTCGAGGTCGGCCAGGCGTTCCGGCTCGAGGCCGTGCTCGACGGCGCCTTGATCACGGACGAAATCGCCGGTTTCGACCAGGAGCCTCTCGCCGGTGTCGGCCTCGTGGGCACCTTCCTGGGGCCGTGGGAGACGATCGTGAACCTCGACGTCGGCGTACCCGTCACCGGCCCGGATGACGGCTTCGTGGCCTATCTCGTGTTCCTGAAGCTGTTCGACTGAGGCCAGCCATGGCGGACGAAGAGGACGAGGACGACGACGACTTCGCGGCCCCCGAGGCCATCGAACTCGAAATCACCGACGTCCTCGACCTCCACAGCTTCCCCCCGCGCGACGTCCCCGAACTCGTCCGCGCCTACCTCGACGAAGCCGCTGCCCGCGGCTTCGTCCACCTCCGCCTGATCCACGGCAAGGGCGTCGGCGTGCAACGCGAGATCGTCCGCAAGCTCCTCGCCGCCGACCCGCGTGTCGAGTCCTTCCGCGACGCCACCGACGGCAGCGGCTGGGGCGCGACGGTGGTGGTGTTGCGGCCGGCGCGGCAGCCGCCTGGGTAGAGGCGGACCCTACGGTGGCTCAGCCGCCACCCCACCTCTTCGGGTAGTGAAACCACGCAGACATTCTTGATATGAAGCAACGGCGCTTCTGCGACATTCCGCGGATCGCTCGCGCCGCTTCGCCGCGCGAAATCCATTGGTTCGGAAAGAGGAAGTGGATCATGATCGAACAGAAAGCCTCGTCTCTCCGTATCGGCCTCCGACTTTCGCTCCTGTTGCTGCTCGCCTGTGCCGGCGTGGCAGTAGCCCAGGCTCCGGAGTTGCCCGTCGGTGAAATCACCGAGCCCCACGTCCACGACGACATGCTCTGGGAGCTGCAAGCCGACCACGACAGCGTGAACCTCCAGGCTCACACCTACCATGTCTGGTCCTGCCAGAACATCTTCGCGATCGTCGATACCGGCAGCGACTCCCAACACCGCTTGGACTGCCAGCTCCGTTGCTCGATCGGCGGGGAAACCAAGTACGGTTCCCAGTGGGCGAGCCACAACTACCAGTTCATCTGGTACTCGTACAACCAGTACTCCTCGACCCAACATCAGTACAAGCGGGACGACCGCTGCACCGCCTGCGCCCACGTCAAGCACTCGAGCACGTTCCAGCCCCACCAGTGTCAGAGCGCCTACGACACCTACTGCGACCTCTGCGGCTACAGCAACGTGCGGATGTGCGGCTGACTTCCGCGCCAGCTGCCTCGGCCGGAACGCCCGGCCGAGGCGGCCCCCGTGGCCGTCGCCGTCCGCATCCTGACCCCGCGGCAGGCACCAACCCAACTCCAGGCCACGGTGGGGACGGTGCCAAGCAGCCTTAAACCGGCCTCACTCCGCTGCCAGCTCCAACAGCTTTCTCCGCAGATCCGGCGACAAACGGAAGTCGCTCATGGCCAGCTCGTCGAGAACGAGGCCGACGTTTCGCAGCAACCCTCGATTCTTGGCCGCGAGCAGCACGCCGCCGGTACCGACGACCGGGAGCCCAAGCCTCGCGGCTACCTTGCGCCCGGCGCGGTCGTCGATTAGGAGCAAGCGACAAGGAATCCGGCTGGCGAGGAGAATCGCCTCGTATTCGCCGGGATCGAGGGCCGGCACAGACGGCTGGCTGACGAGCGGTGGTCCCAGCGAAACCGGGGAAAGCCAACCCTCGTCGAGTGCCGAGACGAGCTGCCGGTAGCCGGGGCGAAGGCGGCTGACTTCCAGCTCCCCGAAAACGGCCTCGGGGACGACCGCTCGGTCATAAAGCTCCCGCAGGAGCTGGAGCCGGCCGATCTTGGCCAACGAGATCAGCGGGCCTGCGTCGGCCACGACCGGGTCGCTCACAGGGCGCGAGCCACCTCCGCTTCGAGATCCTCGGCGGGATAGTCGATGACGGCGACGCCGGCCTGGCCGACCCACTCCATGAAATCGATCAGGGGCATCCCGGCCAACCGCGCCGCCTGGCCGAGCGAAACCCGCCGGGTCTCGACGAGGTGAAGGGCGAGGGCACGATGCAGGCCAAGCGACAGCAGCTTCTCATCGAAGGGAACCGCGAGGATCGTCGGCTTGCCGTGTTTGGTGATGACCGAAAGGCGACCCTCTTCGGCTTCACGCAGAAGGTCGCCGCTTCTCTGTCTCAGATCACGGACGCTGAAGGCTTCGAGCGGCACCATGGTGGTCTGCCTCCCTTTTGTGCCCACAAAACGTAGCACAAGTGGCGTCCGCGGGCGGCCCTCCCGCCTCACTCCCCCGCCAACACCCCCACCACCAACCCGCTTGCCTTGCCCTCGCCACGGTAGACGCGGTGCATGGCTTTCACGAAGTCTTCTTCCTTCGCCTCGAAGATGTTCGGCACGAAGGTTTGGGGGTTGCGGTCGATGAAGGGGAACCAGCTGGACTGGACTTGGATCATCACCCGGTGGCCCTTGGGGAAGGTGTGGAAGATGTCGTTGATCTTGAACTTGACCCGCGTGGGCTGGCCGGGGGTGAAGGCGACGGGTTTTTCGTAGCTCTCGCGGAAGCGGCCGCGGAAGGGCTCGCCGCGGACGAGCAGTTGCTGGCCGCGGCGGTCGAGGCCCTCGGCGTCTTCATCGCGTTTGCCGTCGGGTTGGACGTCGATCAGCTTGACCACCCAATCGGCGTCGGTGCCCGTGGTCGAGACCCAGAGGTCGGCCTCGAGCGGGCCGGCCAAGGTAAGGTCCGTTTCGAGCGGCGCCGTCTGGTAGACCAGCACATCCGGGCGGCGGGCGGCGAAGCGCTGATCCTCGGTCATGAACTCGCGCGCCCAGCGGGTGGTGATCTCGGCCGTGTAGGGCACGGGTTTGGCGGGATCGGACGGGTACTCGTCGAAGCCCTCGCCCCCGGCCGGCGGCGAGAAGGCGAGGCCACCGGCGGGCTGGAAGTAAAGCGTCTTCTTCTCGACCGTCTTCGGGGGCCAACGGTCGAACCGCCGCCAGCGGTTGGCGCCGGTTTCGAAGACCAGCGCCTCGGGCAACTTCGGCTCGGCGCCGCCCTTCAGGTGGTGGACGAAGAACGCCAGGATCGAATCCGCGTACAGCTCCGCCGTCTTGAAGCCGAAATCCGCTTCGCCGAGCGACTCCCCCTGCCCCCGCGCCCAGCCGCCGTGGGGCCACGGCCCCATGATCAACCCGTTCCAAGTGCCCGGGTTCTGCTTTTCGATCGCCCGGTAGGTTTCGAGCGGGCCGTAGAGATCCTCGGTGTCGAACCAGCCGCCCACGGTCAGCACCGCGGCGCGGATGCCGCGCAGGTGGGGCAACAGGTTGCGGCTCTGCCAGAAGGCGTCGTAGTTGGGGTGGGCAGCGGACTCGTTCCAGAAGGCCACGTCGCCCTTGAAGTACTTCGAGTCGGCATTCGCGAGCGGCCCCAGATTCAGGAAGAAGTCGTAGGCGTCCGCGGTGCGATGGTCGAAGCGCTCGGGATTCTCCGTCGTGGGCTCCGGCCGCGGCCGGCCGAAGGTCGAGAAGAAGTTGAAGGCAAGCACCACGTTGAAGGCGCCGTGGCGGTGCATGTCGTCCCAGAACCAATCGGCGATGGGCGCTTGGGGCGAAACGGCCTTCAGGGCGGGGTGGGAGTCGATGGCCCCCACCGAGGTGTAGAAGCCCGGGTAGGAAATGCCCATCATGCCGACTTTGCCGTTGTTGCCGGGCACTTTGCCGAGGAGCCACTCGATCGTGTCGTAGGTGTCGGTCGATTCGTCGATCGCCTTCGGCCCGGCCTTCTTGCGGGTCTCGGCGGGGATCTGGGGCCGCATGTTGACGAACTCACCTTCGGACAGGTAGCGGCCGCGGACATCCTGGAAGGCGAAGATGAAGCCTTCCTTCTCGAATTCCGCACTCTGCCCCAACCGCTCGCGGTACTTCTCGACGCCGTAGGGCCCGACGCTGTAGGGCGTCCGGGTCATCAGGATGGGGTACGCCTTGCCGCCCACCCCAGCGTCGTTCGGCACGTAGACCACGGTGAAGAGCTTGACGCCGTCGCGCATGGGGATGCGGTACTCGTACTTGGTGTAGGACGAGCGGATGGCCTCGGCCCGCGGGTCCGGCTCCTTCGGTTCCTGGGCACCGAGCGCGAAGGGCAGCAGAAGGGCGAACACGAGGGCGACGCGAAACGAGCGGATCATGATTCCTCCTCGGGAAGGCGGGCAACTCTAGCAGGCCACCCCCCTGCTAGAGTTGTCCTTCCATGACGACGACGATTCCCCGTCTCCTCGTCGTGGCCCATCCGGGCCACGAGCTCCGTATCCACGGCTGGCTCTGTCGCCACCGGCCGCGGACTCTCGTGTTCACCGACGGCTCGGGCTCGAAAGGCGAAGGCCGCCTCGCTTCGACGGCCCAAGTGCTGGCAGCGGCGGGCGTCGAAGCCGGAGCGATTTTCGGCCGTTTGTCCGACCAGGAGCTGTATCGCCTCGTGCTCGACGGCGACTACGAAGCCTTCGACGCCTTGGCCGAGGAAATCGCCGCCGAGATCGTGGCGACGGGCGCCGTGGAAGTGGTGGCGGACGCCGCCGAGGGCTTCAACTCCGGCCACGACGTCTGCCGCCTGCTCGTCAACACCGCCGTGGCCCGGGCGGAAGCTCGTACCGGCCGCCCGGTGCGTAATCTCGAGTTCCTGCTCCACGGCGCGCCAGACGCCGCAGCCCCCGGGGCCGAGCATGTGATCCTTGATGACACCGAGCTCGAGCGGAAGTTCGGCGCCGCCCACGGTTACCCGGAGATGGCCCACGAGGTGGCCGAGGCCTTGGCGCGCTTCGGCGCCGAGCCGTTCCGACACGAGGTCTTGCGGCCGGTCAGCTACCGGTTCGATCTCGCCGGGTGCAGCGACCAGCCGCCGTTTTACGAGCTCCACGGCGAAAAGCGGGTGGCGGCCGGAATCTACTCCCGGGTGCTGCGCTTCCGCGAGCACCTCGAGCCCCTGGCGCGGCACCTCGAGCAGGCGCGCGCTTGAGAGTCCTCTTCACTCACCGCGCCCTCGAGAAGCGAGCCGGCACCGAGCTCGTCACCCTCGAGCTGGCCCGCGGGCTCCGGGAGCGGGGTCACCAGCCGATCGTCTACTCGACGCGTCTCGGCGCCGTGGCCGAGGAATTCCACCGCGCCACGATTCCGCTCGTCGACGACCTCGCGAAGCTGACCGTGCCGCCGGACTTGATCCACGGCCAACACCACCTGGACGCCCTGACCGCTCTGCTCCACTTTCCCGGCGTGCCGGCCATCCACGTCTGCCACGGCTGGCTGCCGTGGGAAGAAGCGCCCCTCGTGTTCCCGCGCATCCGGCGGTACGTGGCGGTCGACGAGACCACCCGCGACCGGCTGGAGTTCGCTGGCGCTATTCCTCCGGAACGTATCGAGATCCTTCTCAACACCGTTGATCTCACCCAGTTCCCACCCCGCCCCACGCTCCCCGAGCGGCCGCGCCGCGCCCTCGTCTTCAGCAATCAGGCGGACGAATCGACCCACCTGCCGGCCCTGCGCCAGGCCTGCCGCAACGCCGGAATCGCGGTGGACGTCGCCGGTCGGGCCGCCGGGCGGTCCGTCGCGCGACCCGGTGAGCTGCTGCCCTCCTACGACCTGGTCTTCGCCAAGGGCCGCTCGACGCTCGAAGCCCTGGCCGTGGGCTGCGCCGTGGTGGTGTGCGATGCCGACGGCCTGGGCGAGCTGGTCACGACGGAGAACTTCCCGCGGCTGCGCCAGCGCAATTTCGGCTTCCGGTGCCTCGCTCGGCCGGTCACCGCCGCCGCGGCCGCCGTCGAGATCGCCCGCTACGACGCCGCGGACGCGGCCGCCGTGAGCCGCCTCGTGCGCGCGGAAGCCGGGCTCGACGCCGCCGTCGATCGCTACCTCGAGCTGTACCAGCGGGTGGTCGACGAACATCGCGAGCTGCCCGCGCCGACCGCCCTCGAGGAAAGCCGGGCCACCGCGATCTATCTCCGAAGCCTCGGCGCCGGGATGCGCGCCGAACTCGAGGCGTTCCAGAACACCACCGCCTGGAAGCTGCGCCGCCGGTTGCTGGCCTCGCCCCTGCTCTCGCGGCTCTACCGGGGCCTGCGCCGGCTCGTCTCGTAACCGCAGGCTTCGAGGGCGGCGCCCGCGACCTGCTCGAATCGCGCGACTTGCTGGGGAGTCATCTCCCGGCGCCAGACGCCGATCCGTTCCGTCGTCGGCGGCAA
The DNA here is from genome assembly GCA_033762835.1 of Thermoanaerobaculia bacterium. GTDB lineage: Bacteria > Acidobacteriota > Thermoanaerobaculia > Multivoradales > DATKCC01 > JANRLG01. Next base: position 11,998 of record JANRLG010000147.1, read on the forward strand.
GGACGTCAGCCGGTGCTGGTCCAGCCGCTCGGCGCGAGTGACTACCTGGCCGTTCGAGCGGTGGAGATCGGTGACGCCGCCCAGACGCTCCGCGGCGGTTTCGTGCGAGCGGGCCATGGTTTCCGAGTACTCCAGGGCGATGAACGAACAGATCCGCTCGAGGGTCGGGCGGGGCGCGGAGACGAGATCTTCGTAGTGCACTTCGAGATACCCCGGATCCCCCTGGCCGCCCCGCCGGATGACTGACACCTCGCGAGCCCAGTAGGCGGCGCGCTCCGCCAGGTCGTCACTCGGCGAAAACCAGACTTTGCCGAGCGACGAGGCCACGTCGCGGCCGTCGCGAATCAGGTGGATGAAACGGGCCTCGGGCAGCAACCGCCGGAGACGCGGTAACACCGTGCCGTAGGTCGGCGTCTTGTCGCCCCAGCGGTTCTTGCCCCGCTGAGAGGCGACGAGCTGGTACAGGCAGCGCAGGCCCGCGGCCAAGGAGAAGGGCTCGAGAGCGGCGAGGGCCTCGTGGAGAGCCGCGGCGTCGAGTCCCAAGTCCGGCCAGGTGTGGAAACGCGTGACGTGGTCGTAAAACGCTGCCCGGTCGAGCCGAGGCAGCCGCCAGCGGGACCGGGTGAAGAGCGGCAGGAGAAAGCCCGTCTCCGGCGGAATCGCGAGTTTCGGATGGGCGTCGAGAGCCAGCCGGAGCAGGGTCGTTCCGGACCGTGGCACCCCGACGATGAACGGGGC
>JANRLG010000148.1:0-66416 GCA_033762835.1 Thermoanaerobaculia bacterium
CCGCGGCGGACCGCATCCGGTACACGAGTTTCCCGATCGGCTCCCCGAGCTTGGTCACGAACTTCGAGATCGTCGATGTGACCAGCTGTTCCACGGACCGCTACCGGTACCCCTCGATCACTCTCTCGCTCGCCAACGCCACTATCACTCCGGTGATCGGCTACCTCTACAGCCGCACCGCGCCCTGCATGACCGGCTCGACGATCGGTCCCCGGGTGTGCAAGCGGGACAACAACCTCAACACCTGGTCCCTGACTTGGCAGGATCAGCGCACCGACAACTCGTCGACCTCGGTCCAGCCGATTTCGTTGTCGATGTCGTCTCGCGTCTCCTCCGCCGAGCTCTTCGTGGCCTACTCGGACGTTCAGAGCTCGGTCGCGCGCACGAAGCTTGGCCATGGTCTCGGGACGACTTGGGCGTGGGCGACGCCCGAGGTGATCGACAGTCAAGCCCGGCACATTCACGTCCGGGCCAGCGAGTCGGGAACCGCGATCGGTACGTTCCGTCTGGCCCGCGAGGGCGTCAGCGCCTACAACACACAATATCGGGACGGTGTCTGGGCCGGCGCCGCCGTGGCGCCGACCTGGTCCACGTCCTGGACCAGCAACAGTGGCCCGCCCGTCACCCAACCCCACGCCCATTGGTGGGGTCGCTGCGCCGGAGGCACGGTGACCGACGTGCGGCTGGTGGCCTACGAGGACTTGTGCCTGTGCATTCCGGCGGTTCCCCGCCGGATCGGCTTCGAGTACGGCCAGACGAGCCCCTGCCCGTCGCCCGTCATCGTCTCCACCGGCAATGTCCAACTCACTCCCGTGGCGGTCGCCACGGCACGCTTCGTTTCACCGGGTAGCGACCTCCCCGAGACGGTGGTCGAGGTGCTCGAGGGCGGCGTGATCCTGAAGACCTGGGACGGCGGCGCCGCGATCGGCACCGAGACCGGTGAGGTGATCGAAGTGGGCTGGGACGGCGGCGAGCTGATCGCTTCTTCGGACACGACGCTCACATTGACCGCCCCCGCGGAGTCGATCCGCTTCCAAGGGGACGTGTTCTTCACCCTCGACGACCTCGGCACCTTCTCCGGCTTCGACCACAGCCCGGCCGGGGAGCAGTGCTCGGGGATCGATCGGCCTTGAGTGTGTGAGCCTCCCCCGGCGTTCAGTCGGAGCCGGGGGAGGTGCCTTCCCTCACGGTGTCACGGCACCCCAAGCCGCGAGATTTCCACTTTCGAAACCGTCCGCGAACAGTCCGTCCGGCCGGTAGAGGAAGACATCGGCGCCACCGGTGAGGAGCTGCGGGACCTCGGGAGTCGAGAGGTCGAAGTCGTTGCCGAAGAGGAGGCGCGATTCGCTGGCGAGGGCCACGCTGGCCCCGTTGCGGCTGATGGCGAAGCGGGTGAGTCCGGGGCCGCCGCCGGTCAGGGGCTGGCCTAGCCGATGGGTGAGGAGCTCCCGGGCACCGCTGCCGAGTTCGACCAGGATCAGCTCGTCGCCGCCGGGGAGCACCGCTGCCGGGGGCAGGAGCAGCGGGTCACCGGAAACCAGGAGGATGCGTTGGGCGTTTCCCACGAAGCCGCGGCTCACCGATCCTGCCGGGGCGGTCGTGTCGGTCGAGCCGAAGCGGGGGGAGGCCAAGCGGAAGGTCTGGCTCTCGCGGTCGTAGACGAAGGCGTCGAGGCGGCCGTTGGTGTCGGTCACCCCGGCGCTGAAACCCGCGCCGTTGGTGTCGAAGAGCAGGAAGCGGCCGTCCGGCGACAGCTCCCGGAGCGCCACCGCGGCGTCGAACCCAGGGGCGTCGGTCAGCTGGAGCACGAGCTGGGTGTCGCCGGAAAGCGCATCCCAAAGGTAGATCTCGACGAAGGCGCCGTTGTCGGGCTGGTGGAGGAACGCGGCGAAGCGGCCCTGGCCCGCGAATATGGGGAAGCTGGAGCGGCCCGGCAGGACGGTTCCGGGTTGCCCCGGCGGATGGGACACGAGACGCACCGCCTCGGTGACGGCATCGAACCGGAACACGTCCGAGCGGAAGTTGTCGTCGCCCGTCACCAGGTTGCTCGCGGTGGTGACGAACAGGGCGAACCGTCCGTCGTCGGACAGCCGGGCGGCCGTTTCGGGGGTGTCCCCGCCGGAACTGTCGTTGCCGGGTTCGAGCGGAGAGGTCGTGCCGTGGGAGACCAAACGGTTGACTCCCGTGGTGCGATCGTAGAGGAAGAGCTGGAACCTCTCGGTGGCCGGCACGCCCGGCACGATACCGGCTGGCGATCCCGTCCACAGGACGAAGCGGCCGTCGGCCGAAAGGCCTTGGGCACGCCCCGAGGCGGCGGTCAGGTCGCTGGCGGCGAGGTGGCTGACGAGGCTCGCCGTTTCGCCGGTGCGGTCGTAGAGGAAGAGCGAACGACTGTTCGCCAGCGGGTCGATCTGTCCGGCCACGAGGTCGGTCGCGGTGCTTTCGAGCAGGACGAAGCGGCCGTCGTCCGACAGCGCCGCGAGCGTACCGGGGCGCACCGCACCAGGGTTCCCGGCGGCGTGGCTGACGAGCTCGTGAGCGCCGAGCAGGCGGTCGTAGACGATGGCCGAACCGGTTTGCAGCCCGAGGGCGCCCAGGCCGGGGACCATCTCGAGCGAATCCGAGGTGAAGCCCACGGTGTTGCCGTCGGCCGCCACGACCGGCAGATCGGAATCACCGGCCGCCGTGGTGTCTTGGGCGAACGCGGCGGTGCTGAGGGTTTCGAGGGAGTCGCTCGCGAGGTCGACGGCGAAGGTGTCCCAGGTGAGGTTACCGTCAACCAGGGGCGCGGCGAGCGTGGCGGAGGCGCTCGAGCCCACGAGCAGATTCGCCGCTTCGTCGACCAGGCCGCGCGGAACGACGAAGTCGAGCAGCGGCTGGTCGGCCGGGTAGTCGATGCGCTCGACGAGGGCCGTCGTGCGGTCGAAACGGAAGATCGCCGGTGTCGCTGCCGCGGGGTCGGCCACGAGGTCCGTCGCGGTGCTCGTGAAGAGTACGAACCGGCCGTCGCCGGACTGGGCGATGAACGTCGAGGCTCCGTTGCCGCTGCGATTGGGTTGGCCCAGGGCGTGGCTCACCAGCACGGCGTCGTTCGTCACGCGATCGTGCAGAAACAGATCGTTCACGGAGCCGCCGTTGCCGTCGACTCCCGCGGTCGCCAGTAGGTTCGGAGAGCGGAACACTGTCCAGCGGCCATCGTTCGACACCGCTTCGAGCTGGCCGAAGGCCGTCGTTGCGGCCAAACCCGCCCGGTGGCTGACGAGGGAGGTGGTCTCAGTGGCCACGTCGAAGCGGAAGACGTCGAGGCCCACGCCGTCGAGCTGGCCCGGGACGAGATCAACGGCGCCGCTGTCGAAGACGATCGTGTTGCCGTCCGGGGTGATCCGAGCCTGGGTCGGCTCGGCCCCGGCGCCGGTCGTGGTGGTGCCGGCGACGCGGCTGACGAGGATCACTCCGCCGTCGACCGAGTCGTAGCGGTAGAGATCGACGAACGCCGGGCCGTTGCTGTCGACGAAGCCGGTCACGAGGTTGCCGGCGCTGCTCGAGAACAACACGTACCGGCCGTCCGGCGAAAGGGCCACGGCGCGCGCGCTGTCATTCCCCGGCTGGGACGGCTCGTCCGCGGCCCGAGACACGAGTTGGGCGGTGTCGCTGGTACGGTCGAGGAGCACGACCTGGCCGCCGTAGTCGAGCAAGATTCGCTGGCCGTTGGCGGAGAGCGCGCGCGGAATGACGTCGAACGCGGGCGGCACGGGCAAACCGGGTACGGTCACGAGATCGCCGAGTGCCTCGATGCTGCCCGCGGCGAGGTCGGTCAGGAACCAAGAGTTCGCACCATCGAACGGGCACCAGAGGTCATTGGCGTTTTGGAACAGGGCGACTTGGCCGTTGGCCGACAGCAGGCCGCGGGGGTCCGCGCCGGGGTCTGCTCCCTGGGGCCGGGCGACGTGCGGCTGGCCCGGAGCAAAAGACACGAGACGCCGCGTCGCGGTCTGGCGGTCGACGAGAACGAGGTCGGAGCAGCCGTTGTCGTCGGTGACCCCGGCCACGAGGTTGGGAGCCGGCGTCGAGATCATCACGAACCGCCCATCCGGCGTCACCGCCACCGGCTGGCTCACCGCCGCCCCCAGGTCGTGAGGGTCGGCCGGTGAGAACGACAGCAGGTCCAGCTCTCCGGAGAACAGCGGGGTGGTGAGGTTCGCGAGCAGCAGGAAGGTCATCAAGCGAGAGCGGATCATCAGAGTCTCCTCGGTGGACCCCCGGAGAACGAGCTATGACTGGAAAAATGCTTTCACGGCATGGCGACTTTGTCAATGTAGTCTCTCTGGGCACCTCGCCCGCGGGACGTCACTCGCTCGGGCCGGATTTCGCGCCGGTTTGGACACGGTCCAGACGTTGTCGATGGCAACGGAGGGCCAGAGTCGCGGATGCTGGGCCATCCAAAGGAGACCCGACCATGCCCGTGACCCGACGTAACTTCCTTCACCTGGCACCCGTTGCGCTGGCACCGCTGACCCTTGGCCTGGGGTCGGCATCGGCACTCGCAACGGAGACTTCCGCACCGTCGCCGCCGCCAGCCTTCCTCGCGCCGCCGGACCCGTCCTTCCCCTCGCATCCGGCAGCCCTCGTGCGCGAGATGGTGATCGCCGCCCATGGCCATCTGGCGCGCGTGAACGAGCTCCTCGGCCGTTGGCCCACCCTGGCTAATGCCGCCATCGACTGGGGATTCGGCGATTGGGAGGATGCGCTCGGGGCCGCGTCCCACGTCGGGAATCGGGAGATCGCCCAGCTCCTGCTCGCCAGCGGCGCCCGCCCGACCCTCTTTTCGGCCGCGATGTTGGGTCAACTCGACGCCGTCCGGGCGTTCCTCGCGGCATCGCCGGCCCTGGCGGCGACTCCGGGGCCCCACGGCATCCCGTTGCTCCGCCATGCGATCGCCGGTGGCCCCGAGTCCCAGGCCGTGGTGGATTTCCTCCGCTCCCTGCCGGAGCCCCAGCCACGGCCCGATCCACCCGCGATCTCCGCCGAAGAGCTCAAGAGCCTGGCCGGAACTTATTCCTTCGGCCTCGACTACAACGACAAGCTCGTCGTGGAGCTGAAGGACACCCAATTGACGATCTCGCGCGCGGGCCGGTCCACTCGTGGCCTCGTCCCCGTGGCTTCGGGAGTGTTCTTTCCGGCCGGTGCTCCCGAGGTCAGGATTCGCTTCGGCGAGCGGCTGGGCAAGGCGATCGTGACCGTGTTCGACCCCGACCCGGTTGTGATCGCGGAGAAGGTGAGCTAGAACGGACTCATGCGCTTCGGAGAGTTCGACGCCGACCTCGCGACGGGAGAGCTCCGCCGCAGTGGCGTCAAGGTCAAAATCCAGGACCTTCCCTTCCGGGTATTGGCGATGCTGCTCGAACGCCGCGGGGAGGTCGTCACCCGCGACGAGCTGCGGGATCGTCTCTGGGGCACGGAGACCTACGTCGATGCCGAGGCCGGCCTCAACACGGCGATCGCCAAGCTGCGCGAGGCGCTCGGCGACCGTGCCGAGGCGCCCCGCTTCATCGAAACGCTGCCCAAACGCGGCTACCGCTTCGTCGGGGCGCTCGCGGAAAACGTACCCGAGCCTCCGCCGCCTGCGACGCGGCGGCGGCGGACCAGGCTCGCGCTCGCCACACTGCTGGCTGCGGCGTTGACCGTCCTGGCCTGGCAGCTCCTGGGTCCCGAGAAGCGGATCACGATCGGCGTCGTGCTCTTCCACAACGAGACCGGGGATTCACAATTCGACCGGCTGGCTCAGCAGCTGACCGACGGCACCGTGATCGCCCTCGCCGCCAACCCGCGGCTCGCCGTCATCGGCAATGCCGCCGTCCTGCGCACGCCGCGGATCTTCACGGACCTCGAGAAGATCGGCGCCGCGCTCGACGCGGACTACCTGCTTCTCGGGCAACTCCAGCGCCCAGAGCGCGAGCTTCTGGTGCGCGTGCATTTCGTCCGGGTGCGCGACCAGACTCATCTGTGGGCCGCCGAGATTGCCGGAACACCGGCCGAGTTGGACCCAAAGGTCACGCGCTGCGTGGCGGTCGGTGTGGCCGCGGCGCTGGCCGGGCGGTCTCAGTAGCGGGCAGGTGCCAGCCGCCTCGGGTCGTGGTAAAAAGGTCAGCCATGGTGCGCGCCAAGTCTGCCGGCTCGAAACCCCCGTCCCCCCCTTCCGACTCGACCAAAGTTTTCGTTCTCGACACCTCGGTGGTGCTTTATGACCACACGGCTCTCGACAACTTCGAGGAGCACGACGTGGTGGTGCCGTTGACGGTGCTCGAGGAGCTCGATTCCTTCAAGAAGGGTGGCAACGTCATCAACCTGCATGCGCGGGAGTTCATGCGCATGCTGGACAAACTGTCGGAGCATCACGACCTACGCCAGTGGGTGCCGCTCGACGGCGCGGGTCGCGGGCGGTTTCGGGTGATCGGCGACGGCGACGGCCGGTCCCCCTCGTCCGCCGACATCTTCGGCAGCAAGAAGAACGACCACCGCATTCTCGACGCCGCGTTGGCGCTGGCACGGGAGGAAGCGCCACGGCCGGTGATCCTGGTGACCAAGGACATCAACCTGCGGGTCAAGGCCCGCGCGGTGTCTCTGGCGGCGGAGGACTATGAAACCGTCCGTATCGCCGACGTCGATCACCTCTACCGTGGCACCGGGGAGCGCGACGTCACGGAACCGGCCCAAATCGACCGGCTCTACGAAACCGGCTCGGTGCCGGTCGGTGAGATCTTCCCGGACGCACCACCCCTGGCCCATCGCTACTTCATTCTACGCAGCGAGACGAAATCGGCCCTCGCGGTACACAACCCGAAGACGGCGGCGATCGAGCGGGTCAAGAAGGAGTCGGCCTACGGCATTACGCCGCGCAACGCCGAGCAGACCTTCGCGCTCCACGCCATCATGAACCCGGCGGTGCCGTTGGTGTCGATCACCGGCGCGGCCGGAACGGGCAAGACGCTCCTGGCGCTCGCCGGCGCCCTCGAGCAGCGCCGGCTCTACCGTCAGGTGTACCTGGCGCGGCCCATCGTGCCCTTGTCGAACAAGGACATCGGGTATCTACCGGGGGACGTGCAGTCGAAGATCAACCCCTACATGCAGCCGCTGTGGGACAACCTCGGGGTGATCAAGGCGCAGTTCCCGGAGACCTCGAAGGAGGTCAAGCGAATCGACGAGATGGTCGAGCACGAGAAGCTCCACATCGTGCCCCTGGCCTACATTCGCGGCCGGACGTTCTCGAACGTGATGTTCATCGTCGACGAGGCCCAGAACCTGACGCCCCACGAGGTCAAGACGATCATCACCCGCGCCGGCGAAGGCACCAAGGTGGTCCTGACGGGCGACATTTTCCAGATCGACACGCCGTATTTGGACGCCCACTCGAACGGCCTCTCCTACGTCATCGACCGCCTGCGCGGCAATCCGCTCTACGCCCACATCAATCTCGAGAAGGGCGAGCGCAGCGAGCTGGCGAACTTGGCGGGGGCGTTTTTGTGAGGCGCTCCGACGGTCGGAGGCCGCGAGTTCCTGGGTAGCGGCCTAGAACTGCTTAGGCAGTCCAGCCTGTTGTAGGACCGCGTTCGCGGTGTGGCGAGACAGGATCTTGCCGTCGAGCACAAACCGGCGATTCGAAATCGGACTGAACCAGATCTCGTGGTCGCCCTTGCCGGGCCGCTCGAAATGGCAGCCGGCGCTTTGGAGGATACGCCTCAGCTCGGGAGTGAACGAGGAGCCCATCTCACGAAGCCAACAGCACCCTCTCTTCGCGGTGGCTGATGACCTCGAAGGTGAGGTCCAAGGCATCGCCGAGGAGGCCGTTCGCCGCGAGCAGCTCCGGAATCATGACTTTCAGTTTCTCGGTCAACAGCTCGAGGCTCGTTGCTTCGGTTGCGAGACCGGGAATCTCGGCACTCGTCGCGACCCAGACTTCAGCTTCCGGGTCCCACAACGACTCGACTCGGTAAACGCGGTCCGTCATAGCTTTGGATGGTAACACGGTGAAAACAGGAGCCAAGTCACCCTCACCCTCGGCTGCTGGACCGGGGTGAGGGTGAAGCGGCTCCCTCACCCCGCGGGCTCGGTGCCGCGGGTGATCCAGGCGGTGGCGGCTTGTTCCCAGGCTGGGTCGGAGCCGGCGTCGATGAAGCGGATGAAGGGGATGATGCCGGTTTCGCTCGAAATGCGGCGGGCCTGGAGGGCCATGATGGCACTCTGGAGCACCACCGCCGCGCGCTGCATGCCGGCTCGCTTGCAGGTCTCGATCTGCTGCTTCATCATCTCGGCGGACTCCGCCGAGAACGCCTTGTTGTGCCGCATGTCCACGAGGACACCCCAGCCCGGGGCGAGCGGCGCGATGATCCGCTGAATGTCGCCGGTCATGGCGGCCACGTCTTCCGGAGTGGGAAAGCCCTTGTAGGCGATTCGCATGCCGTAAGGGGCGGGAGAAATCTCAAATACGCTCATTTAATGGGCCTCCTCGAAGGAAAGGTCGCGGAATCCGAGCCGCCGCGCCCACACTGGTTGCCTGTTGCGAGGAGATAGTGTGGGCGGCGGTTGGATCCGGGACAGCCCGCCGAGTTTATCGAAAAAAAAGGAGGCCCGGAGCGTCTTGAGTGCGCAGCTGCGTTTGGGATGAGGGGCGGGCCGAGCCCACCCCCCACGAGACGAGATCAGTGTTCTTCGAACGCCCGCTGGGCGCTGGCGCCCAGTCGCGCGGACTCTTCGGCCGTGATCACCCCGGAGTCCTTCAGGGTCTCGAGGGCGTTTTCGACGCACGTGTAGTAGGCCTTGGTGGTCGGCCAGCTCCGGCTGCAGTCGCAGGGAATCTCAGGAATTCGCAGCCGTTCGCCGTGGCGCACGTCGTAGATCCGATTGACCGTGCCGCCGGGCCACACCACCTCCACCGTGGCGCGGGACTCGCGGCCGAGGCCGTAGGTCAGCACCAGGGCATCCTGCGAGGCGTAGGAGGCGCCGCCCATGACGGGCCGGGTCACCGGCCGACCGCGGCGCGGGGTGACGGTGACGAGGGCGCCGATACCCGAACGGTTGACCCGTCCGCCGTCCACCAGCCCGGCGGTGCCGATCAGCTCGACGGAAACCGAGCGGTTGCCGTTCGAGGCGCTGTTCAACTCCACGACCAGGTTGCCGTCCACGGGCTTCAAGCCGTTCCACACGAAATTAAGGCCGCCGATGGGCCGGAACGTCGGGACGATGCGGGCCGAGGGGGCATCGAACTCCGAGCCGTAGGTCGCCTCGTAGCCGAGGGTCGGAGCGCCGGGGGGAGCATTACCGCCGGAGACCGAGACGATGTCGTCGAAGCCATCGAGATCGAGATCTCCGACAGCCAAGCCTTCCACGATACGCAGCCCGTGGTCATAGGGAATCGCTGGCCGATCCCAGGTGAAATTCGCGGAGCAGCCTTCGTTGCGCAGCAGGGTGCCCGGGTTCGAGTTCTCGAGGAACGGACCGGGCTCGAGACCGCCGTAGAAGACGATGTCGAGGTCGCCGTCGTTGTCGTAGTCGAACATCGCGTTGCCCCAGCCGAAGGGGGTGGTGACGAGCGAGCCGACGCCGGGATCAGTGAAGGTTCCGTTGGCCTGCTGGAGGAACCAGCGCGAGGAAGAATCGCCCCGGTTGTAGGTGAGCGGCATCATGGTCAGCATGTAGTCGCCCAGGTTGGAGCCGAAGAAGTCGAGGCGGCGGTCGCAGTTCAAGTCGCCGAAGGTCAAGCCCATCCAGTTGCCGCTGACCTGGGTGCCGGTGGCCGCCGACACGTTGGTGAATTGGCCCGTGCCGTCGTTCCGGAAGTGGTGGAGGAAGCCGCGGTCGACGCCGCCGTAACGGGCATAAGGGATCGCCGCTTGGTCGTCGGCATGGAGAATGTCGGTATCGCCGTCCGCATCCAGATCGACCATCGCGATGGCCCAGGTGATCGACGCGGCGCCCGGTGGTAGACCGGACAGGTCGCGCAGACCCACGGCGGCCGACACCTCGGTGAACACGTTGTCACCGCGGTTCCAGAACAGCTCGTTGTGCTGGTTCTGGGCGAAGGGCTCCATCAGGATGGCGGCCTGTTGGCGCCAATCGGCGAAGGTGTTCGACACCACCACGTCGAGCCGGCCGTCGGCGTCGATGTCGCCGAACGAGCAGCTGGTGGCCTGCATACCGGCGCCGCCCCGAATCTCCGAAGTGATGCCGCCGGCAGCCTTGTTCGTGATGTCGACGAAGCGCCCGCGCCGGTTCTCGAGCAGGTGGTGCCCTTCGCCCTGGCCGAGCACGAGCAGGTCCGGATCGCCGTCGTTGTCGATGTCGCCGAAACAGACGCCGGTCGAGTCGTGGCTGGTCAAATCGGCGCCGAGGTTCACGGCGACGTCCCGGAACCGCAGCCGGCGCTCCGGGCGGATGCGGTTCTCGAACAGGCTGTTGGGTTCGCCGGGTCCGTTGGTGACGTAGATGTCGAGGTCGCCGTCGCGGTCGAAGTCGAGCAGGGCGACTCCCGGCGCGCCCCGCGATTTGAGCGGCGTGCGGGCGATGTCCATCAAGTTGTAGACCGGCATCGCACGTCGCTCATCGAAGATTGCCTCACTCGCCGACTGGACCCGCTGGTAGGACAACCCACGGGCGGGGTCGGCGGCAATGTCACGAAAAACGATCGGTTGCCGATCGGCGGCGGCGGTGGCGGCGACGAATGTCGCCCCGATCACCAAGGCGCGCCCCACGAAACGGCGGTGAGTGAGAGAAATCTGCCCTGTCAACATAGAGGCCTCCCGGTCGAACGTGATCCGATGGCCGGCACGGATCGAAGGAATCCGCGGCACGGATCCTGGTCGTTTCGATCCTCGAAAGCGCGCTTCTTCGCGCCCATCCGAGTCTCTTAACCAGTCTTTCGTACCGTGGAGCCCCGAGGTGGGACAGGGCGAGAGAAGAAAATTGCAGATTGTTCTGCGATGCGGCGAGCGCAGATTTGTAATGACAGATGAAGTTTGGAGAAAGCGCGAATTTTTCCCATTGGAAACGTTGCCAACGGGACGTCCGGGAGCGCGGGGCCACGCTCCCGGACGAGGCCGGTCAGTGGCGGAAGCCGAAGGTCAGGACGACCGAGTCCGCCGAGTTGCGGTGAGTCACGCGGGTGCCCGGAATCGGGCCCGTGGGCCCGACCAATGGGCCCGACACTTCACCCTCGAAGTCGTGGTAGTAGCCGAGGTCGAGGCGCATGCCGGCTCCCAGGTCGACGCTGGCACCGACCGACACGAGCTGCTCGAAGACCGCCGGAGCGGGCAGCGAAGCCAACGCCCGGGACGACACGATGGGGCTCTCGGACTTGTTGTAACCCGCGCGCAGGGCCAGCTTGCTGCTCGGCCGGTACTCGAGGCCGACGGCGTAGACCATGATGTCGTCCCAGCCGAAGCCCTGGATCGAGCCGTCCGGGTTGAAGCCGAAGGTGCCGAGCCCGGCGACGCCGTCGTAGCCGATCCAGCGGGCGTCGAGCCCGACCGAGAGCTTCGAGTTCGGCCGCCAGCCGAGCCCCACCGAGGCGATGGCCGGGGAATCGACGGTGAAGTCGAACTGCCGGGCGGTGCCGAAGTTGGGCAGTGAGGGGTTGGCGTGGGCCGAGTTGTACTCGAAGTCCTCGAAGCTCACCTCGCTCGAGTAGGCCGCTCCCAGGGACCACTCGGGCGTGGCCTGGTAGAAAACGCCGAGTTGGAAGCCCTGGCCGAAGGCGCCCTTCTTGTCCGCCACCGGGTAGAAGCAGCCGTTCCGAGCGCAGTCGGGCGCCGCGAAAGGCGCAGCGTTGGCCGACAGTTGGGCGTAGCCGAACACCAGGCTGCCGCCGATCGCGAGCTTGGGCGTGGCCTGGTAGGCGAGGCTGAACGGTACCTTCAGATAGGAGTACTCCGAGCTCACGCGGCCGAAGCCGATGGGTTGCGGCGCCAGCACCGGGTTCCGGGAGTCCTGCGGGTAGTCGGTGGTGAAGCCGGCCAGGCCGATCGCGCCCATGCCGAAGGCGATCTTCTTGCCGGCGTCGTGGCGGCCCCAGCCGAAAGCGGGAATCGGCTGCAAGCCGGTGTCGTCTTCGGTGGTCCCGGAGAACGGGCCGACGGTGCTGTCCACCTCGGGGGCGCCGTAGATCAGCTCGACGCCGACCTCGACGTCGGTGCCGGTGAGAGCGCAGAGCAAAGCCGGGTTGGTGTTGAGGGCGTTCAGCGCGTCGGTCGGCAGGCCTGTGCCGACGCCGCCCAGGGCGCTCGAGGTGGCCCCGGCACCATGCAGGAAGTGGCCGTTCAGGCCCGCCGCGGGAAGCGCCGCCGCGAGGCAGGCGGCGAACAGAACGAACGGTCGGCGAAAGGTCATGGAACTCCTCCGAAAAAGCGCGCCGCGGTTTCGACTCCCCCTGCTCCGGACCGGGCGCACGGAGGCGGACCGGGAGAGGTGCCAATCTCAGCGAAATGCTGGGCTTCGATAAGTCTCAAGTGATGGCGGAGCCGGGGGCGAGACAGCGGCGGGAAAAAAAGCGAGATGGCCGGTGTGGGTTGGCCGGGGGCGCCCAGTTCCAGTTTGGTAACCTCTCGGGATCATGAAAACCCCAACATGTCCTTTCGTGCCGTGGGGCATGGGCTTGGTTCTGGTTTTGGCGGCTGCCGCCACGGCGGCCGAGCCGCCGGCGCCTTTGGTGCTCCTCTTCGATGGTTCCGGGTCGATGTGGTCGCGCGCCGGAGGCGAAGAGAAGATCGCGGTGGCCCGCCGGGTGGTCGGGGGACTCGTGGCCGAGCTCGCGGCGGACCAGCCGCTGGGCTTGGTCGCTTACGGTCACCGGCGCGATGGCGACTGCCGGGACGTCGAGACGCTACTGCCGCTGGGTACTCACGAGCCGGCGGCTGTCCAACGGCTGCTAAATCAGTTGCAGCCCAAGGGCAAGACGCCGATTTCGGCCGGGGTCGAAGCCGCCTTGGCGCTCGTAGGCCAGGGGCCGGCGACCCTTGTGCTGGTCACCGACGGCCTCGAGACCTGCGGTGGTGATCCCTGCGCCACGGTACGGGCGGCGCGTGAGCGTGGCATCGACCTGGTGTTCCACGTCGTCGGCTTCGATGTCGCCAAGGAGGACGTCACCCAGCTCGAGTGTGCCGCCCAGGCGGGCCGGGGGCTGTATCTGCCGGCGAGCGGTGCCGCGGAGTTGAAGGCCGCCTTGGCTACCGCCACGGCCCTACCGGCTGCCGAGGAGGCCGCGGTGTTGTCGGTGCACACCCACTCCGACCGCGGCCTCGAGGACGCCCTGGTGGTGGTGCGGCGCCCGGGGCAGAAGTCGCCGGTGACCCAAACCCGAACCTATCGGGACGTCGCCACCAACCCCCGGCGCCTGCCCTTGCCGGCAGGTTCGTACGAGGTCGAGGTCCGCCCCCTGGGGCTCGCGGGCGAAACGGCGCGGACGTTTCCGATCAGCCTCGGGGTCGGCGAAACGGTCGAGCGCAGCTTCGATTTTTCGACCGGTGAGCTCGTGCTCGCCGTCACCCGCAACGGCGCTGCCTCGGACGCTACTTACGAGGTGTTGCGGCCGGGAGAGAGCAAGGCGGTGGTGACCGGCCGGACCTACGCTGATTCGAAAAGCGCTGCCGCCCGGGTTCGGCTGAGCGCGGGGACCTACGAAGTCAAGATCCAGTCGGTCGAAATCGCCGGTCGCCCCACGGTGACCCTGGGTACTGCCCTCGTCATGCCCGGCGGCACGGTGCAGCTGTCCCACGACCTTCCGAGCGGCAACCTCACGGTGGGCGTGCAGCGCGGCGCGCGGCTGGTCGATGCCGTCGTGGCCATCCGGAATGACGCCGGGACGGTGGATCAGGGACGTACCTACCAGGCCGCGAGTTCGAACCCCAAGACGTTCGTCGTCTCCCCCGGCCGGTACCGGGTCGAGATCGCGGAGATCCAGGGTGCGAAACGAACGCTCGAGGTGACCGTCGCCGCCGGGGAGACGGCCACCCGGATCGTCGACCTCGACGCGCCGCCCTGAGGCGGGTCGGCTAGACTGCCCGGCAATGGTTCGCCCGTTGCTGTTGGGTCTTCTGTTGACGGCGTCGGCCCCGGTGGCGCCGCCGTCGAGCACGCCTCCCGATGTCCTGCTGATCACGATCGACACCCTGCGGGCGGACCGCCTGGGCTTTGCCGGGGACCGGCGCGCCGCCACCCCGAACCTCGACCGGCTGGCGGCCACGGGGCGGGTGTTCACCGACGCCCACGCCCACAACGTCGTCACCCTGCCCTCCCACACCAATATCCTGACCGGCCTGTATCCGTTCCAGCACGGCGTGCGCGAGAACTCGGGCTTTCGGCTGGGGGCCGACGTGCCCACGATGGCGACGCTGCTGGCCGCCCAGGGTTACCGCACGGCGGCTTTCGTGGCGGCCTTTCCGCTCGATTCGCGGTTCGGGCTCGACCACGGTTTCGAGATCTACGACGACCGAGTTCCCAAGGGCTCGCGGCCCGACGAGTTCGTGATGCCCGAGCGCCGGGGCGACGACATGGTGGCGCGAGCGAGCACCTGGTGGCAGGCTCACCGCGGGCAGAAGCGCTTCCTCTGGTTGCACCTGTTCGATCCCCATGCGCCCTACGATCCACCCGAGCCCCACGCCACCACCTTCCGGGACGATCCCTACCGCGGTGAAGTCGCGGCCACGGACGCCTTTCTCGGCCCGCTGCTCGAGCCGTTTCTCGCGGGTCGGGAGCCGGCGGCGCTGGTGATCGTCACCGCGGACCACGGCGAGGCGTTGGGCGACCACGGCGAAGCGACCCACGGCCTTTTTGCTTACGAGCCGACGTTGAAGGTGCCGTTGGTGATCTGGGGCAGCGGCGTGACGCCCGGGCGGGACGACCGCGCTGCCCGCCACGTCGACCTGCTGCCCACGGTGCTCGCCGCGACCGGTGTGGCGAAGCCGACCGCAACCCGGTTGCCGGGCCGCTCCTTGTTGCTGCCGCCGGACGACGGGGCGGCGGGGGAGAGCTACTTCGAGGCCCTCTCGGCAGCGCTCAACCGCGGTTGGGCGCCCCTCACGGGGTTGATCCGCGACGGCCGGAAGGCGATCCAGCTGCCGCTGCCGGAGCTCTACGACCTCGCAGCCGATCCGGGGGAGATGCGCAATCTCGCCGCCGAACCCGGTGCGGCGGAGCTGCTCGCCGCGGTGCCGCAACGCGCCTGGCCGCCGGCTCCGCGGGAGCGTCCGGCGCCCGAGGTCGAGGCCCAGCTGCGGGCTCTCGGGTACGTCTCCGGATCGACGGCGGTACGCGAGCGGTTCGGCCCCGAGGATGACCCCAAGACGCTCCTGGCTCTCGATCGCCAGATCCACCAGATCGTCGAAGCCATCTCTCAGGGCCGCGCCGCTGCTGCCGTGGTGACCGCCCGCGAGCTCGTGACGGCGCGCCCGAGCATGCCGCTCGGCCACTCGCTGCTCGCCCAGGCGCTCCTCGCCGCGAGCGATACGTCGGGGGCGGTAGCGGCCATGGAGCGGGCGCGGCGCGAACACGCCGCCAGCGAGCCGTTGCTGCGCCAACTCGCCCTGTCGCTCGCCGAGCTCGGCCGCGCTGCGGAGGCGGTGACCCTCCTGTCCCCTTTTGCCCTCACGGGTGAGCTCGAAACCCGGGTGACCCTGGCCGAGGCCCACAGCGAAGCCGGCCGCCAGACGGAGGCCGAGGCGTTGATCGCCCAGGTCCTTTCGACCGACCCCGAGGACCCGCGGGCGCTCGAAACCTCCGGCCTCGTCGCCCTGCGCCAAGGCCGGTGGGCGCTCGCCCGCGACCGCTCCCAACAGGCCCTCGAGCAAAACGGCACCCTGCCGCGGGCCTGGAACAACTTGGGCGTCGCCCGCTTCCAGCTTGGTGACCGCGAGGGCGCCCTCGACGCCTGGCAGAAGGCGGTCGATTTCGATCCCAAACTCTTCGACGCCCTCTACAACCTGGGCATGAAGGCCGCCGCCGCGGGGCGCACGGAACAAGCCCGCCGGGCCCTCGACGCCTTCCTGAAAACGGCGCCCGCGAGCCGCTACAGCCGCGATTTCGACAAAGTGCGCCAGGCTCTGGCGGCGTTGGACGGCGGACGGTAGAGTCGAGTCATGACGGAATGGGATGAACGTTACGCGTCCGACGACTTCGTTTACGGCACCGAGCCGAATCGCTTCCTGGCCGAACACGCGGGCTTGCTCGTGGGCCCGGTGCTGAGCTTGGCCGAGGGCGAGGGCCGAAACGCCGTGTTCTTGGCGTCCCTCGGGCTCGAGGTGCTGGGGGTGGATCAGTCGCCGGTGGGGCTCGCCAAGGCGCAACGCCTGGCGGCGCAACGCGGGGTGACGATCTCGACGGAAGTCGTCGACCTCGCCGCCTACTCGCCACCCGAGGGCGCTTTCGGCTCCGTGGTTTCGATCTTCGGGCACTTGCCGAGCGCGGTGCGGCGCGCTCTCCACCAGCGCGTCGAGCGCGCCCTGCGGCCCGGCGGCCTGGTGCTGCTCGAGCACTACACGAAGGCCCAAATCGCCCGGGGAACCGGAGGCCCGCCGAACCCCGACTGGCTTCCGAGCCGGGCCGAGCTCGAAAGTGAGTTTCCCCACTGCGCACCGATCCTCTCGCGCGAGATCGAGCGCGAGGTGATCGAAGGCCGGTTCCACACCGGCGTCGCGTCGGTGGTGCAGTTCATCGCCCGCAAACTGGGCTGAGCCGACGGGGGCACGAAAGCCGCTCGGCCTCCGAGGGACCGAGCGGCGGATCTTCAACAGGCGCCGCAGACGCCGCAGCTGGTGGAGCAGGAGCCGTTGCAACAGGTGCGACGGCAGAACTTGAGGCCCCGCGAGCAGCTCGCACAATAGTCCGTGATGGTGCAGGCCGCGAGGAAGGGGGCCGGCAGGCCGAGTTCGAGATCGAGAGTCGGCAAGGAGTCAACCGCCGGCACCTCCGACTGCAACGGCTCGACGGTCTCCGATGCGGTCAGGAAGAAATCGGGTTCGGCGGGAGCCGGAGCCACGGAGTCGGCGGCCATGGCCACGCAGGGAACGAGCAACAGGGCGGCGAACAGGATTCGACGAACATTGTGCATCGCTGGGTCCTCCCAAGAGGTGCGGCTCGACAGTGAGTCGACACCTTCGACGTTTGGGATTATCTGACAAGAAGTTTGATCGCGAAAGCCTGTGCGGGCGATCGTGGCGAGCTGCAGAGGTCGAGGTGCTGGTTGGTGAAAGGGTGCCAGGTGCTTCGGGAGCCTGGGTGCCGAGGGAGCCTGAACAGGTGCCAGGTGATTCGGGGACTTCGTGGGTCCCCGTCGTCCATGGCGGATTTCTTCGTCTCGCCGGACAGATCGACGAAGTCACTAGTCGTCTATAGGGATCATGAGGAGACGCCGTCACTGCCCGCCCCAATCGCTCGTCGAAGTCACCTGCCGGACCTTTCAAAACCGGCGGTTGCTGCGACCCACTCCTGAAGTCCGGGACTTGATCCTCGGTATTCTCGGTCGTGCCCAGAGGCGCTATCCGATCGAGATTCACGCCCTGGTGTTCTTGTCCACTCACTACCACCTTCTGGTCACTACCCCGGATGCCTTGCTGTTGTCGCGGTTCGTCGGGTACCTCAACTCGAACGTAGCGCGAGAGATCGGCCGCCTGACCGGTTGGCGAGACCACTTCTGGGGCCGGCGCTATCAGGCCATCCTGGTGTCGTCGGAGGAAGCCGCCCAGGTCTCGCGGCTCTATTACCTGCTGGCCCAAGGCGTCAAGGAAGGCCTGGTGGCCGACCCGCGAGACTGGCCGGGGGTACATTGCGCCGCGGCGCTTTTGGGCGACAAGGACCTCCGAGGCACCTGGCACGACCGCAGCCGTGAGTACGAGGCGAAGCGGTCACGCTCGAAATCCCCGGCGAAGTCTGAGTTCACGACCCAAGAGCGCGTGGTTTTGACTCCGTTGCCGTGTTGGCGTCACCTCGAAACCCCAGCGCGCACCGCGCGGGTTCGAGAGTTGGTCGACGCCATTGTCGAGTCCGGAAAGGTCGAGCGATCCGGCCGGCCCGTTCTTGGTGCGAAGGCGGTGATGGCCCAGGAGCCCGCCTCGCGGGCGCCCGCGGTCGAATACCGGCCGGCTCCCTGGGTTCACGCCGCTTCCAAAGCTGTGCGAGAGCAATACCGGGCCGCCTACCGACTCTTCGACGAGGCCTTCCAAGCAGCTGCCGAGGCGCTGCGCGCCGGGAATCGGCTGGCCAGCTTCCCGGCCGGGAGTTTCCCGCCGGCACTTCCTTGGGTTCCGCACGAGACGTAGGAGGAACTCGTCTTTCGCTGGGAGACGTGACGAGGGCCCAGCCCCGCGCAGTCGAGGTGTCTCCGCTCGATTCGGTTCTCGTGCCGGTGGGGCCGAAACGGCCTTCTGGGAGGAGACTTTCGACCGAAGGTGGGGTTGGGGAGCCGGCCCGGCGGAGCGAAGCGGCGCCCCTTTCCCCGAAGAACCTGGCACCGTCAGCAAATCCGCGGTAGCTGTTCGCCGATCGGCAGCGGCACCACCCGTTTACCGCCGAGACCAGTCTTGGCGACGAGCAGGCCGGCGTGATCGGCGACCACCGTGCCGACGACGGCGGCATCGCGGCCCAGGGCATGGGCCCGGAGGGCGGCCAGGGCGGCGTCGGCTTGGCCGGGGGAGACGATCGCCGTGAGTTTCCCTTCGTTGGCGACGAAAAGTGGGTCGAGCCCCAGGAGCTCGCAGGCGGCTTGGACCTGGGGACGGACGGGCAAGTCGCGCTCGACGATCTCGATGCCGGTCTTCGAGGCTTCGGCGATCTCCGTGAGGCTCGCGGCCAGGCCGCCGCGGGTGGGGTCGCGCAGCATCCGTACCTCTGGCGCCGCGGCCAGGAGCGCTTGGACGAGCTCACCGAGCGGCGCCGTGTCGCTCTCGATCGTGGTGTCGAACTCGAGGCCCTCGCGGACGCTCATCACTGCCATGCCGTGGTCGCCGAGGAAACCCGAGACGAGGACGCGGTCCCCGGGACGAACCTGGTGGGGGCCGAGGTCGAGACCGTCCTGAATCCGGCCGATCCCCGCTGTCGTGATGTAACAACCGTGGCCGTGACCGCGCTCGACGACCTTGGTGTCGCCGGTCACGATCGTGATCCCGGCCCGCCGCGCCGCGGCTGCCATGGCTTCGACGATCCGCCCGAGGGTCGCCATCGGCAGGCCCTCTTCGAGCACGAACGCTGCGGATAAGCAAAGCGGCACGGCGCCCGCCATGGCGAGGTCGTTGACGGTGCCGCAGACCGCCAGCTCGCCGATCGAACCGCCGGGGAAAAACAGCGGGTGGACGACGAAAGAGTCGGTCGAAAACGCCAATCGCCCCGCCGGCACGGTCAGCACCGCGGCGTCGCCCAGGGCTTCGAGTTCGCGGTTGCGGAAGGCGGGCACGAAGAGGTGGTCGACCAAGTCCTTCGACAAGGCGCCGCCGCCGCCGTGGCCGAGGATCACGGTGGGGTAATCCCGCAAGGGGATGGGACAACTCCAGCTCGAGAAGTCGGGGGCGTCTGCCATGAGATCAGGCCGGGGGCTCGAAGGCGCCGGCGCGGCCGTAGTTGTAGTACGCGGCGCAGGCTCCCTCGGAGGACACCATGGTGGCTCCGAGCGGCGAACGCGGCGTGCACTCTCGCCCGAAGGCCGGGCACTGGTGAGGCTTCAGCGCCCCTTGCAGCACCTCGCCGCTCTTGCACAAGGGGGATTCCTCGGCGCGTAGGTCCGCGACGTCGAACCGGGCCTCGGCGTCGAACTCGCGATACGTCGCCGCGAGGTGCCAGCCGCTTCGGGGAATCGTGCCGATGCCCCGCCAGGTGCGGTCCGTGACCTCGAACACCTCGGCCAAAAGCGCCTGCGCCGGCTGGTTGCCCTCGGCCGTCACCACCCGCGGATAGGCATTGTCGAGGCGCGCTTCGCCCGCCTCGAGCAGATGCACCGCGCGTCGGATGCCCTCGAGCACGTCGAGCGGCTCGAAGCCGGTCACCACGATCGGCACGCCGTAGCGTTCACACAGGGGCGGGTACTGCCAGGTGCCCATGACGCTGCACACGTGGCCAGCGGCCAGGAAGGCCTGCACGCGGTTGTTGGGCGACGTCATGATCGCTGCGATGGCGGGCGGCACCAACACGTGGGAGACCAACATCGAGAAGTTCGGGAGGCCCTCGCGCCGTGCCTGGTGCAGGGCCATGGCGTTGGCCGGGGCGGTCGTCTCGAAGCCGATGCCGAAGAAGACGACTTGGCGGTCCGGCCGCTCGCGGGCCAGCTTGACGGCGTCGAGTGGAGAGTAGACGACGCGAATGTCGCCGCCCTCGCTCTTGACCCGGAAGAGGTCTTTCGTGCTGCCGGGCACCCGCAGCATGTCGCCGAAGCTGCAGAACGTGACCTCGGGCCGGGACGCGATGGCGAGGGCCTTGTCGATCAGCTCGAGCGGCGTCACGCACACCGGGCAACCGGGGCCGTGGATCAGCTCGACCTCCGGCGGCAGCAGCTGGTCGATGCCGTTGCGCAGGATCGAGTGGGTCTGCCCGCCGCAGACCTCCATGATCGCCCAGGGCCGGGTCACAGTGCGGCGGATGTCGGCGGCGAGGCGTTGGGCGGCCTCGGCGTCGCGGAACTCGCTCAGGTATTTCACGACGGTTCCCCCAATTCCTCCTCGAGTAACCCGTACTCCCGGAAGTGGCGCAAGGTCTCCTGGGCCGAGGCTTCGTCGATCCGGCTGATGGCAAAGCCGACGTGCACGATGGCGTAGTCCCCCACGACCGCCTCAGGCAGGTAGGCCAGGCAGACTTCCTTGGTGATACCGCCGAAGTCGAGCTTGGCCATGCGGGTGCCGTGGGCTTCGTAGATCTCCGCGATGCGGCCGGGAACGGCGAGGCACATGACGCTTCTCCTTCAGAGTTCGGCCAGGGGCCAGAGTAGGACTCGATTGTTGCCCGAATCGGCGATGCCGAGCAGGTCGCCGTGGAGCCACAGGCCGTAGGGCCAACATAGGGAATCGTGGCGCACCTCGCGCCAGCGGTTCTCGCCGTTGGCCACCAGGTCATCTTGGCCGAACACCCGCACGGCCGGCGTGCCCGTGGTCGGTGCCCCGGGCCACAGCAGCACCCGGTTGTTGGCGGTGTCCGCCACCAGCAGGCGCTCGCCGTCGCCTGCCACGGCGTAAGGAAACCGCAGCGACGTGGCGCTTTGCGGCTGGTACTGGGACTCGAAGGCGGTGCCGAAGTCGCGCTGGCCGAGCAGGCGGTCCGCGGGTTCGTCGCGCCGGGGAAGCGCAGGCCAGCCGAGCACCCGGTGGTTGCCGGCGTCTGCTACATAAAAGGCGCCGCCCGCCGCGGCCACCCCGTGGGGCCAGCGGAAGGAACTCGCCGAGGGGGCGCCGCCGCGGTTCTCGTCGGCCTGGGAGAAGTCGGGTTGACCGAGGACCACGTCCGCCGGGCGGTCGAACTCCGGCACGCCAAACCAACCAAGCACTCGGCGGTTGCCGGTGTCGGTCACCCATAGGTTCCCCGCCACCACCGCCACGCCATAGGGCCAGTAGAGCCCCACGGCGCTCACCGGCCCGCCCCGATTGGGTTCGACGGCCGCGAGACTCGGCTGGCCGAGCACCCAGTCGGGCGGCTGGTCGTCGCGGCGCGGCAGCCTCTCCCACACCAGGATGCGGTGGTGCCAGGCATCCGCCAGGAACAGCCGGCCGCCGTAAACGGCCACGCCGGTGGGCAGGTGGAAGCCGTTTTCCGGCCCCCGGCCCCCGGCTCGCGGCCCTTCGGAGGTGGCATTCGGCTGGCCGAGCACGATGTCCGCCGGGGTGCCAGCCGATTCGGGGAGACCGTACCAGAGAAGCAGCCGGTGGTTGCCCGAGTCCGCCACCACCAACCTCTCGTCGTCGAACCACAAGCCCCGCGGGGCGTAGAACTGGGTCCGCGTGGGCTGCGCCGCCGGCAGGGCCAAGCCGCCGGGCGACGGCGCCCCGAGCCAGAGCGGGCGGGTGGCGACGGTGGCGCTCATCGCGGGCGAACCGACACGATTCCGTCTTCGATGCGCAGGGGGAAGGGTTCGAGTTGGGCCTCCGGAGCGGTCAGGCACTCGCCGGACCGGCCGTCGAACCGGAAGCCGTGCCACGGGCAGGTCAGGGTGCCCGCCTCGACGTCCACCCTCCCGCCGTCGAGCGGCATGCCGAGGTGGGCGCAAGCGTTGTCGAAGGCCTGGAGTTGGTCGCCGAAGCGCAGCAGGACGACACTCTTGCCGCCGTCGAGCTCCATCCGGAACGGTTTGCCCTCGACGATCTCGGCCGCCGCCGGCCCTTTCACCCAACCCTTGCCCTTTCGCAGGCTGTCGAGGGGAATTAGCACCGGCGTCGGCTCGCCCGCCACGGGCTCCACCGCCGTGATCTCGGGCGCCGCGGCGCGCACGGCTTCCTCGACGCTGTTCCGCAAGGTCGACGCCGACATCGAGCAGCCGTGGCAAGCGCCGGAGAGCCGGACGTAGACCGTCTGGTCGACGATCTCCACCAGCTCGACGTCGCCGCCGTGAGATTGCAGGTAGGGCCGGGCGGATTCGAGCGCTCGCGCCACCCGGGTGGGCAAATCGACGGCCTCCGCCCGCACCAGGCCATGGAGGGCGAAAAGGGCGTAGACCTCCGGGTCCTCGGCCAGGCCCATCAACAATTCGAGGCCCCGCGGGTCGGCCTTCAGCGTGCGCACGATGCGCGTCAGCCCCTCCTTGTGGAAGGCCTCGATGGCGGCCTGGAGCTCGTCGGCGCGGGCGCGGGCGGTGGCATCCAGCCCCGCGAGTCCGGCGAGAGCGCGGTCCACCCGCTGGGCGCGGTCGGCCAGCTCGTCGCTCATCCGAACCCTCCGGTGTCGACGGCCTGGTAGCCGGCGTGTTGCTCGAGAGTCTCCTCGGCCTTGGCGGCGAGCAAGGCGGCGAAGGCGCGGCGGGCGAGATCACGGAGCAGGCTACCGATCGGCGCGGCTCCCTCCGCGGGCTCGATCGTGCGGCGCTCCAGCGCTTCCAGAATGAAGCACGCGCCCGCCGTGTCGTCGAGCAGGAAGTCCTGAAACAACACGCCCACGAAGTCCGACAACCACACGCCTTCGCCTTCGGGCGCCAGGCGCAGGCGCTCGAGGGCCGGGCCGGCGCCGCCGTTCCTCTGCTCGAGCCGCTCGACGAAGCGCTCGACGGACAAGGCCAGAAGCAGGTCGAACTGTTGGCGCTCGTGCGGGTTCACGGCGGGCTCTCCACGGGCTCCGCCGCGAGGGCCGCCCGGCGTTCGTGGATGAGGGACACTTGTTCGAGCACCGCCGCCGCCATGTCCGCCTCGCCGTGCCAGTGGAAAAGTTTGTGGGCTTCGTCGAGCTGCGCCAGGGCGGGCTGGAACATGCCGAGGTGGGCGAGGGCGTTGCCCTGGTTGGCGAGCAGCCGAGCGTGGCCCACCGGGTCGTGGGACTTGGGGCGCCGGGCGAGCAGTTGGTCGTAGATCTCGACCGCCGCCACCAGATTTTCCTGGGGGTGGGAACTCGGTAGGTACTGGAGCGCATTGGCCAGGTTCAGTTGGACGCTGGTCCACTGCTCCGGGTGGCTTTCCGGGCCGTACACGGTGAGCGCCTCGCGGAAGGACTGCACGGCCACGGCCTTCTTGAGGGCGTCGCGGTCCTCGGCCATGGGCAGGGACAGGTAGGCCAGGCCGAGGTTGTTCTGTACCAAGGCGAAGCCTTCCGGGTTCGAGTCTCGCGATAGCCCGGCGTGGATGGCCGACTGGTAGGCGTCGATGGCGGCGGTCAGGCCCGAGCGGTTGCCTTCTCCTGCCTCGTGTAGGTAGAGCCCGAGTTGCAGCCACAACCCGGCCGCCAGCGGCGAGCCCTCGGCGTGGCGGAGTGCCGAGCGCAGGCGGGTGATGGCGCGCGCCGGGTTCGCACCGTGCTCCAAGTCCGCCGCTTGGGCCTCGAGTTGGGCGGCGAGGATGGGCGAAACGCCGGCCACCTGGGCGGCGCTTCGATCGAGCAGCGCCACGGCGCCGGCCACGTCGCCCGCTTCCACCGCCGCGGCAGCTGCCGGCAGGGCGAGTAGACCTGCCACTTCGGGCGCCGCGGCTGCTTCCGGCGCGGGCACCTGGTCGACCAGTCCGAAGACGTAACCCGCGGCGGCCACGAGCAACGCGAGGTCTCCGGTCGCGGCGGCGCGCAGGGCGGCGACGGCCTCCGGGCTGGGCGCCAGCACGAAGCGGTCGTAGTCGGCGACGAGCCCGGCTTGGTCTTCGAGCCACACCCGGGCCCCCTCGGCGTCGCCCTCGGCGGCGGCGTGCCAGAAGCGCCACTCCGGGGGCAACGGACCGGATCCGTCCCCAGCCAGGATGCGGCCGAGGGCGCCGCCGTCGTCCGCCACCGGCGGCAGCAGCAACAATCCGAAGGGCAGGTGCAGGAGACCGAGGGGCTGGGCGCCCTGGGCCAAAGTGATCGGGTTCACGGGCTCACCTCCGGGGTCGCGTTGCCGTTCAGGGGCAAGGCGACCCGGAGCGTACCCCGTTCCGGATCCCAGAAAGCCGGCCGCCGTCCGGGTGGGGTGTCCGGGGGCAGCGCCTCCCAGATCAGCACTGCGCGGTCGCCGGCCCGGTTGCGCTGTTTCAGGATCAGGCCGCCCCCACCGCCCCCGCGCAGCGGCGTCAGCCACAACTCGGGACCGCGGACGAAGGCGGCCAGGGCGTCCTGGGGGAAGAACCGCGCGGCGACCTCCGCCGCCAGGTGCAGGGAACCCTCGGCGGTGAGCTCGATTTCGAGGCTCACGGCGTGGGCTCCCCGGCCAACTCGGCGAGTAACCGGTCGACCAAGCGGTCCATGGCCTGGGCCACCGGCGGGGACAGCGGCGCACCGACTTCGAGGTTCGCGGCCTCGATCAGGTAGACGGTGACGTCTTTCGGGTACTCGTCCTTGAGCAGCCAGCGGGCGAAGGCCAAGGCGTGGTCCCAACGAAACGCGTGGAGGTGCAGGCCTGCGAGCGGCGGCAGGTGCTCGACGCGCTCGCCGGGCACGCGGAAAAGCGCCCCCGGTTCACTGCCGCTGGTGCAGGCGTCGACGAGGATCACGCGCTCCGCGCCGCGCATCTGAAACGCCACGTCCATGCCGCCGGTGCCGGCGTCGGCGCAGCGCACACCGGCCGGCAGGCCGCGGCTCCACAACTCGCGAATGAGCACCGGCCCGACCGCGTCGTCCCCGCGCAGCACATTGCCGCAGCCGATGACGAGCGCTCGGACCGGCTCGTGGAAGGAAGGCGGGGCGAGGTTCCCCTCGCCCGGAAGGGCCACGCTCACCCGTTCTCGCCGATGCGGAAGTGGGAGAGCTCACGCCCCGACTTGCCGTCGTAGACGTGGACGGTGCACACCAGGCACGAGTCGAAGGAGCGGGCCACGTGGCCGACTTCGACCGGATCGCTGGGATCGGTGATGCGGGCGCCCAGGAACGCCTGCTCCATGGGGCCGAGCACGCCGGTGCGGTCCCGCGGGCCGATGTTCCAGGCGGTCGGGGTGATCACCTGGTAGTTCTCGATCTTGCCGTCCGAGAGCACGATCCAGTCCGACAACGAACCGCGCGCCGCCTCGGTGGAGCCGAAGCCACGGCCCTCGGCGAGCTCCTCGGGCTTCGAGTAGAAGCGGTCGTGGAGGTCGATCTTGTCGAGCCAGCCGCGCGTCAGCTGCCAGTACTTGGCGGCCTCGTGCATGCGCGCCAGGACCCGCACGAGGACGCTCGGGCCGGCGGTCTTGACCGCGTCGAGGAAGAGCGGATCGTAGTCCTGGTGGGCTGCTGCGCCTTCCCGTCCGGCGATGACCTGGCGGGAGAGCGGGCCGACCTCGAGGGGCATGGCGCCCCGGCCAGGCACTTCGTAACGCGGCGACTTGGCCCAGCTGTACTTGCCCTGCTTGTGGCCGTCCTGGGGGTCGATCGGGTCGGTTTCGCCCTGCCATGGGTGGAGGTAACGATCCCCCTTGTAGAACGAGTGGGAGGTGTCCTCGCGCACGTTCAGGTGGTTGAAGTCGTGGTACTCGCGCCCGTCGTAGATGCCCGCGCGGTTGATCAGGGCGTCGTTGCGGCCGTCGATCGTGGGCCGTTCGTACAGCTCGGGCTGGAAGTAGGTGCCGGTGGCGAGGTACGCCCCGCAGCCGGCGCCGAACTTGTCGAGCCCGGCGCGCTGGGCGAAGCGCAGGAATAAACCGCAGTCGGAATTGCGCTGGGCGTCGTTTTCATCGGCCCAGGCGAGCAGGTCGTTCCAGGTCTTGATCTCCATCCACCGCTCGATCGAGCAACCCAGCCAGACCTTCTCGAGCCACTCGCGCTTCCAGTAGTCCAAAATGGCGATCGAGCGGGTGACGTCGGACAACGTCGGCGCGCACATGACGCCGCCCGGGATCATGAAGCTCGAGTGCGGCCACTGGCCGCCGAACATGGCATAGACCTCGACCGGCTTGCCGGAGAGGGTGACGCCGGTTTCGTAGCTGGTGCCGACGAAGGGCGCGAAGCGGCGGCACACTTCGTCGTACTCGGGCAGGTGGGCGTAGTTCTTGTTGGTCAGGTCGATGGCGAACAGCGCGTAGAACCAACGCGGGATCGACAGCAGCGTCTCGCAGGCCTGGGCGATGTTGCGCACCAGGGTGGCGTTTTGGGGGACGTGGGTCTTCCACGCCGTGTCGAGGGCGTAGACGGCCTTGTGCAGGTGGCTGCCACCGCAGATCCCGCAGATGCGCGGGGTGACGATGAGGCCGGCCTGCGGGTCCTTGCCGCGCAGGATGATCTCGAAGCCACGGAACATGCTGGCCTCGGTCCAGGCTTCGGTGACGACGCCGTCCTTCAACTTGATGCGCAGGTCGAGATCCCCTTCGACACGGCCCAGGGGGCTGATGCGCATGTCGGTGGGCATCGGGAGAGTCGCGGTGCTCATGACGTTGCCTTTCGAAAGTCGGTCTCGCGCGCGTCAGACGACGAACATGTCTTCTTTGGACCACTTGGGCGCCGCGATGCGCGCGGCGGCGGCGTGGGCCATGTAGGAGACGTGGTCGGTGCCGGTGGGCGTTTCCTTGGGGATGGTGCCGCTGATCTTCTGGGTCTTGAAGACGGTACCGGGCCGCAAGTCGTGGAACGGGAACTCGGGCTCGGTGCAACCGGTGCAGGGCATGCCGGCGCGGGTCTTGGACGACTGGCGGTTCCACAGGATGCGGTTGCACGGAGAGTGGGTCATCGGTCCGCGGCAGCCCATCTCGTAGAACAAGCAGCCGGTGCGGGTGCCCTGGCCGAACTCCATGGTGGCCTGCTTGTATTCAAAGAACTGGACGCGGGTGCATCCCGTCTGGGTGAAGGTCTTGAAGAAGGTCTGGGGCCGCTGGAGGTCGTCGAGGGCGATGTCGCCGGCCCGCCCGGAGGCGATGGCGACGAGGATCTGGGTGATCCAGTCCGGATGCGCCGGGCACCCCGGAATGTTGACCACCGGCAGGCCCCACTTGGACTTGAACCCCGCCCCCAGGAAGCCGCCGTGCTTGCGCTTCAAGTACTGGAGGCCGACGTTGTCGACCGGGTTCGGGTCCGTGGCCGGAATGCCGCCCCAGCAGGCGCAATCGCCGACCGCCACGATCGCCCCGGCCACCGCGGATAGCTCCTTGACCCAGTCCTTCATCGGCCGGTCGGCGAACATGTTGAAGCGCCCCGTGCCGTTCGGCCCCTGGATGACGGTGCCCTCGAAGACGAAGATGTCGAGCGGCACTTTGCCCGAAACCAAATCCTCGAAGATGCGCTTGGCGTTTTCCCCCATCTCCATGCCGAGGGACGGATGCCAAAGCACGTTGATGCCGAAGTCGGTGACGAGGTCACAAGCACTCGGCTCCTCGGCGTTCAGAAACGACATCGTGTTGCCGCTACAGGCACCACCCTGGAGCCACAGAACGTTCGCCATGGCGAGTTCTCCTAAGAAGGACCGGGGTCAGACAAGCGTCGGATGACGACGGAGATCTTCGCCCCGGCGGGCGGGGTGGGGGAATAGCAAGAAGTTGGTAGAGCGGGGGGCGAAGAACGCTATGCTGCCTTGCTTGAAGGCTACAGCGGAGGTGGTCCTGTGCGTGCTGGTCATCTTGAGCTTGTCGTAGGAGAGGCACCATTCTGCGTATGGGACTGGCATCTACGCGAAAGAAACCAACAATTCTTAGATAGTATTGACCATCAGTTTTTCCTGAGTGTCTGCGCCTCTCAGGTAGGAGCTCTTCTTTCTGAGGAAGAGAATGAGCGTAGACATGCTGCACTGGCGCTCAGGCTCTTTTACGGGCACGCGCAGGAGACTCTTCTTAGCCTGCTTGCCGCTACTGTCCAGGCACCAGATTGCGCATTCGCATGGCTCAGCTGCTACCGGGAGCCTCATTTGCGCCTTGTTATCGATGCGCTGTCGAATGAGCGACCTGTTCACTCGCGGCTGACTACGGAGTCCCTCTCTTGGGAATCACTGAGCAACTGTATCTTTCAGATGCTCTCCTCTACCGAACAGGAGAAAGCAGCGAGAATTAAGGCGGCTTTTGCCTTGTTCTGGCGCCAGTCCGCTGAAGCTTACCTCGAAGAACACAACCAGGTTGAATTCAACAGCATTAAGCATGGACTGCGAGCGCGATCGGGCGGATTTTCGTTGGCTCTGGCACCCGAGGCCAGTCCGGGTTCTCCTGGGCCAGCCTCACAGCTTCACACGGTAATTGCTGGTGAATTTGGCAGCTCGTTTATGTCAGTTTGCAAGCTCTCGCCAAGCCCTCACATCACCTTCAAAGACATGGCTGTGAATTGGAAGCCGGAATCCTTGATCGCAGCGATCGAGTTATCCGCCTTGTCTATCTCCAACATAGCGACATTTTTGAGGCTTTATGCAGGGGCCGAGCCTGATGGCCAGCGATATCAATGGCCGAAGAACATGGAGCTCTTCGATGTCGCTTCGCAGCAGCTCCCTGGCCGTACCAGATTCTCCTTTGGTCCATCTGTCACAACAGACCATATTCAACCACTCACTCCACGCGAGATTCTCTTGCGTTACGGTCAATAGGCGAAGCTGCTGAGGCGCCCGGGCTTCGGCGTCGCCGCCCTCCAACTAGGAGCCGGCAACATGCGCCCGGCAAGCGACGTTGGCTCCAAGAGGTACCATCGCACCCATGGACGACCTTGCCTCGCGAGTCACCATCGACCCCGCCATCTGCAACGGTAAACCGACCCTGCGGGGAAAGCGCATCACGGTCCAGACGATCCTCGAGTTCTTGGGTGCCGGAGAGAGCCGGGAAGAAGTTCTTCGGCAGTACCCCTCTCTGGAGCCGGCGGACCTCGACGCCTGCATCGCCTTCGCAGCGCGACTCATGGGGCATGGATACGTGATCTTCGAACCGCCACCAACTTGCCATGTCGCGGCCGACCTTCATGTCGGCCTATTCTTCGATGATGGTCCGAAGTCGGCGCGCTTATACTGCCCTGACGACGAAGGGAGCTACCTCATGAGCCCGCTACTGAAAGTGGAACGCCAAATCCAAGAGCTCTCCCCGGAAGAACTCGCCCAGTTTCGCGCCTGGTTCGCCGAGTTCGAGGCGGCGCTCTGGGACCGGCAGATCGAAGAAGATGCGCGCGCGGGCAGGCTCGACCACCTGGCGGACGCGGCGCTGGCGGCGCACGCCCGCGGCGAGACCACGGAGCTGTGAAGCACCGCGCAACTCCGGCCTTCTGGGAGCGGTACCGTGCGCTGCCGCGGGAGGTCCAGGAGCTCGCCGATCGTTGCTTCGCCCGGCTTGAGGACGATCCCCTCCACCCGTCACTGTATTTCAAGAAGGTCGGCCGACTGCTTTCGGCGCGGGTGGGATTGCACTATCGAGCCCTGGCAGTCGAAGGTCCCGAGGGACCGGTTTGGTATTGGATCGGGTCTCACGCCGAGTACGACCGGCTCCTCCGAGGTTGACCCGAGGCCCCGCGAACTGTCCGTCACTCCCCCCGACATGTCCAGACGCCCGTGACCTCCCCAACCAGCCGCCCCGCTACCCGCTGAATCGCCCTCCGGCCGTCCTGGCACGGAGCCTGCTCCCTGCCCCGCGCCGTCGCGGCATGTCGCCGCCGACGTCGTCCCCCTGGAGTCTTGTCATGGCTACTGCCAAAAGCATCGTGATGAACTGGACCAACCAAACGAACACCGTCCTGAACTTCGAGGTGCCGCAGCCGCCGACTCACGGCAACAGCCCGCTCGCCAACCCGTCCGTCGTGGACCCGCCCGGTGGGTCGGTCGGGAACACCGCCGCGGTTGAGGCGACGCCCTTCGACCCGCTGTTCGGCCCCGGCCCCGAGGGGTTCTATCAGTGGAAGCTCGGCGAAAGCGGAAATACCGTCGGCGTCAGTTACAACCACCCCTTCGGCACCAGCACGACGACCGTCCAGGTCAGCTGCCCGGATGGCGTTCTCGTCGCCGGCTGCGGCCAAGGCCCCGCCCAGTCGATCTCCTTGGGCAGCAACTGCTCCTCGCTCCAGAGCACGGACGCCACGGTCGACTTGGTGCTCACGCTGGCCTAGGAATCCCCGCGGGTGGTGCGATCGCGCTGCTACACTCGCCGCGGTCACTCATGCTGCGTAGATTCTCGTCATCGGTCGTCCCGCGAACTTGGGCCTGGCTGCCCCCGCTGCTGGCCTGTGTCGCCTGTGGGCGCGACCCCGCGGCGTACCGGGCTCCGGCCGGCACGCCGATCGTGATCGTTTCGATCGACACGCTGCGCTCGGATCACCTGCCCGCCTACGGTTACCGCGGCGTCGAAACGCCCGCCATCGATGCCCTGCGGGCGGATTCCATCCTCTTCGAGCGGGCCTTCAGCCATGTGCCGCTGACCTTGCCGTCTCATGCCTCGTTGTTGTCCGGACAGCTACCGGCGGGCCATGGAGTGCGCGACAACGTCGGGTATCTGGTGGACGGCAAGAAGGTCGCGGACGGCTCGTTGCCCTACCTGCCGGCGTTGCTGGGGGAGGCCGGTTACGCGACCGGTGGCGCCGTCTCGGCGTTCGTCCTGCGTCGCCAGACGGGCTTCGCGGCGGGGTTCGACCACTACGACGACGCCATCGAATTCCGCACCGGCGTGGGCCTCGGGGGGCTCCAGCGATCGGGGCTTGAGACCCTGTCGGCGATCGAGCCGTGGCTCGGCGAGGTGGCGGCGAAGCCGTTTTTCCTCTTCTTCCATCTCTACGAGCCCCACACGCCCTACCGGCCACCGGCGGCCTTCGCGGCGCGCTACGGCGACAGCTACGACGGCGAGGTGGCGGCGGCGGATCAGGTGGTGGGGGAGTTGGTGGCGGCCCTGCGGCGCCTTGGCGTCTACGACCGGGCTTGGCTCTTCCTGCTTTCCGACCACGGCGAGGGCCTCGGGGAACACGGCGAGGACGAACACGGCCTGCTGCTGTACCGCGAAACGCTCCAAGTACCGCTCCTGGTCAAAATGCCCGGCGGCGCCTTCGCCGGGAGCTCGGTCGCGGCACCGGCGCAGCTCATCGACGTGCTGCCGACGATCCTCGAAGGCCTCGATCGCCCGCGCCCGGCGGCGCTCTCCGGGGTCTCCCTGCTCAGCCTGCTCGCCCCGGAGGCTCCCGACCGCCGGATCTACTCGGAGACTTTCTACCCGCGCCTCCATTTCGGCTGGAGCGATCTGGCGTCGCTGATCGATCGTCGCCACCACTACATCGAGGGGCCGGACCCGGAGCTCTACGATCTCGAGGACGATCCCAAGGAGACTCGGAACGTGCTCGCGACCGAGCGCCGGGTGACCGCCGAGATGCGCCAGACCCTCGCGGGCTTCGACCGCACCTTGACCGAGCCCGGCGAGGTGGACGCCGAAACCCAGGCGGCCCTGGCGGCCCTCGGGTACGTCGGCAGCCGGGTGAGCCCGGGGGACGGCCCCCTGCCCGACCCCAAGAAGGAGATCGACAGCCTCGCCGAGTTCAAACGCGGCATCGCCCTCGAGAGCACCAAGAAATACGCCGAGGCGGTGGTGGCCTTCGAGCGGGTGCTGGCGCGGAATCCGCGGCTGGTCGATGCCTGGGAGTTTCTCGGCCGTGCCCACGAGCGCCTGGGAGCGGACGAGGCGGCGCTCGCCGCCTATCGTCGGTGTCTCGAGCTGTCCGGCGGTTCGCCCGCGGTGGCGCTGTCCGCGGCAGCGCTCTACCTGAAGCGGGGCGAGCTCGAAGACGCCGAGCAACACGCCAAGCTCGGTCTTGCCGCCCAGCCCTCCTTCGCCCACGGCCTGCTCGCCCAGATCGCCCTCGTCCGCAAAGACTTGACGAGCGCCGAACGCGAAGCCCGCGCGGCCCTGGCGGCGGGGGAGAGCCGCATCGGCCCGCTGGTCACCCTGGCCGGCGTGCTCCACGCCAAGGGCGACTTCGAGGCGGCGCTCGAGACCTGCGACCGGGCCGCCAAGGCGTATGCGGAACGGAAAACGTCGGACCTCGAACTGGTCCAGGGGCTCGAGCTGATGCGCGGCAAGGCCCTGGCGGATCTCGGGCGAGTACCTGAAGCGGAGGCCGCTTTCAGCCGAGAGATCGGCGCCTTTCCGCGCGACCCTCGGGCCTACGCGAACTTGGCCGTGCTCTACGCGTTGTCGGGCCGCGGCGACCGCGTGGGCCCCACCCTCAAACAGATGGTCGACGCCCATCCCCATCCCGAGGCCTACGCCGAGGCGATCAAGACCCTGCGGGTAGTGGGGGACACGCGCTCGGCCACGGCCTTGCTCGCTTACGCCCGGCGCCAGTTCCCCGCGAGCACGGAACTCGGCCGCTTGTAACTCGAGGGGACGAGGCGGACGAACCCTGTGTTACCCTCTCTGCGACCGTGACTGAACCCGAAGAACCCGAGGTCGAGCCCGTGGCCGGAGAGGCGTTGACGCTGTCCAAACTGGACACTCTGCGGCGCTCCGAGATCGACGGCTGGTTTTCCTCCCATTACTCGCAGCTGCAACAACTTGCGGCGCGCGAGCTGCGCAGCGAACGGAGCGATCACACGCTCGAACCGAGCGCGCTGGTTCATGAATTGTTCTTGCGATTGCGTCGTTTCAGAAAGGTTTCTTGGGAGACGACGGATCACTTTCTCAACCTCTCGGCGCGGCTCATGCGCCAGATCCTGATCGACTCCGGGCGCAGCCATCGGCGCAAGCGCGGCTCGATCGTAGGCGCCATCGAATCCCGCGAGACGTCGGCCTCCGGGCCGGCGGTCACCCGCGGCAGTTTGACCCGGCCCGCTTCCGTGCGCATGTCTCTCGGGCGGCTGGCGGAGATCGACACCACCAAGGTGGCGGTCGTCGAGCTGCACTTCTTCGGGGGACTGTCGGTGGAAGAAACCGCCAAGGCCCTCGGCATTTCGACCGCCACGGTGGTGCGCCACTGGCGCTTCGCCAAGGCTTTCCTGGCTCGCGAGCTCGGCGTCGGCGCGCCGGGCTGATTCGCGTCTTCCGCCACCTGCTACAATCCCGGCGCTTTCCCCGACTGAATTCGCCAGAGGAAAACGACGTGGAACTCGACCGGCTGCTCCGGTTCATGATCGCCAAGGGGGCCTCGGACCTCCACTTGAAGCCGACGAGGCCGCCCCTCGTGCGGATCGACGGCCGTTTGTTGCCGATCGACGCCGAGCCCCTGCGTCCGGACCAAATCCAGGAAATGCTGCTGTCGATCCTGACGCCGGTCCAGAAGGCGAAACTCGAGAGCCAGTTGGCGGTGGACTTGGGGTACGGCGTGCGCGGTTTGGCGCGCTTCCGCGGCAACATCTACATGCAGCGCGGCACCATGGCGGCGTCGTTCCGGTCGATCCCGTACCAGATCAAAACCCTCGAGGATCTCGACTTGCCGCCGACCCTGCTCGACTTCTGCTCGCTGAACCAGGGCATGGTCCTGATGACCGGGCCCACGGGCAGCGGCAAGTCGACGACGCTGGCGGCGATGATCAAGTACATCTCGAACACTCGGCCGGTGCACGTCATCACCATCGAAGATCCGATGGAGTTTCTGTTCACCGATGGCATGGCGACCATCTCCCAACGCGAAGTCGGCACCGACGCCCTCGGCTTCAAGGAGGCCTTGCGCAACGCCATGCGCCAGGACCCGGACGTCATCATGGTCGGCGAAATGCGCGACCCCGAGACCATCTCGACCGTGATCACCGCGGCGGAAACCGGACACTTGGTGTTCTCGACCCTGCACACCAACAGCTCCACCCAGACCGTCGACCGCATTCTCGACAGCTTTCCCTCCGAGCAGCAGGGGCAGGTGCGCGCCCAGCTCGGCCAGGTGCTGAAGGGCGTCGTCTCGATGAAGCTCGTGGAGCGCGCCGAGGGCGGCCGGGTGGCGGCCCTCGAGATCCTCAAGAGCTCGCCAAAGATCGCCAAGATGATCGAGAAGGGCGAGACCGCCTCGTTGCTCGAGGAGGTCGAATCCTCCGTCGGCTACTACAAGATGCAGTCGATGAACCAGTCGCTCCTGGCGCTCCTGGTCCACGGCACCATCACCTACCGGGAGGCCATGGCGCAGTCCGCCGACCCGGAGGACTTGTCTCTCAAACTGCGCAAGATGTTCCCCCAGATCGAGGAGCGCGGAAACGACATGGCCCCGACGTCCGATTTCTCGCAGATCACCGAGCTCCAGCAGTTCCGCCGGCTGTACGAGGAGCAGGAAGAGAAGATCAAGATCCGCATCGCCGAAAAGGACGACGAGATTGCCGAGGTCGAGCGGGCCTTACGCCAACGCGACCAGCAACTCGAAGACCTCTCCCGCCGCCTCACCGAGGCCGCCGAAGACCGCGAGCGCATGAAGTCCGACTACGCCCGCCTGAAGCAAGAAGCCCAGGAGAAGATCGACAAGCTGATGGAGCGCATCAAGGAGCTCAATCAGAAGCTACTGGGCTCAGGCGGGGACAAGAAGGGGATGTTTGGGTAGGGGAGGGCGTGGACGAGATGGACGAAATGGACTGAAGACGATTCCGTCAGTCCATTTTGTCCACTTCGTCCACTTCGTCCACGCTCACCTCTTCCGCGTATAAACCATCTTCGCCACCAGCGTCCAGGTCTTGCCGCCATCGGTCGAAACCTCGCCGTCGGTCTTCCAGCCGTCCGGGCCGAGTTCGTAACTCCGGTAGCGCTCGAGAATCGCGGTCTCGCCGGACTTGACGGCGCTCCGGGTGTTTTCGTTGCTGACCAGCAGCACGCCGTCGGCCATCGTGCCTTCGAGGATTCCGATCTGCCCCGAGGCCGGGTCGTACTGGGTGAAGCGGTAGATTTCGTGGTAGCGATCCCAGCTTAGGTGCCGTTCGCCACGGACGGGGCCCTGGAACGGGTCCTCGTAGCGGTACTTCTCGACCAGCAGGGCGCCGTCGTCCCGGGCCTCGATCGTCGTGGTGTACTCGACCGCCTGCCAGGGAGCGCGCGGGTTCGGTTGCTGCTCGAGCTTCACCTGCCAGTCGCCGGCCCAGGCGCGCAGGGCTTCCATGCCGGCGGACAGCGGTAGGCGGAAGGTCTCCGCCGGCAGAGCGCCGCCGACCTTGGCGGTGGCCACTTGGAGCGAGGTGTACCGCGCCTTGTACTCGGCGTCCACCCGGAAGGGGATCTGGAGGCCGTCGACGTTCCGGAAATCCGAGAAGTAGGTGCGCCGGTCCACCGGGTCCCCGGTCTGGGTGTAGTCGAAGATCTGCGAGTCGACCGCCACCTCGAGGTGGGTCGCGGGGTCGAGATGCCAGGTTTCGACGCTGCCGTCGGCTCGGGTGAGCTTGAGGGCGAGGGTGGTCTTGCCGTCCACCTCGCCGTGCGGCAGCAGCTCGACCTGGTGGCCCTTGGCCTTGGCGTCGAGCAGCGCCGGCTCGAGCTCGGCGGCGCGGGCCAGCTGGACGTCGTCAGCGCCCTCGGTCCGCCGCGGCCAGCCGTGGCCGTAGAGCTTCAGCTGCCACCAAGAGCCTTGGGCGTCGCGGCCGAGAAGATAGGGTGCGCCTTGCTGGAGAGACTCGAAGCGGAAGTAGTCCGGCCGCGCCCAGCGGGCGGAAAACGGCGCTTCTTGACTGAAGCTCTCGAAGCGGCCGGTCAGCTCCAGGCTCTGGACGGCGTGCCAGCGTTCGAGCCCACCGCGGGCCGTGGCGAAGGCGCGGAGCACGTCGTCGACGGACTCCGCGGCGAGGGCGGGAGAGGCAACAACGAGGGCAACGACGGCAACAAGGGTCGCGGCAATTCGGGGGGTGCGCATGGTCGTGGTCCTCAGCTCGCGGCGGAAAGGTCGTAGCAGACGATTTCGTCTTGGTCGCGGAGATAGATCCGACCGCCGGCCAGGCTAGGCGCCGTCCAACTCTTGCCGGTCAGGGCCTGGACGCGGCCGCGTTCCTTGTATTCCTTGGCGTCGGCTTCGACCAAAGCGAGCACGCCCAGGTCGGAGAGCACGAACAGCAGGCCGTCGGCGGCCACCAGCGAGCCCTTGCCGAAGCCGCGCTGCGCCCAGCCGGGAGTGCCGGTCACCGGATCGAGCGAGCGGAAGGTGGCGTTGTCGAAGCCGTACAACGTGCCGCCTTCGATCAGGGCGGCATTGAAATGATTCCGCATGCGGTTGTGCTTCCAGGCCTCTTCGGTCGCCAGCGTCGCGCCCGGGAGAACCCGCACCAAGAGACTGACCTCGTCGTGGGACGCTGAGAAGAACACGCCGTCGGGCGGCACGTGCAGCGGCATGGCAATGCCCGTGGCGGAGAACTCCCGGCTCCACAGGAGCTTGCCGTCGAGACCGATAGCCACGATCTGGGGCGCAGCGCGGCGGTAGAAGACATATTGCGGCACCCCCGCGAGGGTGACCCGGATGGGCGACGAGTACCCGCCGCCCGCGACCTCGGCCCGCCACACCGTTTTGCCCGTGGTTTTGTCGAGGGCCACGATGCCCTTCTCCGCGGGAATTTCCAAGATCAGCCGGTCGCCGTCGATGAGGGGGGATGGCGAAAAGCCCCGCCCGGGCACCGGAATGCCGAACTCCTTCGTCAGGTCGACTTCCCACAGCACCTTGCCGTCGCTCGCGGCGAGGGCGAACAGGCGCGCCGTCGAGCCCACCACGAAGACGCGATCGCCATCGACCGACGGTGTCGAGCGCGGACCGTTGCCGAACTCCTCGACGAAGTAACTGCCGATGGGTACCCGCCACAGCGTCGCGCCGGTCTTGGCGTCCAGGCAACGGGCGAATTCTTCCTTGCCGTCGGAGTCCGCGGTGAACACCCGGTCGCCGACGACCGCGATGCCCGAGTACCCCTCACCGATCGGCTGGCGCCACACCTGGCGCGGGCCATCCGCGGGCCACGCACGGGCCAGCCCGGTTTCCGAGGAACGGCCGTCGCGGTTCAATCCGCGGATCTGGGGCCAGTCGGCGGCCCCGGCGACACCGGCGGCGAGGAAGGGGACGACCAAGGCAAGCGCAGGCGCGAGCGTACGTCTCACGGGAACCTCCGAGATCTGGAGCATCGAGGGCCGGAGCCCCGGCGGGGATCGGCCGAGTTCTCGTGGTTCTACGCAGAGAGAGCTGGCGAGTTTTACGGCTTCGGGCGGCCACGGGGGGCCGCCCCTACGACACGCGCTGGCGGGGCGGTCAGTGACCCAGGCTGGGCCGGCTGATGCGCTGGCAGGAAATTTCGGCGTTCTTCAGGGCCGCGGGATCGAAGGCGTCGAAGACCCGGATCTCGAGCTGACGGTTGTTGCGGAAGCGCGCGGTGGCGAGCAGCGGGTGGCCATCCTCGGCGAAGGCCAGGGGGGCTACCAGCAGGGCCGAGTCCGCCACGTCGTGCCGAAACTCGAGCAGGTAGCGCCCGGGTTCGAAGCGCTCGACGCCCGTCAAGGCGGGGTCGTCGGACCAGGTGAGACTGCCGAAAGCGGAAATGCGGCTGTGGAACGGGACCGACATGCGGAGCCTCCTCGGGGATGAAACGAGAAATCAAGCTCGACTTCGAGGGGAGAGACGGACGTGTCCGACGATTTCCGCTTGCACGAACGGGCCGGGTGGCAGTACGTTCCCTGCCACCCCATGCGTGTGCTCTTCGTCGCCAACACCTTGCCGCCCGCCGACATCTCCGGCGTCGGCGAACAGGTTCTCCAACTGGCGGCCGGCCTGCGCGAACTCGGCCACACGGTGCACGTGCTCGGGCGCGGGCGGGGCGGCGCGCGCGGGCCGAAATCGCTGTTTCCCCTGACCGTGGTGCCGGCGGTGGTGGCCGAGGTGCGGCGTTTTCGGCCCGAGGTGGTCCAAGTCCACGAGTCCGACGGCGGGCTGGTGGTGCTGGTGCTGCGGCTCCTGGCGCCGTTCCTGGGGTTGCCGCGACCGCGCCTCGACGCCCTGTTGCAGGTGAGCTACCGCGAAGAGCGCCGGGCCGTGCGCCCGCTCCGCGACCGCGACGGCCGGGTGCTCGGCCGCCCCGGCGCGGTGGAGCGGCGCTTTCGCTGGTGGAAGGCGCCGCTCCAGATCCTGCTCGGGGGCCTGACGGCGCGCTGGGCCGATCGGGTGTTGGCGCCGAGCGCCGCCACCGCCCGCGAAATCGAACGCGACTATCTGCCCGCCCGCCGCGCCGGCACTGTGAGGGTGGTTCCGAACGTCACCGGCGGCCTGGTGGTGCCCGCCGCGGAGCCGGAGCTCG
The DNA here is from genome assembly GCA_033762835.1 of Thermoanaerobaculia bacterium. Lineage (GTDB taxonomy): Bacteria > Acidobacteriota > Thermoanaerobaculia > Multivoradales > DATKCC01 > JANRLG01. Next base: position 38,672 of record JANRLG010000148.1, read on the forward strand.
AACCTCCTGGCTACCTGCTCTTCGTCGGCCGCCTGCGCATCCGCAAAGGGGTCGAAGTGTTGCTCGAGGCCCTCGCGCGGCTCGAGGACCGGGGTTTGGGCGTGCGCCTGTTGATCGCGGGGGACGGCGAACACCGTGCCGCCCTCGAGGCGCGGGCCACGGCGCTCGGCCTCGACGCCGCCGTGCGCTTCCTGGGCCGCGCCGGGGCCGGCCGCGTCCGGACGCTGCTGGCGGGCGCCCGCGCCCTGGTGGTGCCCTCGATCTACGAGGGCATGCCACTCGTGGTCCTCGAGGCCATGGCCGCGGGGTTGCCCATCGTGGCCAGCCGGGTCAGCGGCATTCCCGAGGTCGTGCTCGACGGCGAAACCGGCACCCTGGTGCCCGCCGAGGACGTGGCCGCGCTCGCCGAAGCCGTGGCGGGGCTGTGGGCCGATCCGGCCGAGGCGCGGCGGCGTGGCGAGGCGGGGCGGCGCCGGGTCGAAGAATGTTTCCGCCCGGAAATCGCCGCGCGTCTCTGGCTGGCCGGCAGCGGTGGATAGAATCCCCGGCGAGGTGACCCCGCGATGAATCTCGGACGCATCATGGTGATCGTGGGCTTGGCGGGGGTGGCCGGGCTCGGCTACGCCGCCTACCAGGGCTGGCGCGGCTTCGGTGAGGACGACATCCAGGCCCACGTGCTGGCCGCGCTGGTGCCGCTCCTGGTCTCCGTCCTGGCCCAGAGTTGGATTTGTTTCTACCTGGTCGGCACGCGGCGCCTGCTGGTCACCGCGGCGGCAGCCCGGGGTCAGGCCGTTTCCGATCTGCTGGTCCATCTCGCTGGCCGGACCCTGGCGCCGATCCTCGTCGGCCTCGCGGCCGGCTTCGCGACCTTCGTGCTCGGGGCGAGCGCCTACGCCGGTTGGGCGCAGCCCAGTTGGCACGTCGCAATGTTCGTGTTCGCCGTCGTCGTGCAATCGTGGGCCGCGGTGGCGTCCTGGCGGGCCCTGGGGGCGGTCGAAACGACCCTCGGTGAGCTCGAGCCCGAGTCGGCGCGATGAGCTCGAGTACCCCGCGCGCGCCGGTCGGCCCCGTGGCGGTGGTCCTGGTCAACTGGAAGGGCGCCGGCGATACCCTCGACACCCTGGCGTCCCTCGACGGGGTGACCGGGGTCGACCTGCGACCGATCGTCGTCGACAACGGATCGCCGGACGACTCGGTGGCCCGGCTGCGGGCCGCGCGTCCGGGCCTCGAGCTGGTCGAGACGGGCCAAAATCTCGGCTTCGCCGGAGGCAACCTCGTGGGCATCCGCCACGCCCTGGCGGACCCGAAAGTCGCCTGGGTGCTGCTGCTCAATACCGATGTCGAGGTCGCGCCGGACTTCCTGTCCCCCTTGCTCGCCGCCTGCACCGATCCCACCGTGGGCGCGGCGGGTCCCAAGATTTTCTACGCCGACCCCGCGGATCGCCTGTGGGCGGCGGGCGGGCGCTTGCGGGTACGCGAGACGGTGACCGAGGAATGGGGCCGCGGCGAGCCCGACGGGCCGCGTTGGAACACCGCTCGCGACGTCACCTACCTGACCACCTGCTGCCTGCTGATCCCGCGCGACAGCCTCGAACGGGTCGGCCCGCTCGACCCGGCCTACTTCATCAACGTCGACGACGCCGACTGGTGCCGGCGCGCCCTCGGCGCCGGGTATCGCCTGCGGTACGTGCCCGAGAGCGTGATCTGGCACAAAGTTGCGGCGTCGACCGGCGGGCACTACACGCCGCTCAAGACGTTCCATACCGGGCGCAGCAATGCGATCTACGCTCGCCGCCACCTCGGTGGGCTGGGTTTGCTCGGATTCCTGCTGGCGAATCTCGCGACGTTCCCCTGGGCCTTCCTGCGCGAAGCGCGGCGCGGTAACACCCAGGCCGTGGTTTCGAAGCTGCGGGGCGTTTGGCGGGGCCTGCGCGATCCGCTGGCGCCGGTGCCCGCGCTGCGCTGAAACATCGAAGCGATCGGCCGACACGGAGGTCGGCCGATTTTTCGACGCTGAGCTCCGGTGAAAGCCCGTCAGTAGGGGCAGCTCATGGGGTAACACTGGCAATTGCAGTACTGCTCGTCAGCCCAGCAAGACGCGTAGCAGGTGTAGTCGTCGGGGGCACAGCCGGTGATGCAGTTCGCGGCGATCCCGCTACATCCGCAGCTATCCAGGAAGAGCGGTTCCGGAGCTGCGATCGGGGCTTGGAACTCCACCTCGATCGCAGCTTTGCTCGATTCCGGCTCATAAAGACTAGCCGTTAAGGTGTGCGTGGTAAGTAGCAAGCAGGCGAACACTGCTGACAAGGTCACGATTCCCTTCATGGCTTTCTTCCTCCCTCAATTGACGAGCCAGTTGTTGGCGCTTTTCTCTTACAGTGCAGTCTCGAAGCAGAAACGAGTCTCGTCGGGCAGGCTTGTACCCCTCTCCGGGACATGGCACTATCCCCCGGGCATGCGGGACCGCTTTTTTCTCGCCCTCGCCTGGGCGGCCTTCTTCCTCCTTTGTTGGGTCAGCGTGGTGCGCAACGAAGCTCACGAAGAGCGTCAACCTGCACCGGCGTTGCGGGTGGCGTGGGGCGGCGGCCCCCTGCGGCTCGATGGGCAGGTGCCCGACGAAGTCACCAAGGCCCGGCTGGCCCTCGAGATCGCGCGGCTGGACCCCGAGAACACCGTCGTCAATCTGATCACCGTCGGTAGCCAGGACTTGACGAGCGGCTGGTTGCCCACGGTCGTGGGCGTCGTGCGCGCGGTGTCCGGCCGGGTGGGGCGCGGCGAGCTCGAGTTCAGCGCCGCCACGGTGACTCTTCGCGGTGAAGTGCCGGATACCGCGGCGCGCACCGCCGTCGTCAGCGGTGCCCGGGCCGCGGCCGGTCGGCTGCTCGGCGTCGGAGATCAGCTGACCGTGGTGGCCCAGGCGCCGAAGTCCACGGCCCAGCGCACTCCGGCGGAAGTCCAGGCCGACCTGCGGCGCATTCTGGCCGGCCGCACCGTGGATTTCGAAAGCGCCAGCTCGGTGCTCACGATGGCCGGGCGCGGCCTACTCGACGAGTTGGTCCCGATCCTCAAGGCGAACTCGAATCTGGCCGTGGCGGTCGACGGCCACACGGACTCGAGCGGTGTTCCGGACGACAACCTGACGTTGTCCGAGGCGCGGGCCGAGGCCGTTCGAAGCTACCTCGTGACCCGCGGCCTCGCCGCCGACCGCGTCACCGCCCAAGGTTTCGGTGCCACCCGCCCGCTGGCCGACAATGCGACGCCCGCGGGGCGCAAACAGAATCGCCGCATCGAGTTCCGGGTCAGCCGGCCGTAACGAGAGGACCTGAGATGACCAGCTCCGAGATCCTGACCGCCCTCGTGACCGCCCTGTTGCTGGGCATCCTGATCGGTTGGCTGTGGCGGCGGATCGGGGAGAAGAAGCGTTTCGCCAAGGTCGTGGCGGGCAGCGCGACGCCCCAGCTGGTTGAGATCGAGGGCCAGCTGGCGCGCCTGCGGGCCGAGCTCGAAGCTACCCGCGAGGAGGCCGAAGGTCGCCTCGGCGAGCTCGAAGGCCGGCTCGCCCGCGCCGCCGCGGAAAATGCCGAGCTCCACCAGCTTCTCCATGGGCGGGATGAAGAAATCACCCACCTCCACGCCGAGCTGGCGCAGCTCAACACCGAGAAGGCGTTCCGCCGGATCGCCCCGGAGACCGAAGCGGTGGCCCCGCGACCCACGCCGGCGGCCCCCGAGGGCCCGCCGCGGGACGATTTGAAAGCCATCTTCGGCATCGGGCCGGTGCTCGAACGCCTGCTGAACCACGCCGGCATCACCACCTACCGGCAGATCGCGGCCTGGACGCCCGCCGACGTCGCCGAGATCACGGGCAAACTCTCGGTATTCCCCGACCGCATCGAGCGGGACCGGTGGATCGAGGGCGCGAAGAACGAGCACTACCGGAAGTACGGCGAGCGGGTCTGAGCCGCGGGGCTCGATCCGGCGTCAGCCGCCGCGGGCTGCCAGCCAGCGTTCCACGGCGGCTTTCTGGCGCTTGCGGTGGGGTGACGACGGACCGTCGAAGGCGGCACGGGCTTCGTGGGCGAGGGCGAGGGCGCGCGGGCGGTCACGCCCGGTGACCCAGAGGGCCTGGGCGAGCTCGAAGCTGGTCTGGGCGCGGAGCTCGGGCGACTTGTCCGCGCGCTCCCGCAGGGTCCGCTCGAGCAGCGGAATGGCCTCGGTGTGGCGCCCGACGTCCACCAGCCGTCCGCCGACGCAGGCGCGGGCGGCGATCGTCCATTCGTGGTCCGGACCGACGCTGCGCTCGACCTCCACGAGGGCTCGGCGGGCCTCGGCCAGAGCCTCCCGCGTGCGCCCCACGTGGCCGAGCTCGAAGGCGCGGTTGATGCGGCTCACGGCGACGTCGACGTGGTCCGGCCCCAGGGTCTCGAGTTGGATGGCGAGCGCGCGCTCGTGCTGGGCCAAGGCTTCCTCGTAGCGGCCGAGGGTCGTCAAGGAGAAGCCCAGGTTGCCGTGGGTGAGCGCGAGCTGGGGATGGTCCGGCCCGAAGGCCCGCAGCTCGATGTCGAAGGCCCGCTGCTGGACTACGAAAGACTGCTCGAAGTCCCCGAGATCATCGAGCGCCAACGCCAGATTCCCGAGTCGAATGGCCACCGTCGGGTGATCGGGGCCGAGCAGACGTTGCGCCTGCTCCAGGGCACGTTCATAAGTCGCTCGAGCCTCTTCGAGGCGGCCGAGCTCGAGCAGCGCCGAACCGAGCATGTTGAGGGCGCGGCCGAGGGCCGGGTCGTCGGCGGGGCGCTCCCGTTCGTAGATCGCCACCGCCTCCGCTGCCGCGGCCCGGGCCCCCTCGGCGTCCCCCTCGGAGCGGGCGACCCACGAGCGGGTAACCGCCAGTTCGGCTTCGGAAGCCGGGTCGCCGCCAAACCGGGTGATCGCCGCTTGGGCCAGGCGCTCCCAGCGGTGGGCCTCGGCGAAGCGCGAGTTGCGCCCGCCGACGAGAAAGGCCAACCCGCTCCAGACCTCGGCGGCCCGGCGGTCGTCCCCGATCGCCGCGGCGGCGGCCGCGGCGGCGAAGTACTGATCTTCGCTCGCCGCGTAGTCTCCGGCGCCTTGGGCGAGCCGCGCGGCGAGCCAGCGGGCTTCACTCTCGAGCGCCCGGTCGCCCAAAGCCTGGGACTCGGTCACAGCCGCCTCGGCGAGCGTGCGGCCGGTGGCGTAACGCCCGGCGATCAGCTGTGCCCGCGCCTCGGCGAGCCGGGTCTCGAGCGCCCGCACCCGAGGCGCGTCGGCCGCGGTCGGCAAGCGGCCGGCGACCACCGCGAGGCCCGAGCAGCGCTCCAGCGTGGGCAGCTCGCGCACCGCCGCGGCGGCCTTGTCGATCACGATCTCGCCTGCTTCGAGAGTCGTCACGAGGGCCCGCAAGTCGTCGAGCCGGCGGTCGAAGCAACGCAGGCGACGCTGATACAGCTCCTCCGACTGCTCGCCGCGCACGGCGGTGGCCTCGCAGGCATCCCGGCGGGCCGCCACCCACAGGCGCGAATAGTCGTCGAGCGTGTGCTCGACGCTCGCCGCCGCAGCCGAGGCGTAGGCGGCCGGCGAAGCGGCGAAGACCGCCGCCAGGCGTGCGCGGGCGGCGTTGTCCCAGACCCCGGCGAGGGCCTCCTCGCCGCCGGCACAACGGGCACGCGCGCGGCTCGTGAGGCCGAGAGCGAGCGCCCCCGCGAGCGCTCCCACCAGCACCAGGGTGGCGGTTCCGAGCAGGCGCCGGCGGCGCACCGCCGGGTCACGGTCGAGCGCTTCGAGTAAGGCGTCCATCGAGGGGAAACGGCTCGCCGGGTCTCCGGCGAGCGCCCGGCGCACCACCTGATCGAGCCAGGCGGGGACTGCCGGAGCTCCCGCGGGGAGCGGTGAGAAGCGCCCTTCCCGGGCCGCGTAGGCGTGGTCGAGCAGCCGCTTGCCGGCGAACGGGAACACCCCGTGAAGCGCTCGGTAGAGCGCAACGCCGAAGGCGAACTGGTCACTCTGGGCGTCCGCGGGGGCGCCGAACAAAACCTCCGGCGCCAGGTACAGCGGTGTCCCAACCACGGACCCCGGTTGCGTCAGCGGCTCGGTCGTCCGCCCGCCCGGGGACTCGCGGCTGCCGCCGAGGCGGTCTTCGAGGCCGGCCACCGGTGCCGGAAGGGCTTCGCCGACGGGGCGGGCGAGCCCGAAGTCCGACACCCGCACGCGGCCATCGTCCCCGAGCAGCACGTTGGCGAGTTTGAAGTCGCGGTGGACCAAGCCGGCGGCATGGGCCGCCGCGAGTCCACGGCCGGCCGCCAGGAAGTGCTCCCGCACGGCCTGCCAAGGCCGGTTGCCGTTCTCGAGCCACGCCCCGAGGGTACTGCCCGACACCAGCTCCATGGTGAGAAAGACCTGGCCGAAGGCGGTGCCGGCATCGTGAACCTGGACGACGTTCGGGTGGGACAGCCGGGCCAGGGCCTGGGCCTCGCGCAGGAGGCGTTCGGCGGCCGCGGTGTCGCCCTCTTCGGCGAGCTTCGGGCCCAACAGCTTCAAGGCGACTTTGCGGTCGAGCTCCGGGTCGTAGGCGGCGTAGACCACGGCCATGCCCCCCCGGCCGAGTTCGCCGAGGACGAGGTAACGACCGACCCATTGGCCAACCCGCGGCGCCAACTCCTGGCCACCGTGGCCCAGCAGTTCGGTCGGCGGCTCACCGGCGGGTTCGCGCGGCTCGTGCATGAACGTGATCCGGGTTTCTACCACGGATCCGGCGGCCGTTCGTGGTCGTTGTCCCTCGAAGCAACGGCGAGTGCACTTTAAATACCAGCATGCATCACTGCGCATTCAGCGCTTTGTCCGAAGGCTGAGTCGATCTCTCCTCGCTGGAATTCCTCGCCTGCGCAGCGAGGCGCTCCGGCGCTTTCGATGACCGTGTGCCTCGAACTGATCCAAGGAGGTAGATGATGAAACGCTCTGTATTCGCCTTGCTCGCGTTGGTCCTCGCCGCCGGCCCGTTGGCCGCCATGAATCACGTACCGCCCGGGGTCGACTTCTTCGCCACCCGTGGCGATGGCCAGACCTTCATGGACTTTGCCTCGAACCCCGTGCCCGCGGGCTTCTTCTGCCCCGGCTCGGCGCCCTTCACCGGCCGGGTCGAGTTCCGTGGCGTGCCGATCGCCGGCGCTCCCGGCAAGACCGACACGATCATCGAGCGGATCGACGAGGCGTCCTTCAACGACAAGGGCGTGGCCTCTTCCCGCATCCGTATTCGTGCCGTGCAGCTCGAGAGCTTGAAGCCGCTGGCGACCTCCTGCGGCAACTTCATCCTGCGTGCGTCGCTCGCCGAGCGCGAGCAGCCGACGACGCGCATCCGCATCCGCCAGACCGGTGAGGGCGGCGGCTTCTTCAACGCCACCTTGGCGCTCAACCTGCGCCTGTCCTTCCACCCGGTTTCGGGTAAGGGCCGCGTCCGCGTGCTCGAGGACACCATCTCCTTCAATCGCTCCAGCCGGTTCCCCTGGGCCGTGGCGGCCGACGGCGCCGATGTCGAGCGCTCCTTGACCATCGACACCAACGCTGACGGCCGGCCCGACACGCGGGTCACCCAACGCGGCTCGTTCATCGCCGGTGCCAAGCCGGGGCATGCCATCGGTGAGGCGGGCGGCAGCTTGATTGGTGCTCCTCAGGCGGTGTCCGCCGACCTCGAACAGCAAATCGACCCGGATCCGCACGTGCTTCCGGATCACGGCCACTGGGTCGAGCCGATCTGCGGCGAAACCGTGTTCATCTGCCCCTGATCGCTGCCCGCCGACCCGGCTCCGCGAGCGCGGCGGAGCCGGCCGGTTTCGGCGTCAGTGACAGCGGGTGAGGACTTGGTTCTGCAGGTCCCGAGTGAGCGGGTGGTCGGGCCCGAAGGCCTGCTCGGCGATGCGCGTCGCTTCCCCCAGCCGGGCACAACCGGCATCGCGCTCCCCCAAACCAAACAGCACTCCGGCGAGGTTGGCGAGGGCCACAGCCAGGCCCGGAGGCGGCCCCTCGGGCTGCCGGCCGAGGATTGCCACGGCCTCCTCGAAGGCCCGCCGCGCTTCCTCCGGTCGCTCGCGTTGCTGCTCGACGGAGCCGAGGTTGTTCCAGTCGAGGGCCACGTTCGGGTGGTTGGCGCCGAGCGCCCGGCGGTGAATCTCGAGCGCTTGGCGGTGGAACGAGGCAGCCTCGTCGAGCCGGCCGAGATCCCGGCTGACCAAGGCGAGGTCGTTCAGTCCGGCGGCGAGCGCGGGGTGGGCATCGCCCGCACTCTTGCGGATCTCCTCGAGGGCGGTCACGAACTGCTCGCGCGCTTCGAGCCCGCGACCCTGTCGCCGCAGGACTTCGCCCAGGCGGCTGCGGGTCCCGACCAGGACTTGCGGCTCGACCCCCGGAGTGGCGGCGAGAATGGCGACGGTGCGCTCGAGCAGCGGCGTGGCGGCGGCGAAATCCCCTTGTTGGGCGAGCAGCAGACCGAGCAGGTTGGTGGCCGCGGCGGTGCGCGGGTCGCTGGCGGCAAAGGCCGCTTCGCTGGCCACGAGGGCTTCGCGGGCGGCCGTCGTAGCCGCCGGGATGCGGCCCAGCTCGGCCAGGAACCGGCCCTCGAGCAGGGCTTGGCCGGCGGCCTCCTCGGGTGTCGCCGTCAAGCCGCGCAGGCCCGAGACGATCGCCAGGCGACGGCCCGAGGGCCAGCGGGCCTCGGTGCCTTCGACCATCGCCAGCACCTCCCCTGGAGCGAGCACCTGGGAGGTCACGAGCACGGAGACGTGGCGGGCGAGATCCGAGGTTTCGGTGGCGTCGCCAGCCAGGGCGAGCTCGGCGAGCAACCGGCGGCGCGGCCCGTCGAGGCCCGCCGTGCGCGCGAGGCCGAGCAGCAAGCGGGTCCGCCCGCGGCTGTCGGCGGGGAGTTTCGGCGCCAGCCGCTCGAAGGCTTCGCGTGCCCGCTGGCGACGGTCCTCCGGCGTCCGGCGGTCGCGGATGGCGCGCGCCAGCTCGGGGAACACGAAGCGGTACACGGGCTGGCCGGGGAAGGACGGGTGGGAGTACTCGAAGTCCCAGAGGATGCGCGCCTCGGCGCCGTCCGCCAGTTCGTCGTCGACGCGGTCGAGCAGAGCCTCGGCCTCCTCGCCCCCGCGCCCGGCGAGAAAGCCCGCGATGTCCGCCGGGGCATTCGGGGCCAGCAGTGCGGCGCCGTCCAGGAAGGCCTCGAGTTCGCGCGCGACATCGAGCTCCAAGCGATCGAAGAGCGCCGCGAGGGGCGCCAGACTGTCCCCGCCATCGACGACGGGAACGATTTCGTGGCGGGGCACGAGGGCCGGTTCCACCGCCGGCAACCAAAAACGTAAAGCCGGCTCGTCGCCCGGGGCCAGGGCGAGCACCACTTGCAGACCCGGAAGCTCGGCGGCCAAGCCCACCAGCCAGCTCGCCACCGGCCCGGTCAGCTCCTCGGCGCGGACGAACACGGCGAGCCGCGAAGCCGCGGCCAGGCGCTCGGCGAGCAGCTCGTGCAGGGCAGGAGTCGGGTCAAAGGGCACATCGAGAGCCGCTGCGCCCGGCGGTGCCGCCAGCAGCGCCGCCAGGAGCAGGGCCGAGCGCCGGTTCGGCGGCAGGGCGGTCGCGAGCGGAGCCAAGCGTGCCGCCGCGTCGCCGAGCTCCGGCGCCGTGCGCACCCGCGCGGCGAGGTAGCGAGCCAGGGCGTCCTCGGAGTCGCTTTCGAAGCCGTCGAGCTCGAGCGGGAGCACCGGGAGCCCGGTCTCGGCCGCCGCGCGGGCGAGAAAGGCCCGGCGACCGCTGCCCGGTTCACCGACGAGAAGAAGCAGGGGCGGGCCGGCGGCGAGCTGAGCGGCGAGGGGCGATACGGCGCTGGTCATGGGCGCGGACCCTAGCGGGCGGGGGCGGGGCTGTCAAACCGGCGTGGTAGCGTCGCCCGACCATGGATCCCGCAATCAAGCAGATGAACGTGGCGCTGCTGCGTTATTTCCAGGCCGAGGAGCGCGCGGCAGCCCTGTTCATCGGGCTCGGGGCCGCGGCCGTGGCCCTCGCGGCTTGGTTCTTCGTCGGCGAGCACCCGCTGCGCCCCGCGCTGTGGCCGCTCGCCGGCATTGGTCTCGTCCAACTCGCCGTCGGCGCCACCGTCTACTTCCGGACCGAGCGCCAGGTCCGCGATCTGGTCGGCCGGCTGAACAGCGATCCCGCGGCGTTCCGGGCTCTCGAAGCGGGCCGCATGGCGACGGTCCAACGTACGTTCGGCCTGCTGCGCCGGCTCGAGCTGATCTTGATCGCCCTCGGCCTCCTGCTCGTCCTGCGCGGCACCGACTGGGCGCCCTGGGCTCCCGGCGTCGGCTGGGGCCTCCTGGTCCAAAGCGTCGTCACCTTCGCCTTCGACCACTTCGCCGAACGCCGCGGGGCCGAGTACTTGGCAGCTATCGAGGGGAATTTGGGGGGGTGAGGCCTAAGGGCCGTGCCGCTCGTCGAGAACGGCCCACAGGGCCTCTTTGTCCGCCAACTCGACCAGCGACATCCCCATGTTCGCGGATTCCCACTCGAAACGAGGTGGCTGCCAAGCGCCGCTTAGGCGAATTGCCAGCGCCAAGGTGAGCAATTCGTTGATCAGCTCTTCCTGCGTCTTGCCTTCGCGGGCTTGGATCGCCTTTATCTCGTTGAGCAGTAGGTCGTCGATGGCCACGGTGGTGCGCATAATGTTTGATCCTAGCAGTCCGCGGCAGAAGCCCGGCCGTCGTGGGTGGAGTCTGGCCACGAGCTCCAAGCCCAAGCGCAGCCTCCAAGCATCAAGGTCTCATGCGGTCCTCGTAGCGCAGCGGTTGGCCGGTTTCCCAGGGGCGGTACGTGTTGGCGAAGTCGATGCGTTCGCCCAAGGGCGGGTGGCTCGAGCGCCAGAGTTTGTAGAGCCAGCCGGGCCGCGGATTCGAGAGGTTCTCCTGCTGGAGCTTGACGAAGGCCATGGCTGCCGCGGAATTGTCGCGGGTAAGCTCGAGGCCGAAGCGGTCGGATTCGTGTTCCGCTTGGCGGGAAACCGCCAGGTAGGCCGGCGACAGCGCCAGGGAAACCAGCGACAGCAGGAGCAACAGCAGCGGCAGGGACGCCACGTCCGACAGCTCGTGGACGCCGCCGAAGCGGTCGCCGAAGCGAGCGAGCAGGCCTCCTGCCGTGCGGTGGACCACCCACAACCCGAAGAGCACCAGCAGGGTGCCGAGCAAAATGCCCCGCCAAACGTGGCCGAGCACGTAATGGCCCATCTCGTGGCCCATCACGAACAGTGTCTCGCGGCGCTCGAGCTTGGCCAGCAAGGTGTCCCATAAAACGATCCGTTTGGTGTTCAGGAACCCCGTGACGTAGGCGTTGACGGTCTTCGTGTCGACGCTCTTTTCGACCTCGTAGACGCGGCTGCCGGCAATGCCCGCGCGCTCGGCGAGGGCGAGGATCTCGGCTTCGAGACGGGCGTCCTTCATCGCACCGAACTTGTTGAACAGCGGGTCGATGTACACCGGTTGCACGAGCGCTCCCAGGAGGAAAAACGGCAGGGAGGTGAGGCCCGTCCACAACCACCAGCGGCGCGGACTCCAGCGCAGAAACCAGTAACAGCCGGTCACCACCAGGGCGCCGATGACGGCCGAAACCGCGAGCCCCAACAGGGCATCGCTCCACCATTTGCCGGCCGTTTGGTTGGACAGCTCGTAGGCGTGGGGCCGGACGTAACTCGCGTACCAGGACAACGGCAGGTCGAGCACGAAGGTGACGGCGCTGTAGAGCAGGAAGAACACCCCGACGGCGAGAAACCGTCGCCGCCCGAGGCGCAACGCGAGGTCCCGCAGGCGAGCCGAGCCCTTCGACAACAGCAGCAGGGTGGGCACCGCCAGGCCCCAAAGGGTGGCGACGATCCACAGGAGATTGCCCGAGCGGTACCACCTCATGGCCTTCTCGGAAGGTACGGGAACCGCGACCGGGCCGGGGGCGCTCGGTACCGTGATCGCCAAGGTCTCGGGAGTGTCCGCCGGTGCATCGGCGGGCGCCGGGCCGGCGGAGACCAGGGTCAACAACGAAACGACGGCCACCAACCGACCAAGGTAGCCGAACCGGGGGCGAGGGACCATGGCGAGACTCGCTTTCGTGGGCCGTGAGTCGAGACCTCGAGGTTATCAGGGCCGGGCGGGCGGAGCCCCGGGCGCCTTGCGATAGAGTCACCCTTCCGTTTGCCGAGAAAGGAAGACCCGATGATCGCCGTTCGCCGCGCGTTTCTCGCTTTTGCCCTCCTCTCCCTGGCGGTTCCCGCCGCCGCCGCACCGAGTGCGGCCTGGACGCTCAAGGTCGACCCCTGGGTCCTCGAGCGCCTGAGCCTCGATGGCACGTCCGAGATGCTGGTGGTGCTCGCCGATCAGGCGGATCTTTCGGGTGCCGCCGCCCTCCACGGCAAGCAGGCCCGCGGACGCTACGTCTTCGAGCAGCTGACGGCGACGGCGAAACGCACGCAAACGCCGGTGCTCGACCTACTGAAGCAGCGCAACCTGCCCCATCGGGCCTACTGGATCGCCAACATGGTCTGGCTGCGCGCCGACGCTGCCACGGTCGAGATGCTGGCGCAACGCAACGACATCTTGCGCATCTCGGCCAACCCGAGCGTGCGCGGCGAGATCCCCGAGCTCGAGCCGGGTCAACCCAGCGCGGTCCCCACCGCCATCGAGGCAAGCCTGACCCACGTCGGCGCCCCGACCTTGTGGACCGCGGGGATCACGGGCGGCACGGTGGTGGTGGCGGGGGCCGATACCGGCTACCAGTGGGATCACCCGGCGCTCAAGAACCAGTACCGCGGCTGGAACGGCTTGGCCGCCAGCCACGCCTACAACTGGCACGACGCCATCCACACCACCGGCAGCGTCTGCGGAGCGGACTCCGCGGTGCCCTGCGACGACAACAACCACGGCACCCACACCATGGGCACGATGGTCGGCACCGACGGCGGCACCAACCAGATCGGTATGGCCCCGGGAGCGCGATGGATCGGCTGCCGCAACATGGACCGTGGCAACGGCACGCCGACGACCTACGCCGAGTGCTTCCAGTTCTTCCTTGCTCCGACCGATGCCACGGGCCAAAACCCGAACCCGGATCTCGCTCCGGACGTCATCAACAACTCGTGGGGTTGCCCGGTGTCCGAGGGCTGTTCGGACCCGTTGGTGTTGCAAACCGTGGTTGAAAACGTGCGCGCCGCGGGCATCGTGCCGGTGGTTTCGGCCGGCAACTCGGGTTCCGGCTGCTCGACGGTCAACACTCCCGCGGCCACCTATGACGCCGCCTTCAGCGTCGGGGCCACCGACAACTCGGACGTCATCGCCAGCTTCTCGAGCCGCGGCACGGTCACCGTGGACGGCAGCGGCCGGTTGAAGCCGGACATTTCGGCGCCCGGCGTCTCCATCCGCTCGAGCGTCCGCAACAACGGCTACAGCAGCTCGAGCGGCACCAGCATGGCCGGCCCCCACGTCGCGGGGCTCGTGGCGCTCCTGATCTCCGGCGCGCCGTGCTTGCGCGGCGACGTCGACGCCATCGAGCAGCTGATCATTGCGACCGCGGTGCCGCGCACCTCGGCGCAGACCTGCGGCGGCATCCTCGGCAGCGACGTTCCCAACGCGGTGTACGGCCACGGCGCCATCCGTGCCGTGGTGCCCGATCCCGCGGCGGTCTGTGGGCTGGTTTTCCAGGATGGCTTCGAGTCCGGCAACGCGGTGCGCTGGAACGGGACGCCGTGAGGAACGACGGGGCGCGACCCGGGCGATGAAGGTTCGCTCCGAGGCTCCGCGAGGGATTGAAATCCGTCGCTAAGTTCAAACGTCCCTGACGGGACGAAGAAAGTCTGGGCCTGCATCGCATTCCGTAGGGGCGGCCCCCCGTGGCCGCCCTCTTCGCCTCGCAAGCCGTGATAATTTCCGTGAGCACCATGTTGCCAAGCGACCCCAACGCCGAGGTCGCTCGCGCTCTGGCCCGAGACGCCCGAGCGCTCGCCGACCTCGTGTCCCGGCTCACGCCCGTGATCCAGGCGCGGGTGGCTCGTGCCCTGCTCCTCTGGCGCACGGGCGGGGCGGCCGCGCGCTCGGTACGCCAAGAGGTCGAGGACTTCACCCAGGAGATGTTCCTGCTGCTGTTTCAAGAGGACGGCCGGGTGCTGCGCGGGTGGGATGCCGAGCGCGGTCTGTCGCTCGAGAACTACGTCGGCTTGGTGGTCGAGCGGCGGATGATGTCGATTCTGCGCACCGGCAAGCGCAACCCTTGGACCGAGGAGCCCACCGAGGCGGCGGACCTCGAGCTGGTGCCGGATCTCGAAACCACCGAGCGGGTCGCCGCCTCGCGGCAGGAGCTGGGTCATGTCATGGCTCGGCTGCGCGAGGAGCTGACCCCCCTCGGCCGTCGCCTCTTCCAACTGCTCTTTCTCGAGGAGCGAGAGCCCGCGGAAGTCATGGCCGCGACCGGCTTGTCCGCCGACGCCGTCTACGCTTGGCGCAGCCGGCTCAAACGCCTGGCTGCGCGGTTGCTCGCCGAAATGTCGGATTCCGCGGGTGTGGCGCGAAATCCTTCCCGGGGAGAGGTGTCATGAGCGACCGTTGGCTCGAGGAGTTGGTGCGAGTGGCGAACGAGGACTCGGCCCGAGAGCGTCAGCAGCTCGACGAGCGTTGGGATCGCCTGGCGGCGGGTACCCTCGACGCCGACGAGTTGGCCGCCCTGCGCGCCGAGGCCGAAGGCACTGCCGAAGGGCGTGCGGCGTGGGAGGCGTTCCGCCCCCTGGGCACCGACTTCGAAGCGCAGGTCGTGGCCCGCCTCCAGGCCGATACGGTGCCTGCCGCCACCCTGGCGCCGGTGGTGCCGCTGCGCAGTCGGGTGCCGCTGTTCGCCGGCATCGGGCTGTTGGCGGCGGGTCTGACCGCCTTTGCTTTGCTGCGTCCGTTCCTCAACCCCCCTCTGCCGGACTACACGATCTCGTACAACTCGGGCGACCGGAGCGGCAAGGCGATTTCGATCGGTCAGCCGGCGACCCTCTCCCTCCAGCCCAAAAAGACGCGCCGCGGCCAGGTGAAGGTCCAGTGTTGGCAGCTGTCACCGGACGCTGTGCCAAAGTACTGGTCCGGCTGTGAGACCCATCTCGAGTCTCTGCCGGATGGCACGTTGAGAGTGGATCTGCCCGCCGTCGCCACCGAAGAGTTGGCGACCGGCACCCTACGGGTCTTCGTCGCGCGCCCGGGCCGCTTTCCGGCCGGCACGGAGACCCGCGACATCGACCCCGAGGGCCGTTGGCAGGCCTTTTCGGTGCCCATCCAAGCGCCGTTGCCATGACCCGCACCGCTTCCGCTCTCGTCCTGCTCGTGGGGATCGGTTGCGGCGAGCGTCAAGTCACCGACGCCCCACTCTCTGAGCCGCCGCCGCAAGTCGAGATCGACGGTTGTCAGGAGGTTCGCGGCGAGACCTGCGTGCTGCGTTCGCGGCCCGAGCTGACCCTGTGGGTGGGCCCTTTGGCGCCGGGAGCCGAGGTGGAGTTTCGAGCCGACGGTCGCCTCGTGGTGCCGGAGACTCAGGAAGCCGTCCAAGGTGGCCGACGCTTCAAGATCGTCGTACCCGCGGGCTCCACCGTCCTCGAGCTCTCCGGTGCCGCGCGGGAGCGCCATACACTGGCCGCCTCGAACTGGCCCGAGTGGCTCTTCGCGGCCCATCAGGCCTTCTCGGATGGCGACGCCGAGGGGGTTCGGGGTCGCCTCGATGGGTGCCGAGGCTCCCTTGATGAATCGAGTCGCGCGGCTTGCTGGACGCTCTTGGCCAAGACCTTGAGCCCGTCGCCCGAGCGCGATCAGGCCCTCGAACAGGCGCTGCGAAGCCATCGCCAAGCCCAGCACCGGTTCGGCGAGGTTGATGTCGCCACGTTGATCGTCAAGGACCGGCTCGACCGTGGGGAAGTCGAAGTGGCCCAGCGTTGGCTCGCTGAGCTACCGGAGGCGCCGACCCCCGCACGCGCGGCATACCTCGCGGCTTACTGGCGGGGCAAAACGAGGCAGGTGCGGGGAGAGGTCGGCCTCGCTCTCGAGCAATTGGCGCAGGCCGCCTTGCTGGCGGAACGCCTCGACCGCCTCGGCGATCTGCGGGACGTCGAGCAGATCCGGGGCGTGATCCTTCAAGAGATCGGCCGCTTCGAGGCTGCTGCCGAGATCTTCGCTCGGCTCACCGACACCGCCTTGCCGGCCCACCCTTGCGAGCGCGCCGAGCTTTGGAACAACGTTGGGTGGACTCGGTATCTGGCTCGCGAGCAAGACGAAGCGCTGGCGGATCCGCTACCGGCGTTCGATGCCGCAGTGGCTGCCTGGCAAGCGGGGGACTGCCCACCGGCCGATGGTTTCAACTACCAAGTCAACCGCGCCGCGGCTTACCTTCAGGCCGGCCAGCTAGCCGAGGTGGAGGCGGCTCTTGCGGCTGCCGAGGCTGTGGGAGGGGCCGCAAGCCCTGAAGCGGAATGGTGGCGCGAGCTTGTCGCGGGGCGGCTCGAGCGGGCTCGCGGAGACCTGGCCAGCGCCCGAGAGCGTTTCGCTCGCCTGGCCAACCTTGACGTGCCCGAGGCTCGCTGGCGCGCACGCTTCGACGCTGCCCTCGTCTTGGGAACGGGCCCGGAGGCTGAAGCGGAGTTGGCAGCGGTCGTTGCGGAACTCGACGAGCGGCTCGCTCGCCTCCCTGCGCAGGAGGGGCGCGAGTGGTTTTCCGCCCACGGAGAGCCCGTGGTCCGGAGGTGGCTTCAGGTGCTGTTGGCCCGCGACGACGAGGCGGCCGCGTTCGATCTGGTGCGGCGAGCGCGATCCTGGGTGCTGCGGGGCTTCGCGGCGCACCGCGGGGGGCCGAGCGTTGCCCGACCGATCCCGGAGGGCGAACTCTTGCTCGCGTTTTACCCCCTCGACGGCGCCCGCTGGGTGGCGTTCGCGGCCACCGCGGGGACCAAGCCCCGAGCGGTCACTCTCGATGCGCCCCCACTCTCCCCGCGTCCCACCGCGTCCCTCGCTGAGGCCCTACTCGGTCCCTTCCTTACTGAAATCGACCGTGCACGGCGGCTGCGGCTCCTGCCCTATGGCCGGCTGCGGGGGCTTGATTTTCATTCCCTGCCCTTTGCCGGCCGGGCTCTTTCGGCCCACCGGCCAGTGGTCTATGGACTCGATCTCCCCGCTCCGGCTCGTTTGCGAGGAACCGGCCGGGCTTTGGTCGTGGGTAACCCCAGTGGCGACCTGCCGGACGCAGAACGGGAAGCACAGGAGGTCGCCGCGCTTCTGCGCGCAGCAGGACGGGATGTCGAGCTGGTCGTCGGTCGCGCGGCCGACGCAGACACCGTGCGCGGACACCTCGCCGAGGGTATCGAACTGCTGCATTATGCCGGGCACGCCGATTTTGCTGGCCCCGGTGGCCTCCAAAGTGAGCTGCGGCTGGCCCGTGGTACGAGGTTGGCGCTCGACGACCTCCTAGTCCTGAATCACGCCCCCGAGTGGGTGGTTCTCTCGGCTTGTGACAGCGGCAAAACGACCAGCGTTGCCCGAGTAGATGGCCTGGGACTCGCCCAGACCTTCGTTCTCGGCGGCAGCCGCGCTGTCGTCGCCACCACCCGGCCCATTGCCGACGCCGTGGCACGGCCGTTGATCTTGGAGTTCTATCGGCACTGGCTTGGGGGCGAAGAGCTGGCGGCCGCCCTCGCCCGCGCCCAGAACGAAAGTCTCCAACTTGGCCTCGACGTCGACGATGTGGCGGCCTTCCGAGTTCTCGAGCCTTAGACCTTGTCAGACCGGAACACTTTGGCGCGAAGGGCTCGTTCTAGGAGAGTCCACGATGAAATCGAAATTCCTCTGCTCGCTGCTGACCCTCGGCGCCTTGTTCGGTTGCGCCGGGGTCACGATCCATCAATCCCCGATCGGTGAGGTTCACGGCACCGCCGCGGGTGCCTTCTTGTTGCGCTGCACTGGCGAACGCTGGGTTGGTTTGTTGCCTCCGGGCCGTTCCGAGTGCCCCAAGGATCAAGCCGGCAACTTCGCTGTCAAGTCGCTTTTCAATCTCACGGAGATATCGCGGGATTTGTCGCAGCTCGCTCGGAACGCCGGTCTCGACCGCTACTGCTTGTACACCGACGAGGGCGCCCGCAATCCGCCACGGGTCAACGGGCTGGAGCGCCTGGACATCGACTGCCGCGGCGTGCAGACGATGGGTACCTGGATCGAGTCATCCGGTGCCCCGCTCGCGGCGTCCACCCGCGCGGCCATCGGTCACCGACCCACGGGCCACGCCTCCGGCCGCGTCCGCTTGAGCCTTCTCGACACCGTACCGACCACGGATGCCTTGTCCCCGATCCCGCAAGGCGCAACGTTGTGCTCGCGACACGGGGATTCTCTGGAGCGCTTGGCGCGGGAAGTCGCTTGCGGCGCCGGCCAGGCTGACCCTTGCCCGGTCCAGCCGTTCCAGCGCCTAGCCTTACCCGAAGGCGGTCGCGACGATTGCCTGGGTGGCACCCACGGCTTCATCACCCAGATCGCCCAGGCTCTCTGGGACGAGTTGGCGAAGTGGGATCAGACTCCTGCCCAAAACCGAGCGGACCGCCTCGTACTCAACTTGTCCCTCGGCTGGGATGGCAGGCTCTTTGGGGGGTTCGAACAGGAGCGACAAATGCCGGCTCCCGCCCGCGCCGTTTACGATGCCCTCGAGGCGGTGAACCGGCGCGGCGCTCTGGTCGTCGCCGCGGCCGGCAACTTGACGCTCGGTCGTCCTCCGGCTCACAGCCCACTGCTGCCGGCAGGCTGGGAGGCACGTCATCCGCGGTCCCCTCGGGTGTTCGCCGTCAGTGGGCTCGACGTCGATGGCCAGCCGCTCTACAACAGCCGGCCGGGCGCGTTGGCTCGCCGCGGCGCCTTCGGTGGCCCCGCCGTCGTCACGCTCGATTCCGGGGGGTTTACTCCCGCTCTCACAGGCAGCTCGGTCGCTACCGCCGTGGTCTCGAGCCTGGCGGCGGCCACTTGGGCTCGTCATCCCGAGGACTCTCCCCGGGAGCTGATGCGGCGTCTCGAAAGGCAGGGTCGCCGGCTCTCCTGGCGGGCAGACCATGCCCTGGCGAAGGGGCGGCCGCGCGCCCTTCACCTGGGTCCCGGCAAGCGCCAGCCCCTCGCGTTTCGGGAGTCTTCCGTTGTCGCCACCCAGAGGCTACCGGCCCTGGCGAAAGGCAAGTTCACGCCGAAGCACCCCGCTTACGACCAGGCCGAAAGTCAGCCCCAACCGAGCTCGACGCCGTGCCCGAATTGCTCCGTGGACCCGCCGCGGGGCCCGAGCCGGGCAGTCGGTTCCCTGATGCTCTCGGTCGAGCTCGCCGAAGATTGGGACTGGGTCAACTACCGTGTGACCTTGAGCGGTCTGCAAATTCGTCACGCTGGCCAGACTTTTCACGCTGCCGTGGGAGCGGGTCCCTGGCCGAACGCCGTGGTGACCGCTGCCGACCGCTCCCTTCTCGAGCTTCAGCTCGACACCGTCGAGGGTCTCGATCTGTCGACGCACCTCGACGCCGTGCTCCTGTATTGGACCGTCGAGAAGCGGATCGGTGCGGACGGCACCTGGGCGGTCGCTGGTGAGGTCGTCAGCCAGGCGATTGTGTCGAAGTGAATTCCTGCCTGTCAGAAATCTGAACCTCCTCGCGAATCTCCTCACGAGGCCCCGCAGCCGGGGCCTCGCAGATTTCCCCGAAGACCGACAGGAGATTCCCCTATGGCCAAAGTCAATGTCATCGTCGAGCTGCGACACCAGCCAAGTCTCGCGGCGGCAGCCTTTTCGACGGCCCCCGACGCTGCAAAGACGCTCGATCCCAGCTCGGTACCGAAGATCGCCGGGGTGAGCTTCGACCCCACGTTCGCCCCCGCCGCGTTGCCCGGCCTTGTCGAACGTACGGCCGAGACCGTGCCCTACGTCTCGGGCCAGAGGTTCGACCTGAGCCTCGAGCCGGAAAGCGCGACTTACATCGTGCGTGCCACGGTCGACGAGAACAAAGTCGAGCAGCTCGCTGCCCACGCCGCCGTCGTCGGTGTGTTCGCCGATGTCGAGATTCAACCGACGCCGATTTGCCCCGGTAGCCCGCCGCTCGGGAACGCCGCCGATGTCGAGCGTTTGTTGTGCACTTCCGCCCTGCGGGCGAAGGGTCTCGATGGCACCGGCGTGCTGCTGGCGATCGTCGACACCGGCATCAACCTCGCTCATTTGGCCGCCCGCGGACGGCCGATCACCCTCGACGCGGCGCGCAGTTGGGTGCCGGGGCCGAGCATGACTCCCGGTGCGGCCCCCGTGGGTCATGGCACCATGTGCGCCTTCGACGCCAGCCTCGCGGCCCCCAAGGCGACGTTCCTCGACATCCAGCTGCTGCGTTCGACAGCGGGTGGACCATCGCCGATGTCAGGGGTGCTCTCCGACGCCGTTCGTGCTTACGGCCACCTGTGTAACGTGATGCTGGCACCTCGGCGCCCGGGGGAGCTGCGTTCTCTCGTGGTCAACAACAGCTGGGGCATGTTCCACCCTTCGTGGGACTTCCCCGTCGGCCACCCGGGCAACTACTCGGACAACCCCAACCACCCGTTCAACCGCATCGTGGCAGCCCTCGAGGCGGCCGGGGCGGACATTCTCTTCGCCGCCGGCAACTGCGGGCCGACTTGCCCCGATGGTCGCTGCCAAGGAGTCACCGCGAATGCCATCTACGGCGCCAACGGCCACCCGGCGGTGCTGACGATCGGGGGTGTGGACACCACCAAGGCGATCGTGGGGTATTCGACCCGCGGCCCCGGCCGGCTCTCCCGAAACAAGCCGGATCTCTGTGGCTTCACCCACTTCCAAGGTTCGGGCGTCTACGCTGCGGATGGCGGTACGTCGGCGGCGACACCGGTCGTGGCCGGCGTGGTGGCGGCCGTACGAACGCGGATGCCGCACAACCCCGGCAATCCTGCGGTGAGCCCGGCGGCCGTCCGCACCCTGATGCGCTCGACCTGTCAAGACCTTGGTGCTGCCGGGTTCGACTTCGACTACGGTTTCGGCGTCGTCAACGGCTGCGAAGTGGCCCGCCGGTTCCGCGTCCTGTGGCCGTTCGATCGCTGTCAACGCTACCCCTGGTTGTGTCGGCTCGACCGTTTCGAGCGTCTCGATCGGCCCATCCCGTTGCCGGAGCCCCTCGATCTCGGCGCTGAGGCTGCAGTCGGCGCAGGTAGCCCTGAGGATCTCGATTTCGAGACGATCGTTGAACGGTCCTACGCGGCCGGCTTCGAGGACGGTCGTAAAGCCGCTCCTGGAGCCACGTCCGAGCTGTCCGCGGGCAAGAAGGGCTGCGGCTGCTCGGGCAGCTGAGCCGTTCCGTTAGAGTGGCGGGGCCGGCCGAGGGTCGGCTCCGCGTTTTCTCCCCCGTCCCCTGGAGGACCTATGGACTCCCTGATGCTCCAGTTTCGCCATCGCGGCCCGACCCCCGGAGTAGACGAGGTTCGCCGGCTTTTCGATCTGAAAGAGGCCGAGCTCGACCCCGACTTCGGCATCATCGCTACCGACCCCGGAGCCGGTCTGTATACCGTATTGGTTGCCGAGTCGGCATCCGAGCGAGTGTCTGCCGTCCTCGCGACCCGACCCCCGGACCCGGCCGAGGGCTTGTTCGGCAATCCGCGGATCGAGCCGGTCGGCCCTCCGGAATTGTGAGGCGCGAGTCGGTCGTCTTGGCGGCCCCTCCGTGGCCGCTCCACGGGCCTGCTAGAATTCGATCCGCCAGCAGGCCTGCCCGCCATGACTTCGCCCACTCCGCCACCGCCCACGCCCCCATCCCCCGAGCGTGGCGTGGTGGACGACTTGATGGCTTCTTTGTATGACGAATTACGGGCGCTCGCCTTCAGCATCCTCCAGGGAGACAGCCCGAGCCCGACGCTCCAGCCCACCGCTCTCGTTCACGAGGTTTATCTGCGGATGCTCGACCAGCGCCGGCTGGCTTGGCAGGACCGCAAGCACTTCTTCCGCATCGCGGCGCGGGTCATGCGCCGAGTGCTGATCGACCACTGGCGGGCCAAGAAGGCCCAGAAGCGGTCCGCCGAGATCCGCGTCGAGCTGACGGACGACGTGGCAACCTCGGCGGCGCTGGACATCGACCTGCTCGCCTTGGACGATGCCCTGCACAAACTCGAGGGACTCGATCCCCAGCAGGCGCAGATCGTCGAGTTGCGGTTCTTCGCCGGGTTGACGGTGGAAGAAACCGCCGAGGCGATCGGCGTCGCGCCCATCACGGTGAAAAGAGATTGGGCCCTGGCGCGGGCTTTCTTGAACCTTGAGCTCGGCGGTTCCGTTTAATCCTCCATGACACCCGAACGCTGGGCTCGGCTCAAGGTCGCCTTTCACGAGGCGGCGGAGCTGCCCCCGACCGCTCGTGGGCGCTTGCTCGAGACCTTACGCTCCGCCGATCCCGACCTGCACGCTGAACTCGAGCGCCTGCTGGCCGCCCACGACGCGGCCGATGATCGCTTCGAAGGCCGTGGAGAAGCGGCGGTAGCGGCCCTGCGCAGCGAGCTCCAGGCCGCGGTCGAGGGCTTGCGCATCGGACCTTACCAGGTGGTGTCGGAACTCGGCCGCGGGGGCATGGGCGCCGTTTACCTGGCCGAACGGACCGACGGTGGTTTCCAGCAGCGGGTGGCGGTCAAGCTGCTCAAGCGTGGCATGGACACCGAGGAGATCGTCCGGCGTTTCGTCGCGGAACGCCAGAGCCTCGCCGGCCTCGCCCACCCGAACATCGCGCGCCTACTCGACGGCGGCCAAACCGCCGACGGCCGTCCCTACTTCGTGCTCGAGGCGGTGGCCGGCCAGCCGGTGACCCAGTGGGCGGACGCGCGGCGGCTCGGCGTCGACGAGCGACTCCGGCTCTTCCTGCCGATCGCCGACGCGGTGCAGTTCGCGCACCGCAACCTCGTCGTCCACCGCGACTTGAAACCCGCCAACGTGTTGGTGGACGAAACCGGCACACCCAAGCTGCTCGACTTCGGCATCGCCAAGCTGCTCGACGCCCCGGCCGGAGCGACCCGCTTGACCCGCCACGAAGCGGCTCCCCTGACCCCCGACTATGCGAGCCCCGAGCAGTTCTCCGGCGCGCCGGTGACGACCGCCACGGATGTCTTCGGCCTCGGGGTCCTGTTGCACGAATTGGTCGTCGGGGCCACCCCCGCGGCGGCGGAACGGGAGCTCGGCAGCGGTTGGGGCAGGCGGTCGGCGAGCGCCATCGCGCAGGCATTGGCTGGTCGCGGTCGGGTGGACCCGCGGCGGGCGCGGCGGCTCGCGGGGGATCTCGACACCATCCTCGGCAAGGCCCTCGCGCCCGAGCCGGAGCGGCGTTACGGCACCGCCGCGGAGCTCGCCGAGGACGTGCTGCGTCATCTCGAACGCCGGCCCGTGCGCGCCCGCCGGCCGACCTTGGTCTACCGGGTCAGTCGTCTCGTCCGGCGCAACAAACTCGCCGCCGGCTTGGCCCTGGCGGTCGTGGCCTTCGCCGTGACGGCTACCGTGGCGGCCGTGGGGTTCGCCCGTCAGCGTGACCGGGCGGAAGCCGAGAGCCGGCGGGCCGAGGCCCAAAGTCGCCGGTTGACGGCGGTCAAGGATTTCCAGGTCGGTCTGTTCAAAGTCGCCGATCCAGGCAAGAACCGCGGGGAGTCGGTGTCCGCCCGCGCTTTGCTCGAGGCCGCCGGTCGCAGCCTGCTGACCCCGGCCGAGGTCACCGCCGGTCCAGCCTGGTTACCCGATTCGCTGGGGCGGCTGTCGAGCGACCCGGAGGTGCGGGCGGACCTGCTCCAGGCGATCGGCGAGACGTTTTCGAATCTCGGCGTACCGGATGAATCCGAACGGGCGTTCCGGGCCGCGTTGGCGTTACGGGAGGACTTCGAGGGGCCGGATGCCGAGTTGGACATCGCCGCCACCCTGGTGCCCTTGGGCCGGCTGGCGCGCGAGCGGGGCGACTTCGCCGAGGCGGAACGCCTGTTGCGGCGCTCTCTCCAGCTCCGGCGGAACGTCCTCGGCGGCCTCGCGCCGGTACTCGGTGAGTCCCTCGGCGAGCTCGGGCTGGTGGCCCGGCAGCGAGGTGACGGTCCCCGGGCCGAGGCCTTCTTTCGGCGGGCCCTGGCGGTCGAGCGCGGGGGCGACGATGCTGGGGCGGAGCGCCGGGCGGGAGTTTTGATCAACCTCGCCAACGGCCTCGGTGAGAACGGTTCCCTCGACGAAGCGGCGGCGCTTCTCGGGCAAGCCGCGGAGATCCACCGCAAGCTGTACGGGGAGAACCATCCCCGAGCGGCGGAGGACTGGGCGGCCTTGGGCGGGCTCGAGTTCCGGCGCGGCGCCTTCGACCGTGCCGCGGCCCACTTCGAGCGCACGATCGCTCTGCGCCGGCGGATCTTGGGCGCCGATCATCCGGACTTGGCCCTCGCTTTGTCGAGCTTGGCGGCCATCGAGCTCAAACGGGGCCGGCCCGAGGTCGCCGAGACGTCGGCGCGGGAGGCGCTGGCCATTCTCAGCCGCATGCCTGAACCGCCCTTGCCGGACTTGGCGGACATACGCGTCAACCTCGCCGAGGCCGCGGCGCGGCGGGGGGCCGACCCGGTGGAGGTCTCGAGCCTGGTGCGGGAGGCCTTGGCGGCGTCCCGGACGGCCTACCCTTCGAACGACGCCAACATCGCCATGCTGCTGGGGAACTTCGCCATCGTGCTGCGGGACCAGGGCAACCTGGACCAAGCCGAACGTCTGCTGCGCCAAAGCCTGGAGCTGCGCCGCCGCACCTTCGGCCCCGACAGCGCCGAGCTCGGTGCGGGTTGGAACGCCCTCGCCACGGTGCTCGTCCGGGGCGCGCGGCTCGCCGAGGCGGAAACCGCCTTCCGCCAGGCCCTGGCGATTCGCCGAGCGGCGCTGCCCGCGACTCACCCCGATCTCTCAAGCTCGCTGGTCGGCCTCGGCGAGCTGCTGGTGGACCGCGGCCGGCCCGCGGAGGCCCTGCCGCTGCTCGGAGAAGCGCTCACCATCCGCCGCTCGGCCTACCCTGCGGGCCACGTCCGGATCGGCTTCGCGGAGCGTGCTCTGGGGACGGCCACGTTCGCCCTGGGCCGCAAAAGCGAGGCCGCTGAGCACTGGCGCCGAGCGCTCGAAATCCTGACCGCTGCTCTTGGGTCCGAGGACCCTGCCGTCGTTGCCCTCGCGGCCAAGCTCGCGCCTTGAGACGGTCTCCGGCAGTTTTGCGCGTAGTTCGTGGCAGTCGATCCGCGGCCTTTGCCGGCCGCTCCTTGTGATGAGGTCCACCATGAATACGATGAATACCAACCGCCGCACCGCGACCTTGCTGGCTCTGATCTCGGCCCTCGTGCTTCCCCTCGTCGCCCACGCCCAGGCCATCGATCCGGGCCTGCTGGAGATCGACCTCGGCACCAGCCACCAGACTTTTCTCGGCATCAGTCCGAGCAGCCTCGAGAGCGAGCTGTGTGGTCTGCCGCCCGATAGCGATACCAAGGACCCCAAGCTGCTGGCCTCGAACGACGGTTCGCACCGGCAAAACGCCTTGGCCCTGGCCGTAACGGCGGTCCATCCGATTGGTGACGGATCGACCCTTGAGCTCGAGGTCACGACCGCCGGCTTTCAGCTGGTGGGATCGGCGCCCCTTGCCACCGTCTGTGGCTCCTGGACCCATCGGGTGATCCTCGACCCGCGCGTCGTGCCCGAGAGCAGGACGCTGACACTCCATCGCAACAGCCCGAATGACAACCTGGGCGTCTTCTCCGGAACCGTCGAGTTTGCGGCCAAGATCGAGTTCACCGAGGAAGAAACCCTAGAGGTCCAGGAGATTCCCCTGTCGCTCAGCCTCGACCTGCAAGGCCCTTGGGCCGCGGCGCCGTCGAGTTCGCGCGGCGGTGGGGGCAATCCCCGCGGTCGTCAGGCGGTGGTCACGCTGCCGGAGACCAACCTGGTGCTCTTCGCGGGGCCGGTCAACGGTGAGTTCGGGGCTCTGTCGACGCCCAACGTCCAGCGCTCGGTCGAGTACCAGAGCGCCCAGGGACAGGTCGTCCTCCAGGCCAACCCCGCTTCGATCGCAGCCTTGAACGGTTGGTGAGTCGCGGAGGATCTACCAGCGCCGCACGCGACCGGTGTCGACGTGGATGAAGTTCGAGCGCCGGTAATACCCGACGCCGCCCTTGCCCAGCGCCAGGGCGGCGTCGCGCAGGCGCTGGGTGTTGGTTCCGGGCAGGCGGATGTCGATGGCCTGGGCCTCGAGGTGCAGGCTCTTTTCCGCCACGCCCTTCCGGGTGCGGCGGAGGAAGTCGTTGGTTTCCGGGGAGCGGTAGGCGGAGATGACATGGAACTCGGCGTCTTGGCGGCCGACGGAAGTGTTCAGCTCGGCCAGCAGATCAAAAAGGGCGGGATCGAAGGGGCGGCGTTCACCGTTGCGGAAGTCGGCGAGAAAGGTCTCGAGCTCCGCGATCGCCTCGGGAACATACTCGCCGCCGCGTTTGAACACGACGTCGATGCGTTCCCCGGTGTGGGTGTGGAAGAGCCGCAGCCGTGAGGTCTCCACGTTGGCGTTGACCATGGGGGAGAACAATCCCCCCAGGATCGCCAGGGTGGCGACGAGCCGAGTCCCTCGAAACATGAGGCGCGGAGGATAACACGACACTTTGGCGGCATGGAGGCGGGAGTCACAGGGCGACGACGCCCTCGATCTCGCCCGCCTGGCGATACACCGCGAGCACGGCATCACTGCCCGTCATGCCGACCTCCGCGGTCACGGCCAAGTAGCGGCCGCCGCTCGATTCTCGGGTGCGTACCTGGGCTTCCGCGCCGAAGAGAGCGAGCAACTCGGAGCCTCGCTCCTGCGGCACGATGAACTTGAACAGGAAGGCGCAGGGCCAGTCGTAATAGGCGTCCAGCCGTTCCTTGAGGGCGCGTTCGGGCTCCGACAGCATGGCCCTATGATAGCCGCCGTGTCGCCCCGCTTCCGCTATCGACCGGAGGTCCTCGCCGCCCTCGCCGAGTTCGGCTTGGCGCCGCGGCCCGCTACTGCACCCGAGTCCGTGCGCGTCTGGCTGCGGGACCTCTACAACTTCGAGCTGCGCGAGGCCAACCACCGCTTCCGCGAAGCCAACCGGGTGCTCGGTCCCCAGCCGATCGAGATCCAGCGCCAGCGGGTGGCGGCGCTGCGGGGGCGGTACTGGTTGTTGTCCCTGCCGGTTGACCGGTGGGTGACGTGACGTCACGGTTGGTTCGGCCGAACTGAGGCCGTAACAAAAAGTCTACTCGATCTCGGCAAGTGACGGCGTAAGTCGTTTGCCGAGATAGTTTTGCCTGCCTCGGCTTCGACCTATCGCCGAGCCAGATTTCGAGCGTTGGGTGCGTTTTTGGGGACTTCCGGCTTTGTGGTTCGTGTTCGTCCGTTGTCGTCCACTGGAGGACCGGCGGGGTAAACCCGGCCGACTGCCGCCGCTCGGCCCTCTCCCACCCGGCACCGTCCGTGCCCTCCTTCCCCCAGCCTTCGGCGCCCCTCCCGGTCGGTGGTGGTCTTGATCGCCGCCGGCCGGGCCGGCACTTCGCCCCCTCCCGATCTTCGGCCCTCTGGTTTCGATTCTGCGGGGGCGCGGGTGGTCGTCCAGGCCGAGCCCTTCGGGTCGCGCCGAAGACGGCGCGTGCCTGGACGCCGCAC